>CAZVUU010000034.1:0-20414 GCA_964630465.1 uncultured Christensenella sp.
GATCCCGGCGGGAAGTCGGGCTTGGGCCCGCAGTATTCGATCATCTGCTGATCCGATAAGCCAAACCAATCCTGCATCTGTACCCAGGCATGACGAGGACGCTTGCGGATGACGTTGCGCAGGCGCTCGACACGCTGCTCCCAGTAGCGCAAGGCCCCATCGGGCGTATTGGGCTGGTCGACGGAGATGTTCTTCAGATTCTGTCCGGCCCAGCGGTCCCAGTGCAGGCGCATCTCCGGCTTGATGATGTTGTAGCAGATCTCAAGCTGCTCCATCATTCTTTCCGTGGTGAAGTACTGGAAGAGCTCGCCGAAGCGCCGCAGGAAGTCGTCCCGGAGCTGGTCGTTTTCAAGCAGCTTGAGAAACAGCGTGTTATCCAGGTCATCCTGGGCGCCGTGTCCCTTGGGGTTGAGCATATTGCGCACGCCGTTATTGGAGCTGGCGAACAGGCCGTAGTCCATGTCAAAGAGGATC
Source organism: uncultured Christensenella sp. (assembly GCA_964630465.1). Classification (GTDB taxonomy): domain Bacteria; phylum Bacillota; class Clostridia; order Christensenellales; family Aristaeellaceae; genus UBA1038. The sequence goes on from CAZVUU010000034.1 coordinate 475, forward strand.
CAGCGCCACTTGCCGCCAGGCACCTTGTAGGAGCGGATATTGCCCGAGTCGGTGTTGGCGAAAAAGATCTGGATGGCCAGGTAGTCGATCAGATTTTCAATGTCGATGTGATCATCAAAAAACTGCAGGTCTTCCAGGCTGTTTTTCATATCCAGGGTTTTTATCTTGGCCATCAGCTCCTTCCACTCTTTGTTGGAGCCGTAATAGGGCTTGCTTTCACCCTCGATCATGTTCATCTCGTCCGCTATTTCCAAGGGAAGGCCTTCATGTTGGGCCACAAAGTAGCGGCTGACGCGCTCGCGCAGGTTGTAATGGCCCCAGTACTGGCCGTTGATGTAGACGATCACAGGCATCCAGGCCTGATTGATCACCGTGGTGTCCTTGATCTGATTGATCAGGCGGCTCTGCAGGCCGTCCACCATTCGTGTCCACACGGCATCGTTGCCGCTGACGCGCAGCACGAGGGATTTGTACTGATCAAAGGGCCTGTCAGGGAAGATGGAGGCGTTGAAGTAACGCTCGCCGAGCCCTGCTTTGGAGACCAGCTTCAATGATTTCTGCGGCATGTCAAGCGAATATTGACCCATGATGCCCATGGTGATGCCCTGGCTGAAGATGGTGGCGCTGCCATCCTGCTCAAACATCTCTGCGTAAGCCTGGCGCCGTACCTTGCCGTGCAGGCGATAGACCGGGGTGGGGTTGCGGAAGGGGATGCCGGAATAGGCCGTCAGGTCGATGGGTGTGCCGTCTTCATTAAGCCCGGCGGCAAACATGCCCGTTTCATTGTTCCACAGCTCCCAGGGGTCGATCACCAGCGAGACGACCGGCAGGGTGAAATAGGTCTTCATGATATAGCTGGCCGTGACCATCTGAGAAGGCTGCAGACCGGGAAGGAAGGCGCGGACGCGCAGGGCGGTGGTGTTGCTGATTTCAAGAGGGCCCGAATAAAGCTGGCTGTTATCGATGGTGGGGATGCTGCCGTCGGTCGTGTAACGGATCTCCGCACCGTCTTGCGCCGTCATGGTCAGGATGACATTTTCCTTGTATAGTCCGCTGGGAGCGGACAGAATGGGCCTGGCCGCGAAGCCCGTGAAACCGGGCCCATTGGGCAGGCCGGGCGTGGGCGTATCATAATAAAAAAAGCCGTCCCTCTCAAACGACCGTCCGTAGCTTATGTTGAGGGGGATCTCGTACAAAATCATCCTGTCCAGTATGCGGCCTTCAGCGTCCGAAAAGGTCATGACCTCGCCGCCCCGGCGGGCCAGGGCAAAGTTGGCGTGCAGGTCGGAGGCGTTTGTCCCCGGGCCCTTGCTTTTATCCAGGAAGACCATCTTGTATTCGCCGGGGTAAATGGCAACGCCTTGCGGAAAGCGCCATTTCCTGGGCCAGGTCAGGCTGTCGGACAGGCCGTAGCCCGATAAATCCTGAATTTGGTCGGTGGAGTTATAGAGCTCTACCCAGTCTGTCGCCTCCATGCCGGGCAGGGCGGGGAAGCTGTCGTTGCTGGCCATCACTTCTGAAATATAGACGCCGGTCGGGTTGAGGCTGCGCAAAAAGCGGTCCGCCTGCGCCGCTCCTTCAGCGGTATTGGGCGTGCCGGGGGTGCCGATGTCAAATATGCGCCAGCCGTCGGTCAGAGGGTCGCGCCCCCAGGTATGGTCCGCGGGGACCAGGCTGTATTGCACACGGTCGACCAGCTGGCCGTGGCGGGTGCTGAGCGTTACGGTCTCGCCTTCGGCGGAAAGCCCGAAGTTGGTGTGCGGATAACCGTCTTCGCCGACGCGGTCCTTGCCGGAGGCGAACACGATGTAGTACCCGCCCGCCGGGATGAAGCTGCCTTCGGGGAACACCCATTTGACGGGCCTGTCCGGCTTGTCGCTGAGGGCCAGGTTTTCCAGGGAGTAGTCTTTATCCGAGCGGTTGTGCAGCTCGATCCAGTCGCTCAGGTCGCCGTCCTCATCTCGCAGGCCTGTGCGGGCGGCGGGCATCAGCTCATTGATGACGATATCGCCCGGGGTGACCGAATACTGAGAGAGATACTTGTGGTGGCCTTCGGGTGTGTTGGGAAAGCCGGGGGAGTAGTAATCCACCTTCTGATAGCTGCCGTCCTCGGTCAGGGCATACACCTCGTTAGAGTTGAGGGTGGGCAGGCGCAGATCGCGCAGAACGTGGCCGTTGGTATCAAAGACATAGATCTCGGTGCCAATGCTGCTCAGCTTGAACTTCGCGTGGAAGGGGCGCCCCGGATCATTGGCATTGACATTGTCGCAAAATACGATGACCCGCTCATCGGGCGCCAGGATGTGCTCGGGGAAAATAAACTTCGCCTTATCCGGCCGGTTGGACAGCGTGATGTTCTCCAGGTTGATCTCAGTATTGCCGCTGTTCCACAGCTCCAGCCAGTCGACAAAGTTGCCGCTTTCATCAGGATAGGCGCTGCCGTTGGAGCTCATGGCCTCGCTGATCACCAGGCCTTCGTAGATGGAGACCAAGTTGCCTTCATCGTCGATATTCAGCGCGGATTTGGTAGGCTCGCTGGGCGAGATCACAATCAGCACAGCTAAGAGCAGGGCAAACACAAACAGCAGGCTCAGATTTCTGGCCCGCTTGCGGCCGCGCCTGACGGATTTGCGGGGATTGGATCGCATCATGTAACTCCTTGCAGATGGCATTATCCGGACTGATCCGGAGCGCCTATAGTATACCATGGCTGACAAATGAATGCGACAGCTCTGTGACGAAAGCTTTACGGGGCGATTGTTTTTAGTATCAGGGTCAGGTATTCGTCGGCGATATCAAGCCCGGTGTGCATGTACAGCATCCTGGTGCCGACTGCGTCCTCCACCTCATTAAAGACAAGCCTGCCCTCATGATAGATGAAGTCGACACCCACCAGACCCGTATCAAAGTGGGCCAGGACGCGGCCGACATAATCCCTCAGTTCATCGGTGACATCCACGGGGCGCGAACCGCCGCCCAGGCCGACATTACTGCGAAAATCACCCTCCTGGTAGCGCAGCATGGCGGCAATGATCCGGTTGCCCAGCACGTAGACGCGCAGGTCTTTTCCCGGGTCGCTGCTCAAGGGCTGCACGATGAAGGTGTCGGGGGATATTTTGCGCACCGCCTCTGCGTACTCGGCCTCGTTATCCGCCAGGTAGACGGAGCGGCCCCCGCAGCCGTGCGCGCCCTTGACAACGACCGGATAAGGAAAGGGGTTTTGAAAGGCCAAAGGCGTCAGAAAGGAAGTCGGCATCATCGGCAGCAGGCCAGACAGCAGGCTGTGGGTCTTTTGTTTGTCGTTGCAGATATCGCCTACCCTGGCATTGTTAAAGCAGGGGATGTCCATGCTCTCCAAGTGAGCGCGAAGCTGCGGATACTGCGCGCGCATCACGGCAAAGCTGGGGCGCGCGTCCGAAAGGTCTTTCATCAAAAAAGGAAGCCCCCGCCGCAGGCCCCAGCTGATCTGCTGCGCCGTGACCAGCTGCAGGTCCAGGCCGCGCTTCTTCGCCGCGTCCATCCAGCGGTCGATAAAGAATTGGTTTCGTTTGATATTGTCCTGATCGTAGACGAGCCATCCTGTCATACCGTTTCCTCCTTCAGCATGCTGATGATGTGATCGGCGGGGTTGACGCCGCTGAGCTCGCGCAGGGCCTCAAAATGCGCGTTTGAGTTGACTTCGCACAATAAAGGCCCGTCCTTTGACACAAGCAGATCCGCTCCGCCGAAATCAAGCCCCAGCTTCTCACAGGCAGACAGCGCGACCTGCCTTTCTTCGGGGCTGACAATATGCCGCCTGGCCGAACCGCCCCCGGCGATGTTGGCGCGAAAATCGCCCTCGGTATTGATCCGCTCCATGGCGGCGATCACCTGCCCTTTAACGACGTATATACGCAGATCACGTCCCGCGCTTTCGCGGATAAAGCGCTGAAACAGCACGGGCTCGCCGGCCAGGCGCGCCAGATGCCCGGCCGCCTCCTCCACCGTATGCGCTAAAAAGACCTGGGCGCCGAAGGAGCCGAAGCCAGCTTTAATCACAAAGGGCAGGCCAAGGCGGATCGCCGCGTCCTCAACAAAGCTCATGTGGCTGAAGCCTACATTGGCAAAGGTAAAGGGGCAAAGCAACGTATCGGGCATCGGGATATCGGCCGCCGACAGCGTCAGGTAGGTGAGCGTCTTATCGTCGCACAGCCGGATAGCCTCCGACGAGTTAAAAAGCCTCAGGCCGCTTAATTCCAGGAGGCGGGCCAGCCGCTGATCCTTGTCCCAGAAAAGGGCGATGCCGGGAAGCGCTTTCAGGCTGTCCGGCTTGAGAAAGTCCGCGTTTGTCCGCTCTGTCAAGCGGATGCCCTGGCGCGCGGCGGCCTCCCTCAAACTGAGGCGAAGGCTCCGGGCCGATCTTGACCGCCAGAAGGCGTTGTCGACATACAGGATTTCTTTCACTGTGCACCTCGGTGAACTTGTCGTGCTTATCTTGCGCAGTTTGGGTGACCATGCTATTATACACAGGAAGTCATGTTATATTGAAAGGTGATACGCATGGATTTTTTCAACTCCCTCGACTTTTTGGCAGCCAGGTCAATGTCGAACACGGATGTCGTTATGCGGGTGCTGTTTGCTCTGATGGTCGGTTTTATCATCGGCGTCGAGCGCGAGCATAAAAACCGTCCGGCCGGGCTGCGTACGCATGTGCTGGTCTGCTTGGGCGCCTGCTCCATTGCCATGCTCGAAAGCCTTCATCTGCATACCAGCCTCGTCAACACCAACCCTGACCTGAACATCAGCATTACCATCGGCCGTATGTCGGCGCAGGTCATCAGCGGCATAGGCTTTCTGGGCGCCGGCACCATCTTCACTGCCCAGAAAAAGATTTCCGGCCTGACCACCGCGGCCGGCCTGTGGAACGTGGCCTGCCTGGGTCTGATGATCGGCTTTGGGTTTTACTGGCTGGCCCTGTCCGTCGCCGTTCTGGTGATCGTGATACTGTTCCTGCTGGGCCGCTTCATCCGCATCAACACGGTCAAGCATGTGGAAGTCAAGTTCGTCAACAGGTCCGAGTCCATCAAGTTTATCAACGATTACTTCAGCCAGATCGGCGTGCTGGTGCTGGATATCGACTTTCACGTTGAGACGCTCAAAAGTGTTGACAACAGGAGCCTGTACACCAACATCTATACCCTCAGGCTGCCCAGCAAGGTCAACTATACCGACATTGTGACCAAGCTGTCCGAAAGCTCATTTATCCACACTGTGAGAACGAGAAGCGTTTAAATACCTGATCTGTCCATAAAAGGGGGAGCGACGCTCCCCCTTTTATCTTGTGCCGCTTATTCCTCAAATGACTCAGGGTGAAGATATAAAGTATTTCCGCCGATAAACTCCCGCAAAATGCTCAGCGGAGGGATCTCGTCAAGCACGGACGAATTCACCGGCAACATGTAATGGAGGATCTTGACCAGGCGGTTGCAGCGGATATAGTTGGGGTCATCCTTGGGCACAGCCCGCAGGATGTCGTAGGCGATGGCGCGGAAGACGGGAAGCTCATAGTGCAGGGCGGAGTTGAAGATGATATCCGCCTCCTCCTGATAGGGGAAGACCCATTTTTCCTCGCCCTGGCGCACGCTGTCCCACATCGCCAGGGTTTCTTCGGGCTTGGTGCCGCGGAACTGCCTGTCGCGCACCAGACGGCGCAAAAGCCTCGCGTCCGTCGTGCGGATGCGGTTGTGGTTGTCGAGGTTGACGCTGGTCAGCTGGCTGATATAGATCAGGCAGGTCAGCCGGCGTTCAAAGCCCTCATGCAGGGCAGGATTGAGCGCGTGGATGCCCTCGATGATCAGGGGCTGGTCGGGAGCCAGACTGATGGGCACATAGCGCTCCTCGCGTTTCTTGGTTTCAAAGTTGAAGCGGGGCATCTGCGCCTCTTCGCCGCGCAGCAGCCGGTGCAGGCATTCCCTGAAATAAGGGACATCCAGCGCGTTCAAGGCCTCGAGGTCAGGCTTGCCGTCATTCTCCAGCGGGAGCTTGTCCCGGTCAATATAAAAGTCATCCAGCGAGATGATCAAAGGGCGCAGCCTGTTGACCCGCAGATGGATGGCGATGCGGTTGGCAAAGGTGGTTTTGCCGCTGGACGACGGCCCGGAAATGAAGACGGCCCGAGCGCCTCGGTTGACGATGTCCTGGGCGATCTCAGACAGGGTCTTGTCGTGCAAAGCTTCATTGACGCGGATCATTTCTCTGATGCCACCTTTTTCAACCAGGCCGTTGAGATCGGCGACAGTGGAGCAGCCGAGCATGCGGCACCAGTCACTGGATTGCCGGTGAACGGCCATGTGCTTGGGCAGGCTGTGATAATCGGAAGGCCTGGTGGGGTCGTTGGCGTCCGGCAGCAGGGCCACCAGGCCCGGGGCATGCGCGCGCAGAGAAAACACGGGGGCGTGCCCTGTGCTGGGCAGCATTGCGCCGTAAAAATACTCGTACATGCCGTCGAGCTGGTAAATATCAAAGTGCTCATAAGGACGGTAGGACAAAAGTCTGGCCTTGTCTTCGCTGCCCACCGAGGTGAAGTATTCAATGGCCTTTGTTTTGGTCCACCTGTGGCGGCTGAAGGGAAGATCACAGGAGATGATATGGCGCATCTCGCGCTCAATCTGGGCGACGTCAGACTCTGTCAGACGCAGGCCGCTCAGGCGGACGTAGACACCCTGGCCCAGAGAATGCTCGATGATCGGATCGGCATCCGGAAAGCAGCGCTTGGCTGCCATCAGGAAGACAAAGCGCAGCGAGCGCTCATAGATACGCCGCCCTTCTTCATCCTTATAGGTGATGGGCGACAGCACGATGTCCCGGTCAATGCATTCGCACAGCTCGTGTACCCGCTGGCGTTCAAAGGCACCCAGAAGCTCGCGCGCCGGTATCTCGGGCAGCATGGCCTCGAAGGCCTGCTCCACGATAATTGCCTGCGAAAACGTGCGCCTTCGGTCAGAAATGGTGATCGTAAAGGACAATGGTTTACCTCCCTCTCTGAGCGGTGGCCTTTTGCTGCCACTGCAAATGCTTGGTCACGACATAGGCCGGGTTCTGCTCGTCTGAAATATAGATCCTGCGTTTGGCGATCATTTCCTGCTTGTCGTTGGTGTCAAAGGTGACCTGTGCGTACATCAGGCCGTGATCCGGGCAGTCGGCCAGCGCCGTGCGCACTCCCCGCTGCAGGACATAGCCTTCCAGGACACGGCCCTTTTTACCGCAGACGGGGCAGGGGATCAGCTTGCCAAAGTTGCTGGAATAATACCCCCGCTCGCTCTTGACTATCTTTTCGTCACCTGTTTCACGCCTGCTGATCCTGGCTTTGCCAAGCCGCCGGGCGGTCTGCGGGTGGTCGAAGATGGCCTTGGCATCCTCAAAGCGCTGAAACACAAGGGCGGTATAATAGGCGTCGTCCACCGCGTTATGAAAGAGGTGTTCGTCACTTGAAGGGATGCCGTAAAAGCTGAGCGCCGCAGACAGGCCCTTGCGGTCCTTCCCGCCCTCGTTGATCGCGCAATACAGGCTTTGCAGGTCATAAAATGGGGGAAGGGTTCGTTTGGATTTAAAAAAATCCAGATTCTGCTGAAACACGGAGAGGTCATCGCTGCCCCAGGTCAGAAGCACCGCGTCCTCTCCGCACCAGTCAAGGAACTGATCCAGCGCCTCCTGAAAGGTGGGTGCGTCGGACAGATCATCCTGAGTGATGCCGGTGATGCGGCGGATGCGCGGGTGCAGCTTCATGTAATGCTGCGGCGTGATCAGGCGGCTGAAAGAGCCCTTCATCCTCCGCTGTTCGTCAAGCTTGACCGCACCGATCTGGATCATTTCAAACATCAAACGGTCGCCGACCCGTCGAAAAACACTGCTCTGATGGCTTAAAGGCTGGTTCCACTCCAAATCAATCACGATGTAATGCACGTTAAATGGCTGTCTCCTGCTCAGATGATATTTGCGCTGCGTGATGACCGGCCAGCGCGCCGGTAGAAAAGGCCGTCTGCATATTAAAACCGCCCGTATAGCCGTCCACATCCAGCACCTCGCCCGCGAAAAAAAGCCCGGGCGTTGTTTTGGATTGCATGGTGGAGGCGTCGATCTGCTTGAGATCAATGCCGCCGCGCGTGACCACGGCCTCGTTGATCGGCCGGGGACGCGTCAGGCGAATGGACAGCCGTTTAAGCGTGTCAGAGATCCGCCGCCGCTCTGCGGTACTGACCTGCCCGGACTGCTTGCGGGGGTCTAAGGCACAGAGGCCCGCGAAGGCCGCGGCCAAGGAAGCGGGCATCAGCTGCGTCAGCACGCCGGACAGCTGTTTTTTTCCGCTTTCCCGCAGCAGGTCTGTCAGACGATGGTCCAGCTGTTCCCGCGTGACAGCCGGCTTCAGGTCGATGAAGCAGCTGATCTTCTGCGTATCCAGGCCTGCCAGGTGGCTGCTCATGCTCAGCACCAAAGGGCCGGTGATGCCCCGATGGGAAAACAAAAGCTCGCCCTGCCGGGAGAACAGGGTCTTTTTGCCCATCCCGGCTTCCAGCACAACGTTTTTAAGGGTAAGCCCCTGCAAGGGGCGCGACCAATCGTCCGCCGTCTCATAGGCGACCAGGGCGGGAAAGGTTTCTGTCACGCGATGATCAAAGGCGCGGGCCAAAAGATATCCGTCGCCGGTGGAGCCCGTACCGGGGTAGCTCAGGCCGCCGGTGGCGATGACCACGCTGTCCGCCTCATAGCGCCCGCCGCCTTCGGTAAAGGCCGTGAAGCCGCCTGAGGGGTCTTGCACAAGCGACTCCACGCGCTCGCCAAGGCGGACGTCCGCCGCTTCGATCCCGCGGCTGAGGGCCCGGGTGACATCGGATGCCTTCTGGGAAACGGGAAAGACACGCATCCCGCGCTCCACCAGGGTATCACAGCCCAGGGAGCGCAGCTCGCCCCGCAGGTCGTCTGAGGATAAAAAATCGAGCGCCGAATAAAGAAAGCGCGGGTTTCGGGGAATATTGGACAAAAAGTCCTCGCCCAGGGCGGCATTGGTCACATTGCAGCGGCCCTTGCCCGTGATGTACAGTTTTTTGCCCAGCTTTTCGTTGCGTTCAAGCAGCCGGACTTCGGCCCCTTCCCGCAAGGCAAACAAGGCGGCCATCATGCCCGCCGGACCTCCGCCGATCACCAGAACACGCTTAAGTTTTTTCGGCATAGACACGGTAGGCATCCCATACCGATTCCATCTGTGCAAAGTTGCTGGTGAGCGTCTCCCGCTTCTGATTGCCCAGGGCCGCGATCAGGGCATTGATCAGGGACATGGGGGCTGCGAGTGAGTCGGCAAAGGAGGCCATATCCGTGCGCGCGACCAGGCAGAGGTCTGCCACGTCGTGCAGGGGGCTGAGCGGGCCGTCAGTGATGCCGATGACTTTGACGCCCCTTGAGCCCGCGAACTGCATGCATTCCAGCGTGCGGTTTGAATAGCGGGGGAAAGAAATGGCGATCATCACATCGCCCGGTTTAATGCGGGCGATGGTCTCAAAGGTATCGTTGACCGTGCTTGAAATCACGCGCACATCATCGAAGATATAGCGCAGATAGTAGCCGAAGAACTCGCTGAGGGGGGCTGCCGAGCGCAGCCCGAGCAGATAGATGGCCCCCGCCTTTGAAATTTCCTCCACTACCTGGGCGAACACATCGCGGTCCATCTGCTCGATGGTGGCGCGGATATTCTGCATGTCGGTCTTGAGCACCTCTACGGGCAGCTGGTCGGCCGTCAGATCGTTGGAGATCGACAGGCGCTGTGAGGGCGTGAGCCGGTGGCGCACGATTTCCTTGAGCGCGCGCTGCATCTGGGGGTAGCCTTCATAGCCGCAGGCATTGGCAAAGCGCACCACGGTGCTCTCCGAGATGCTGACGACCTCCCCCAGGCGGGCGGCGGTCATAAAGACCACCTTATCGTAGTTCTCCTCAATGAATGCCGCGATCTTGCGGTGGCCCTTGCTCATCCGCTTGCCCGACAGATTGAGCTGATTCATGATTGGCTGGTACTCATCCATAGACTTAATCCTCTCTTGTACCAAGCATCCCTTCGAACAGGTGGTTGTTATCGAGAAAACCGCCCACAAAGGTGCAGGTGATGTACCCCTGCGCGCACAGGTCGACATCGGTTCCGGGTTTCGGCGGCTCGACGGCCATACCCGATTCGATCCAGAAATAAGGGACGCCCCTGGGGTTGACACGCCGCACATAGCCGTCCATATAGAAGCTGTCGGAGATGGGGCACAGGCGCGCACCCTTGAGCTTGTCCGGCTCGATCGCCTCGGCGTTAATGTTGAGGAAGGTCAGCCGGGGCATGGACCGTTCCTTCAGCGCGGGGAGCAGGTCAAGGGCGAAGTTTGCCAGGTTTCGGATCATCTCTTCCGTCGCGCGCACGCCGATCGACAGGGCCATGGAGGGGATATTGAGCATCGCAGCCTCCCTGGCGGCGGCAGCCGTGCCCGAATAATACAGGGCGGCGCCCAGATTGGTGCCGTCATTGATGCCCGACAGGCAGAAGTCGATCGGGTCGTCCTCGGCCAAATATTTGCCCAGGCGCACGCAGTCAACGGGGCTTCCGTCCACCGCGAAGGCGCGCGCGCCGGGAATATTGTAAGGCTCGGCCATCATGGGCTGGTCGATGGTCAGCCGGTGGCTCATGGCGCTTTGCTGGGTCGCCGGGGCGGACACGGTGACGCGGTGGCCCCGCTGGACGGCTGCCTGCGCCAGGATCTGAATGCCGCTTGAAAAGACGCCGTCATCGTTTGATATCAGAATGTGCATATAATCATTCCTTTCAGTTCTATTGGACATCCGGCTTTACATGAATGCGGATGTTGGAAAATACAGTGCTTGCGATGGTCAGCGACAGGGCGATCGCGCCGATGCCGATGGCGGTTTCCACACCGGTGGACAAGGCCATCTGGAGGTTGCCCTCCGCGGTATACATCATCGTGCGGTAGAGCCCGAGGCCCGGGACCAGGGGAATGATGGCGCTGACTAAAAACAGTGTGGTCGCCATGCGGGTCACCCGGGCGGCCAGCTCGCACAGCAGACCGACGACCAGGGATGCCGTGAAGTAGGCCATGGCGCTCTGCCCCATCAGCAGGAAGATCACATAACCGTTGACGCCGATCAGCGAAGTAAACAGCATCGTCTTTTTCGGCTGGCGCAGCAGCCAGCCGAAGGCGGCGGAAGCAAGCATGGCGGCGATGCATTGGATCAAAACATTCATGGTCTGGCAGGCTCCTACATCATCAGCGCGATGGCAGCGCCCGCCGCGACCAGCACGGCGCTCATCAGCGCGTCGGTGGTTCTGGCCAGGCCGCTGACCAGATCGCCGCGCATGGTATCGCGCATGGCGTTGGTGGCGGCAAGCCCGGGCAGCAGCGGCATGATGGCCCCGGTGATGATGGCCTCCTGGCTGCCGCCGAACATGGAGATCAAAACCAGCGTGGCCGCGGAGGCGGTAAAGCCCCCCGCGATGCTGATCAGGGTGGCGGGCGCGTGCAGCTTCAGAAGGATCGGCGATACGCACTGTACCAGCGCGCCCGCGAGGGCCGCCAAGATGAACTCACGCAGCCCGCCGCCGAACATGACCGAGAAAAACCCGGCGGCTACGGCAAAAGCAAGAGCCTTTGTCCGGTTTTTGGGCGCAGGGGCCTCCCGCAGGGCCTTGAGTGCCTCGAGCGCCAGGCCGGCGTCCAGCCGACCGTCGCAGCTGGCACGGGAAATGCTGTTGACATCGTCCAACAGCTGCAGCTGGATGCTGCGCTCCTTGACGCGCTTGATGCGGGTGTAGCTTTCATCGCCGGACAAGGCATGCAGCGTAAAGCCGGTGGGAAAGCAAATGATCTCTGAGCGCGACAGGCCGAAAGCCTCACACATACGGATGGCTGTCTCCTCTGCCCGGTAGACTTCTCCGCTGCATTCCAGGATGGTCTGAGCCGCCAGTGAAGCGGCGTCCATCGCCTGCTGTGCCTGCAAATCTCCTCGCCCCTTTCAATACGCTAAGATACCACATTTCGGCGATTGGGTAAAGTAAAACAGTAAATAAAGCCTTGCGCCCCGGGCCCCGCGGGGCTATACTCCCACCAGAGGTGAGAATGATGGAGCAAGCGGTAAAAACCGGCATCTCCCCGCGGCTGAACGCGGACGCCGGCCTTTTGAAAACAATCGCCATGCTGACGATGCTGATCGACCACGTCGGCGCGATCTTTTTCCCCGGCATAACAGAGCTGCGGGTAATCGGGCGGATCGCCTTTCCCTTGTTCTGCTGGGGGGTGGCTGCGGGTAGCGTCCATACGAAAAGCTTACCCCAATATGCCCTGCGCCTTTTGATCGGGGGGCTGGTCGCTCAGCCCTTCTTTATGCTGGCCTTGCGCCACAGCATCCGTGAATGGAATGTGATGGCCACGCTGCTGCTGGGATTGCTAGCCATCATCGGCATCCGCAAGAGGGTCTGGTTTTCGCACATATGGGCTCCGCTGATCTGCCTCGGCCTCGCCGCGATGCAGCAGATGGACTATGGTTGGCGCGGAGTGCTGCTGATCATCCTGATGTATCTGGCCCGCGAATCCCGCGGCGGTCTCAGCGCGCTGATGATCACATTCTGCCTGTACTGGGGGACGGGCTCGTCGGAGGTGACGCGCCTTTTTGGGGTTTCGCTCAAGCCGCAAGTTGACTATCTGTCTCCTTTCTACCCCGTGGTATCCATGGTCTTTTCAATGCTCCGCCTGCAGGCCCTGGCCATCCTGAGCCTGCCCTTCATGATCTTCAGAACCGATACGGGCATCCGGGTGCCCAGGTGGCTGAGCTACAGCATGTACCCCGGCCATTTGCTGATCCTATGGCTGATCCGATCGGCTCTGGGGTGATTATTTCTGGCAACAAATGTAAAATTCCTGTATAATTACAGCCTATCAAGTCTTTTGGAGGAAATGCTTTGCGTAAATCTCTTATCAGCCTTGTGCTCGCTTGCCTGATGCTGATCCCCCCGGCTGCAGCAAGCGCGCAGCCTCTGATCATGGCAGGAATGGAGGATCAGGAAAGCTACAGGATATGGTCTGAAAACCTGTTTTTTAAACGGATGGAACAACGCACCGGTTTTGTTTTTGAGTACCGCCAGGCAAATGGGAGCCGCGAGTGGGAAAAGATCAAGGCCGGTTTTTATGAGCCGGAGGCCGAGCTGCCCCAGGTACTGTTCAAGGCAGAGCTGAGCCCTGCTGAGACGATCGATATGCTCGACGCGGGCATTTTGATCGATCTGGCCCCGCTGATAGAGGAATACGCGCCCAGCCTTCACCGCCTGCTGGAGGACAACCCTGATGTAAAGTCCGCCGTCACACTGCCCGGCGGGAGGATCGGCGCGCTGCCCTATATCAACCTGACCCCTTCCCAGAACTGCCTGTGGATCAACCAAAGCTGGCTGGACGACCTGAAGCTTGACATGCCTGTGACGGCGCAAGAGCTGGAAGCGGTGCTGCGGGCCTTCAAGGACAGCGACCCAAACCGCAACGCCAAGGCCGATGAGGTGCCACTGGCATTTATGGGCGCTTATGATCTCAAGTACCTGGCCCATGCCTTCGGGCTGGCCGCCAATGACTTTAATATATTTGCGCGGGACGGCAAGGTGAGGTTCATGCCTGCGGAGCCCGCTTTTTCTGAGTTTATCAGATGGGCCCGCGAGCTGTACCGGCAGGGCCTGATCGATAAAGAAGGCTTCAGCACGGCCGATACGCTGCGCCGCGTAACGGACGAAAAGGCGGCGGTACGCTACGGCAGCCTATTCGCCCCTTTGCCGACCTATGTTCTGCCGGCCTCCTGGACGGACCAGTATGCCGTGGTGCCCCCGCTTGCATACGAAGGAGAACAGATCTACCGCGGCATCTCTCCGCGCGCGACGCCGGGCGCCTTTGCCCTGACCGCCGCCTGCGAGGATCCGGGGGAGATGCTCGGCTGGGTGGATTATCTTTATACCGATGAAGGATCGATTCTTGCCACGTCGGGCGAGGAAGGCAGTGACTACCTCGTGGACGGGGACGGCACCTGGCGCAAGACCGAGGCCGCTTCTCAGCAGAGCTTTCTGGGCGGTGTGTCGATTATGACCGGGACGACGCCTCCCGGCGTCAGCAATGATGACTTCCAGCGGATGTACAGCGATCAGGTGGTGCGGCGCGTGTCCGAGCAGATCGACCTGGTCTCAGCCTTGGCCCTGGACCCCTTCCCGCCCTTTTCCCTGACCAGGGCGCAGGAGGAAGAGATCGCCCCCCTGCAGGCATCGCTTGGGCGCTATGTGGACGAGAGCATCGCCCGCTTTGTCCTGGGGGAATGGGAGACGGGCGACGAGCAGTTTTCCGAATTTGAGGCAGAGCTCAAAGCCCTCGGCCTCGATCAATTTCTATCATTCTGGCAGGATGTGCTGGATCAATCTGCGGAGGAAATACGATGAACTATACCAATCTGCTGCGTGAAATCCAATCGCCCGAGAGCATGAACCGTCTGGCAGCCCTCTACGGGCACCGGGAGGGGACCCTGGTCCGCCAGGTCAGGCGTCATAAGGCGCTGATCAAGCTGCACAAGGATATTTTTCAGTCAGAAAGCCCGCTGTATCTCATCAGCTCACCCGGCCGCGCGGAGATCATCGGCAACCATACCGACCACAACAAGGGGCGCGTACTGGCCGCCGCCGTCAACCTCGACACCCTCTGCGCGGTGACGGCCAGAGAGGACAAGCTGGTCAAGCTTTTCAGCGAAGGCTACGAGCCCATCGAGATCGATCTGAGCGAGCTGTCGCCCATTCCTGAGGAAGAAGGCAGTTCGGCTGCCCTGATCCGCGGCGTGGCGGACGGCATGACAAGGGCAGGCCATGCCATCGGCGGCTTTGACGCGGTGGTCACCTCGGATGTTTTAAGCGGCAGCGGCCTGTCGAGTTCCGCCGCCTTTGAGGTGATGCTGGTCAGCGTGTTTGACACCCTGTTTAACGAACAATCCGTTGACAGCGTCGAGCGCGCCCGGATCGCCCAATACGCGGAAAATCATCACTTTGGCAAACCATCGGGCTTGATGGACCAGATGGCCAGCAGCATGGGGGGCATGACGGCGATCGACTTTAAAACGGAAGACCCGCGTGTGGAGCCGCTCAGCTTCAGCTTTGAGGCTGCAGGCTATGCCATGGTCGTGGTCTCAACGGGCGGCAGCCACGATGACCTGACGCCCCAGTATGCCTCCATCCGTGAAGACATGAACGCCATCGCCACGCATTTCGGCGAAGAAGCCCTGCGTGCCGTGCGGCCGGAGGAGTTCTTCCGTGCCATCGCGCTGCTGCGCGAAGTTTACGGGGATCGGGCCGTGCTGCGTGCGATGCACTATTACCGGGAGAATGAGCGTGTCAGCCTGGCGGCGGAGGCGCTCAAAGACCGGGACCTCGACAGCTTCTTCAGGCAGATCAATGCTTCAGGCCGCTCCAGCTGGCAGCTACTGCAGAATATCTCGCCCGATAAGGGCGAGCAGCCCCTGGCCATCTCCCTGGCCCTGTCGGATGACATCCTTGAGGGCCGGGGCGCCTGCCGTGTACACGGCGGGGGCTTTGCCGGGACGACGCTTAACTTTGTGCCTTCGGATCTCTTGGAACGCTTTGTCAAAAAGCAAGAGGCGGTATTTGGCGACGGGTCCTGCCATATCCTGGATGTACGGGCCGAAGGCGCCGCGCGGGTGTTCTGACCGGGCCTCGTTGACAAGGTGCCGCCGGGGTGCTACACTTAATGTCGAAATGAATACCAAGCAACTTCAGGGCGGGGTGCAAGTCCCCACCGGCGGTAAAGCCCGCGAGCCGAAAGGCTGACATGGTGAGAATCCGTGGCCGACAGTAACAGTCTGGATGAGAGAAGAACGCGTTTTGCGTATGCGATGCATCGCCCTCTGAAGCATTTTCGGAGGGCGATTTTGACGCCGCGGGAAGCTGCTTGCAAAACACAGGAGGTTTTCATGACGAACAATCGAAAAAAACTGGTATCCACCCAGATGATGGTGCGCGTAGCGCTCCTGTCGGCCATCGCCTTCATACTCTTTCGCTTTTTTGAGATCCCCGTCGTAGGTTTTTACAAGATGGATCTCAGCGGCATCCCCATCCTGCTGGCAGGCTTCGCGATGGGGCCGCTGGCCGGTATGCTGACCCTGCTTGTCAAGGATCTGCTGGGTCTGATCGGCTCATCCAGCGGGGGCATCGGCGAGATCGCCGACTTTGTCATGCTGGCCTGCCTGATCCTGCCGCCCACCCTGGCCTACCAAAAGAACAGGACCCGCAACACCGTGCTGTTCGGGATGCTGGCGGGCACGCTGCTGATGATCCCTGCGGGCATGCTGCTTAACTACTATGTGCTGATCCCGCTGTATACCAGCTGGATATCGGTGGACAGCATCATCGGCATCATGGATCAGGCAGTTCCCTTCCTGCAGATCGATTCGCTCAGCAAGCTGATTTTCTATGTCACCGGCCCCTTTAATCTGCTCAAGGGTCTGGTTATCAGCGTGGTGACCTACCTGATCTACCCTTATCTGTCGCCGCTACTTAAAAAGGGACGCATATGAGAGAGGAATCAGAAGAATGAAAAAGAAAATTGTATCCACTCAGATGATGGTGCGCATCGCCCTGCTGGCCGCCATCGCGTTTGTCCTGCTGCGCTTTTTGTCGATCCCCATCGTAGGCTTTTATAAGCTGGACCTCAGCGGTATTCCCGTGCTGCTGGGCGGTTTCTCGATGGGACCGCTGGCGGGCATGCTGACCCTGCTGGTAAAAAACCTGCTGGGCATGCTGGGCACCACCAGCGGCGGCATCGGCCAGATCGCCGACTTTGTTTCGCTGGCCTGCCTTGTGCTGCCGCCCACCCTGGCCTATCAGAGGAAGCGCACCCGCAATACCGTGCTGTGGGGGATGCTGGCGGGTACCCTGCTGATGGTGGCTGCGGGCATGCTGCTCAATTACTACGTGCTGATTCCGATGTACACGAGCCGCAGTTCCATCGAGAGCATCATCTCCATGATGGATAAAGCCGTGCCCTTTGTCACGATCGACACGCTGCCCAAGCTGATCTTCTACGTCACGGGCCCCTTCAACCTCTTGAAAGGCCTGGTCATCAGCGTGGTGACCTACCTGATCTATCCCTATCTGTCGCCGCTGCTGAAAAAAGGAAGGGTCTGACTTGAGTCTGATCGCAGATACGGCCGGGGATATGCGCGCGCTGGGCGCCGCGCTGTCGGGCCTGCTTCGCCCGGGGGATGTGCTGCTGCTGACCGGCGGCATGGGCGCCGGAAAAAGCGAGTTTTGCCGCGGCCTTGCGCGCGGGCTCGGCATCGGGGGGCCCGTACCCAGCCCCACCTTCACCATCCTGAATGTCTATGATGAGGGGAGGCTGCCCCTGCACCATTTCGACTGGTACCGGGTGAGCGGCGCCGAGGAGCTGATCGAATCGGGCCTGGATGAGCTGATTCAGAGCTCTGCGGTTACGGCTATCGAGTGGCACGAGCGCGCGCCGGAGCTGCTGCCTGTGGATTGCCTGGAAGTGGCGATCGAACAGGAACGGGGGAAAGACCTCCGCCGCGTCCGCTTTTTGCCGCGCGGGGACTTTCACTTGCCGGGCCTCGATGACATCTTACGGGCCAAGGAGGATGGGCGATGATATTGATGTGTTTGGATACCTCCGGCCCTTCGGCGGGCCTGGCCCTGGTGCAGGACGGCAGGCTGATCTATGAGGCCACGCTGGTCAACCGGCTGACCCATTCGGTCAACCTGATGCCCATGGCGGAGGAAGCCCTGCGCGCAAGCGGCCTCATGATGAAGGATATCAGCCTGTTTTCCGCCGTTGTCGGCCCGGGCTCCTTTACGGGGGTGCGCATCGCGGTGGCGGCAGTTCAGGCTATGGCGCAGGGATTGGGCCGGCTGTGCCTGCCCGTCAATGCCCTGGAGGCATTGGCGCGGGGCCTGTATGCGGATGAGCGGGTCATCTGCCCCATCCGCGACGCGCGGGCCGGGCAGGTCTACGGAGCGGCCTTCCGCGCAAAGAAACGGCTGATGGATGACGCGGCGCTGAAGCTGCCGGAGTATCTTGAATCGATCGATTCCTTCGGCGATCGCTTTGTGTTTATGGGAGATGGCGCGGATGCATACCGCGAGCGCATCGCAGAGACGCTGGGGGATAGGGCAAGTTTCGCGCCGGCTCATCTCAACCTTCTCAAAGCGGGCGCTGCGGCCATGATCGCCTGGCAGGGGCGGGAAGCCGCCATTCCTCCGCAGGAGCTGCTGCCCCTCTACCTGCGCCGCCCTCAGGCGGAACGCGAGCGGGAGGCGAAACATGGCTGAGCCCCTGATCCGACGGATGACTCTGGCCGATGTGCCCGCCGTTCATCGGCTGGAGGCGGAGATATTCTCAACGCCCTGGTCTGAAAAAGATTTCATCTATGAAATGACCGAAAACAAAGTCGCCCGCTACCTCGTCATTGAGGAGGCGGGCGACATCGTCGCCTTTGGCGGTGTCCATATCATCTGGGATCAGGCTCATGTGACCAACATCGCCGTCAGAAAGGACTTCAGGGGCAGAGGATGGGGACGCCTGATCACGGGCGCCCTCATGCAGTATGCGGCCAACCTGGGGGCTGAGTACCTGACCCTGGAAGTGCGCGAAAGCAACACAGCAGCCCAGAACCTGTATAAATCTCTTGGGTTTTTGAAGGTCAATGTGCGCAAACGCTACTATGAAGATACGGGCGAGGACGCCTGGCTGATGGTCTGCGACAAGCTGCCCCCGGCCGATCCTGACTTTGAGGAAGCGGAGACTATCAAAGAATAGATCCGGGGCACGGGAGCATCAAAAAGAATGGCATACGCATCGGGTAAACATGCGGGAAGAATGGCTTTCGATCCTTATGGCCTGTCCGCAGAGTTCATCTCTGTGAGCGATTCTGCGGCTGCAAATGAAGCGAAGCTATCCAACATCCTGCAGTCAGCCGGGCCGAAGGGCTAAGGGCTATCTTTTCTTTGCGAATCAGGCGCTCAGGCGGTATAATGGGCAGGAACAGTTTTGCTGTAAAGTCATCAGAGCCGCCGAAAGCCGGGAGGAAACGCGAATGTCATGCTGTCACCACTGCCAAAGCCATATACACTGCATCGACCAGGTACCCATATTTGCCAGCCTCAGCCCGGACGAGCGGATGGAGATTGTGGACATCGCGGCTTCACGCAGCTATGAAAAGGGCGAAACGATCTATCGCTCAGGCGATGAAGGCGGCACTTTGTATGTTGTGTATACCGGCAGAGTCAAGCTGTTTCGGCTGAATGCAGGCGGAAAGGAGCAGGTCCTTCGCCTTGTTGAGTCTGGGGAGTTCATGGGGGAGCTGTCCCTTTTTTCATCGCTGCCCCTTACAGACAATGCCCAGGCGTTGGAATTGACCACCATGTGCGTGCTGAACGGAGAGCGGCTCAAGGGTCTGATGGGAAAGTATCCCTCCATTGCCTTCAAAGTGCTCGACGATCTCTCCCGCAGGCTGGAGGAGGCGGAAACACGCATCGAAGACATCAGCCTGAGCTCGGTGAGCAAGCGGGTAGCGGCGGCCCTGTTGGAGCTGGCGCAGGGCCGGGAGGAGATCAATCTGCCGATGACAAAAGGAGATCTGGCCTCACAGCTTGGCATGACCCAGGAAACTCTGAGCCGCAAACTCGCCGCTTTACAGGAAGAAAAGGTGATCCGCCTCAGGGGACAGCGCGATATCATCATCAGGGATCCGGCAAAGCTGGAAGAGATCAGCCTGTCTGATTGAGCCCGATCGCTCTTCAGCCGTCGCGGTGAAAAGAGAAAACTGCCCCTCGAACTGAAGTCCGAGGGGCAGTTTTTCGTCCGGTTTATTTGACCTGTGACTTC
>CAZVUU010000035.1:0-20173 GCA_964630465.1 uncultured Christensenella sp.
TCTGTTCAGTGCCGGTGTATACCTTCGTGTCGCTCTTCGCCTTGATCTCAAGCGCGAGGCTGGCCTTCGTCACCTTCAGCGTGCCCTTGACATAGGTAATGTCGTAGTTGCCGGTCACATCCGCGCCATCGCGCTTGATCACCGCCGCGCTGGCTACGTTGTCGCTCTCGCCTACCAGCGTCTGGCTGCCCGTGATCGTCACACTGTCAATCGCGTCACCCGCCGCCAAATCGCCGTGGGTGTAGCTGTCCTTGGTCAGCGGCAGGCCGTCGTATACCTTCTCATCGCTGCCGGCCGTGATCGTCAAGGCCAGAGGATTGATCTTCAGGCTGCCGTTTGTCTTGGTGATATTGTACTGATCCGTCACATCGTTGTCGGCCGCGTCCTTGATCACGGGCTCGCCTGTGATGTTCGAAGGATAGGTCCCAACGTTCGTCCCGTTCGCGCCGGCTGTGACGCCGCTGAGCGTATGGCCTGTCAGCAGACCTGTCGCCTCATAGCCGCTCACGCTCTGTTCAGTGCCGGTGTATACCTTCGTGTCGCTCTTCGCCTTGATCTCAAGCGCTGTTTTTTCCGCCCACTGCGCGGTCAAGGTAGTATTGCTGGTCAGCGCCCATATAGCACCGGGCTGATGAATGTCACCACTGCTATCCATCCAGCCTGTAAAGTAGTAGCCCGGATATATATCGCCGCTGCCCAAGGCATCCGCTGTCGTCTTAATTGTAAAATTCTGGCCATATTGCTTGATTTCGGTAGAATTGTTTCCAGCGGTCGCCGCACCTTTATCATAGATCAGCGACACCTTCCCCGGTTTGGGGCCGTATTTTGCGTACAGCGTGACAGTGTTCCCCGTCTGCTCCGCCTGCGCTATGATGTCGGGGGTGAATTTAAACGAGGATGAAGGGTAATAATCCGTACCCAAGCCATCTTCTTTTGAGTTCCAGCTCAGGAACACCTTCTCGCTGCCTGCAGGCGCGCCGATGCCGTCGCCGGAGAGTACCTCAGCAGTCGCGTCAGGCGCGTAGGTTTTGCTATCCACGGGCGCGGTGCCGGTTCCTCCGTTTACACTATACAACAAGCCAAAGTGCTTCGTACTGCGCGAATAGGGGAACAGCTCGACATCCGTTTCACGTTCCTCGTTAAAGTTATAGGCAGTGTGGGATCCGCCAACCTTAGTGCTCCAGCCTACCCAAGTATGGTTCTGGGGCAGAGTGATGACAGTGCTTGAACCATTGAACACTGTAACACCCGCAAAGTCCTTGACCGTCGGCAGGCTTCCGGCAGAAACCGTTGCCCTATAGCCGATGTTGAAAGAATGGATACTGCCGCCGGACATGGCCGTGTGATAGGTGACCTTGACATCATCCGGCGACCACTTCGCATAAATAATTAAGTTGTTGGACGGCATGGTTTGTCCGAAGTCGAAAGGCACTGTGGTAGCCTCATCCTTGAACCAGCCTCTGAACTTATAGGCTTCCGGCAAGCCGGACGGTAGATTGTCGTTCTCCTTTTCGTAGGCCGAGAGTGACTGTTCAAACTTAACGTGCTCTTTCAAAGAGTCCAGCAGAGCGTTATAATTGTAATATTCTAAGTTATACGTGTTGCGTTTATGGCGAATATGGAGCGTATCGCTATAGCTTCCCGAATTGTTATTAGCAGGGATATTGTTATATTCACCACTGTCTATCGCGTATTGATAAACAGTGAAACCGGTGTATTTATTAGAAAAATTGAATGTTCCTACATTTGTCGTTATCGTGTCAGCCGGGTTCCACGATCCATTCAACGTCTCTTTGTAGTGGATAATCGTTCGGTCCTCACTCTTCACTTTTGCATACACATTAATGTATGTTAAGCTACCGTAATTTGTTGCAATAACTCCATCAAAAATAAAGGCATCTAAGAAAGTAAGTGTATTTAAATTACTGCCGCTTACTTTATTATCCCATCTGTGGCTTGAAGGCCATGTATAGTAATTCTGTGCCAACGTCTGCCCATAAAGGCCGGTATATTCTCCGTCTTCCGCGCCACTCAGGTTGTTTTTATGGAAGTCGATCGTCAGCAGATTTCGGTCGTAATACACATTCAGTACCGTTGTTCCATCGCCCTTTACAGTGGCGGATGCAGTGGAGTTTGTACTGTTATATGTAAAGTTCGCGTAGTTCTTCGTCTTATCTTCGTCGCTCGGCGAAACAGTGGCGCCAGTATTGGCAGTATGCACCACAGCCTCCGCGAAGTCGTATTTCTTATCGGGATTTGTAGCGTTTTTATCGTCAGTCACCTGCTGCTTCCAGAAAACAACCGTGTATTGTGTCTGGTCCGGAAGCCACCTGGCATAGGCAGTTTTGGCAATCGGAAGGGAGTTGCCAAAGACAAACGCAGTGTTGTTGCCGGAAGCCGTTACCCATTTGTCAAAGCTATAACCTTCGCGAGTGGGATGCAGATCCGCTGTAGGCGTCGGGTTAACTGTTACTCCATTGGCAGGAACAAACTGCGGTGGCACGTAGCTGGCGCCTGCTCCGGTATCGAAGGTCAGATATTTACCCGTAACAATGCGCGGATAGAGCGTCAAACCGCTGACAGGCGCTGTATTAAAGTCTACATTGCCAGTCACTTTGCTGCCGGCGGGGATTTGGTCGTCTACAGGGTTGGCTTCGGTATACCAGCCCTCCAATGAACGCAAAGAGCTCAACGGAAAGCTGACATCAGCCGTGGTAAAGGTTTCCCCCGCAACCCCCTGCTTGGTCAGGATCACACGCCCTGTGTCATCCTTAAAGAATACATACCTGATCTCTTTAAAATGTGCGTAGAGATCCATGCTGTCAGACACAATGTCAGCAAAGTTCCATGCACTTCCGCCGCCATTCATGGCTGTGTACCAGCCCACAAACTTCCAGTCATCTTTTTCAGGCGTTGCGGGGTGGATGGCCGCATCCTCCCCCTTGACAAGGTACTGTGTAGATAGTACAGCGGATCCATCCTCACTGTAGAATTTCACCGTGGCTATATCTGCCGGATCTACCATACTGTCGACAAGTCGAAGCGACCCGCTGAACTCAAGCAGCGCGTCAGCTAAAACGCTTAGCGGCATATTAGTGAAAGCCAGGATCAGCGTCAACAGCCAGGCAATACTAACTCTAAATCTATTTTTCATATTCTTCTCTCCAGCCCTTCTATAGATCATACGATGACGTCCGTCATTCGCCCTTTACGTCAGAAATGCCGACTGCGATACGCCAGTAATCCAAATAATTGTCCTTGGTTACCAGTAGACTATAGGTACTCCCTTCCGCGCCGGGCACATCCTCCCAGTTCAGGTTATCTATGCTACGTTGCCATTGAATAGTATACACTACTTCATCATAGCCTTCCAGTACTGCGATCAATTTTGCCATAGAGCCAAAGGTAGCGCGCTGATTGCCCCACGATACATAGAGTGAAATGCTACGGCTAGGATCTAAAGCATCTATAATCCGCTGATACAGCACTGCATCTTCAGGCAGTTCTTCTTCAGCAGCGGATCCTTTTTGCGTCTCAGCGGCAGATTCCTCGATCACTTCAGGTTCCTCCGCAATAGGCTCTTCCTCAGCGACAGGCTCCTCTATCACTTCGGGCTCTTCCTCAGCAACAGGCTCCACGATTACTTCGGGGGCTTCCTCAGCGACAGGCTCCTCGACCACTTCGGATTCTTCCTCAGCGGCGGGCTCCCCGGTCACTTCGGGCTCTTCCTCAGCGGCAGGCTCTTCTTCCGCGGCAGGTTCTTCCTCAGCGGCAGGCTCTTCCTCTGCGGCAGGCTCTTCCTCTGCGGCAGGCTCTTCCTCTGCGGCAGGCTCCTCAATCGCTTCGGGGGCTTCCTCTGCGGAAGGATCTTCTCCTAGTACTTCTTCTTCGCCCTCTGTCTCCTCGATCACGATCGCCTCTTCCACCTCAGGCGCCGGCTGCGGCTCTTCGGCAAACACATGCGCGTTCAAGCCGATGGCGAGCACCATCATCAGAGCGGTCAATAGGGATAAGATCTTCCTGGTTTTCGTTTTCTGATTTGTTTTGTTCGCTTTCATCTGCTTAACCTCCGCATGTTTTGTTTATATTCAGTCATTCTTGCATAAGAATTAGTCGTTGTGCTCCACCGGGTTACTGTCATAATGATACCCTAGCCTCTTATGTTAAAACGATTTTATCAGATTTATTCGCCTTAATCAAATCTGTTCAAAAGCTAATAATGTGTATAATTATGCAGTTAACTTTTCTTTTTAAGAAGCATTTCTGCAATTTTTACACTGAACGGATGCGGGGCCGTGAAAATGGCAGAAATGTTCCTTTACAATGAAAGAGGTATTCGTGATATTCGCAATTATTTTTCTCAGAAATTACAAAAAATATTTTCTCATTCACCAAAAAGCAAAAAAGCCCTTGCAGGGCCTGAGAAAGGAGGCAAATCCTGAGATTTGCCCCCTTTTAAGAATATGCATGAAACATTTCTGGTGATGTCAAATTGGTGATTCTATTATAAATATGCCTTGCCCTTAAGCGTCTCTGACCGAGTTGCGGATGATCAGCTCCGGCGGCATGGTCAGCGGGGTGCGCCGCTCTTCTTTTTCCTGTTTTTTCATTTGAATGATCAGCTGCGCGGCGTGCTGGGCCAGCATCTCGGCGGATACATCCACCGTGGTCAGGCTTGGCGTCGTGATGTTGTTAAAGGGGATGTTGTCGATGCCGACAACGGACAGGCTGCCCGGCACCTGCGCCCCGGCCGCCTTGACGCCCGCGATCACGCCGTAGGCGATCAGGTCGTTCTGGCAGACCACGGCGGTATAGCCGTTGGCGTGCTGCAGGATCTTCTCCGCCTGGTTGTAGCCCATCTCGAACTCATAAAGCCCCGTGGTGGATTCCGCCTCGTCCTCCGCCATGAAAATATTGGCAAAGGAAAAGGGCAGCGCATGTTTTTCAATGGCAAAACGGCAGCCGTCCAGCGTCAGTCTGCGGCTTTGGAAATGCTTGAGAGGCCCGGTCACAAAGCCTATGGCGGTATGGCCGCGGCTGAGCAGGTACTCCGTCGCCATGCGGCCGGCCTCAAAGCGGTTGACCTTGGCGTTGAGCGTGTCTGGGTGGTCCGGGTAGTTGGACTCCAGCACACAGACAGAGCCGCCCATATCCAGGTAGTGGTGAACGGAGTCGGCGCTTTCATCCACGCTCATCAGCAGGAGCGATCCTATCTTTTTCTGGATCAGGCTGTTGATGTGCTGCCGTTCCAGCTCGGGGCTGCGGTGCGAGTTCAGTATAAAGGCGGCGAAGCCGGCCTTGTTGGCCACGCGTTCGATGCCGTTGATAAACTGAAGGTAGTTCGGGTTTTGCAGGGTGGGCACGATGACACCGAAAAAGGGGTTTTGCTCATTGACCAGCATCCGCTTCTTCAAATTATCCAGATAGCCCAGCTCAGCGGCTGCTTCCAGTATCCGGCTGCGCATCTCTGCGCTGACGGGGTATTTGCTGCCGCTGAGCACACGGGAAGCCGTAGCAACGGAACAACCGGCCATTTTCGCTACATCCGCAATGGTCAGATTTGACTCTCTTTTCTCCATAAATTGCTCTGCTCCCTTCGTCTGCCGGAGGTTTATAGAAATATATCATAAAACGAAAGAAAAAGCAATATTCATATAGATATGTAGTAAAATTTCTGTATAAATGTCATATCAGGTAATATTATATTCCTATAATTAAAATTTATTATAATTTTAGGTAATTTTGCTATTGACAAACTCTTCGAAAGCGTCTATATTTTACCTGCAATGAAGAAAGTACCTGTTTGTCTTACCTATAGAGGCGCACTTGCGCAAAGTATCAACACATCCATTGCACGGAGGATAACCTGATGAAAAAAAATCTGTTTGTTTCGCTTTTAACCCTTGCGCTGCTGATCACCCTGATCCCGGCCGCAGGTCTGGCAGGCGCTCAGGCGCCGGGCGGCAAACTTGTCCTGTATACATCTGTCCCGACCACACAGCTCAACATGATGGTCGATATGTTCAGCCGCCAGTATCCCGGCATCGCGGTGGATGTGTACTGGGCGCAGAATGCCGACCTGGTCAGTCGCATCCTGGATGAGGCCGGGCAGGGCGATGTATACCTGGGCGGCGGTCCGGAAGACTTTCTGGCTGTAGAAAACCGTCTGGCTGCCTACGAAACCTCCAACGCGGCCGCGCTGCATGCGGGGTATCTGTCCGAGCAAGCCAGGTTTACTCCCGTGCAGCTGCATGTCAGCGCCATGATCGTCAACCCAACGGCTGCCGAAGCCCTGGGCGCCGACGTCAAGGGCTGGGAATCCTTGAAGGACAAGGCCCTCTCAGGCCGCGTCCTTTATATGGACCCCGCCAAGTCTTCCCCCGGCGCGCAGCAGGCGGCTTTCATCGGCACGGTAGCTGAATCTGCCGGGATCAAGGCCCCCTCCGCCCCCAGCTTTGTGCTGAACGCCGTCAGCGCGGGGCAATTTGCGGTGGGCATCACCAGCGAAAACAAGGCCATCGAATACAAGCTGGCAAACCTTGGTCTTGAAATTCTCTACGCCAAGGAAGGCGTTGCCATGAGCGCGTCCTACGCAGGGCTTCTGACGGATGCGCCCCATGCCGAAAACGCCCGGCTGTTCATCGACTTCATCACATCAAAGGCCTATCAGCAGGCAGCGGCCGATCAGCTCTACCTGCGCTCCGTCCGCAGGGATGTCGACTTTGACCTGCAAGGCGTTCTTCCCACCGAGGAACTGCGCGCCGTGAACTATGATTTCATGACCCTGGTGATGAGCGCCGACGCCGGCATCGTCGCGAAAAAGTAAAAACATACCAGAGTATGTCTTTAACAACCGCCGGGATTTTTCTCGGCGGTTTATCTGTTCTCTGTCTGAAAGGAAGAGAGCGCGTCTTTAAATCAGAAAACATACGGCATGCGGATGCTTACAGTTAGAGCTGGTTTTGCGCAGACAGCATATATTCGGTAACATTCGGCTTTTTATCTTTCTTTGAGAAACCATCTGCCGATCTTTATATCATAAGGGCCGCCGCTCACGCGACGGCCCCGTTGTCTTTCGGTATATTCTTTTACTTCACGGTGATCCTGCCCTGGGGCTGCGCGTACTGCTCGCCCACTACGCCGTCAAGTACCTGCGCGATGAAGTTGACCAGCGCGTCTTCCAGCGCCACGCCGGTCTTGTAGCCGCTGGTGGCGTTGGGGTAGCGGAAGGCGTAGTAGGTATCGCCGCCGGCCGCGGTGAAGTCGTTGGTGGCGATGGTGTAGATCTTTTCAATGTCGAAGGGTTCGCCGCCGACCGACTCGATCTGAATGCGGCTGCCGGGCTTGGCGGGGGCAAAGTAGGTGGAATCGGGGTATTGCTCGCCCTGCTCATATTCCACGGAGGTATCGATGGTGAACACCATGCCCGCGACCTGCGGGAAGGCCCCGATGGCCTTGGGGGTGCTGCTTGTCGCGGCTTCCAGGGCCTCCAGCAGCTCGGCACCCGTGACATCCAGCACAGCAACTTCGTTGCCGAAGGGGAACACGGTCTTCATGTCAAGCATGGTGATGTCGCCGGCCTCGATGGTGGCGCGGATGCCGCCGCCGTTGGTGACGGAGGCGACCACGTGCTCGCCGATCGCTTCCTTCGCGGCCCAGAGGATGGCGTCCGCCGCGAAGTCACCCAGGTTGGTCTCCTCCGTGCGGTTGCCCGGGTCGCGCTCGCCGTTGAGCAGCACCTCGGTCTTTGCAAAGGGGGCGGAGAGCTCGTCGTTGACGGCCTTGTTGATGTCGTTGACCAGGATGTTGACCTCTTCATCAAGCTTCGCGGTCAATATCGCGGTGTACAGCGCGCCGTCCAGCTCGACGACCGCGCCCTTGTTCATGCCGGTGAACAGGCCGGCGGTGAACTTTTCGCCGTCATACTCCACCACGCCCAGGCTGCGGCCGTACTCACCGGTCGATACCAGGGTCGTATCGCCCACATGATCGCCCTTTTCAAGGGTGGTATGGCTGTGGCCGTCGATCATCAGGTCGATGCCGCTGACATGCTCCAGCACGTCGATGGAACGGTTGGGCGCGCTCTCGGGATCGACGCCCAGGTGTACCAGCGCCACGACCAGGTCGACCTCCGCCGCCTTCAGCTCATCCACCTGCGCCTGGGCAATCTTGTACAGCTCCTCCCCCTGGGGGAAATCAACGCCGCGCACCTTGTCCGGGTGGGCCTTGGTGGCAGTCTCGGGCGTGGTCAGGCCGAATATGCCGACCTTCAGGCCGTTTGAGGTGTCAAAGATGGCGTTTGCCCTGAAGGTGACCTCTCCGCCGATGGTGTCGAGGATATTGGCCGCAAGCAGCGGGAAGTTCGCGATGCCCTGCAGCTGCTTGAGGTTGTCGGTGCCCCAGTCAAATTCATGGTTGCCGGGCGCCATGGCGTCATAGCCCGCGGCGTTCATGAACTCGATGGCATTTTTGCCGTAGCCCAGATTGACAAGAGGCGTGCCCTGAGAGGCATCGCCCGCGTCCAGCAGCAGCACGGCATGGCCCTTGGCCTCCAGGTCCTTCTTATACCGGGCGATGGCCGCATAGCCCAGTATGCCCGCCTGGGGGTCTGCCACGGCGCGGCCGTGCACGTCGTTGGTATGCAGGATATAAAGCTTGCCTTCCGCCGGCTGCTCCGCTACGGTTGGCAGGGCAATGCCGACCAGCATCACCAGGGAAAGAAGCAAGGATAGGAACGTTCTCTTCTTCATGAAGGGTACCGCCTTTCTGTTTGTATACAGCTATTGTCAAATAGCCTTCTGTTTATTTATTATACCCTCTTTTCGTGCTTTTATTGCAGCGTTTCATGAAGTGTCCGCACAGCACAAAAACAGCAGCCCTTCGGTAAAGAGCGGTGTTTGTCAGCACCCGGGCTAGGACCCCGTCGATTTGTACCGGCTCAGCCCAAAGCGCCACAGCAGACGGGCGGGAACAGCAAACAGCAGCGAGAGCAGCGGCGACAGCATACAGAGCAGGCTCTGCTCCCGCCCCAGCAGGTAGAGCAAGGGCCAGTACTGCACCAGGGCCAGGGGGACGATCCAGGTCAGCACCCTCAGGGCCTCCTTGCCGTAGACGGAAAGGGGATAGCGGCCGAACTCGCGCCCGCCGTCGGTGAATATGTTCATGAACTCAAGCCCTTCCAGCGTGAAAAAGCTGAAGGCGGCATAGACCACAAACAGGCAGAAGAAGAGCAGCGCCCCGCAGACGATCATCAGCACAAGCACCAACACCCGATCGGGCCCCCACTGCACCCCCGCTCGAGGCAGGGCGTAGATGAGCACCGCCGCCGCCTGGATCAGGCGGCCCATGCGCGACAGCTCCATCTGCGAGGCCATCACCTGGAACAACAGGCTTCTCGGCCGCACCAGGGCGCGGTCGAACCCGCCGTTTGATATCATGCGCGGGAACAGGTCAAAGCCCCGGCCGAAGATCTCCGCCAGCGAGAACGCCATCAGCATCACCGCGAAGCACAGCAGCACCTGCGGGAAGGTGAAGCCTTCCACGCTGTGGAAGCGGTCCATCATGAACCACAGCCCAAGCAGAGTGGTGAAGGACACCAGGATCTGCCCCAGCACCGTCAGCAGGAAGGACAGCTTGTACTGCATCTGCGCCTTGATGTGGATGGCCAGGTATTTCATATACAGCTTCATCCCTCAGCCCCCCTGCACAGTCACACGCCGCAGCGCCCGCTTCATCCAGACCCGCCCCGCCCCGATCAGGGCCAAGGCCCAGAAGAACTGCAGGCCCATGCCGCGCAGCGCCTCCATGCCCGCGATATGCCCCGAGTAGATGCGCAGGGGCATGTTCTGCATCGCGGCAAAGGGCAAAAGCTCCGCCACGGTACGGAAAGCTGGCGGGAAGAAGGGCAGCGGCACGGTGCCGCCGGCCAGAAAATCCGCCGTTACGGCCGCCATCACCCGCACACCCACGGGCGAGATGGTATAGAAGGCGGAGATGTGGATCAGCATCGAAAAGCCGACAACGACGGCCAGGCTGAGGCCCATGGATAGCAGGAAGAGCAGCAGCTGCGCCGGGCCGGCCGGGCCCGGCATGCGCATGGGCCCCGGCAGCATGAAGGCCACGATCAGCACCGGCAGGCAGCGCAGGGTAGCCCGGCTGAGGCGGCCGGCAGCCGCCTGCGCGTACCAGCGCCCGTAGAGGTCCACCGGCCGGGCCAGCTCATAGGCGATGGAGCCGGAGAGGATGGCGTCAAATATGTCGCTTTCAAAAAACCACAGCATGAACAGCGCCAGAAAGGCCTGCTGCAGCCAGATGTAGGAGACCGTCTGCTCAAAACTCATCGGGAAGGCCGCCGGGTCTGCCCGGTAAAAGGCGCTGAAGGCCAGCAGCTCCATGAAACCCCAGGCAAACTGTGTGGCCAGCCCCGCCAGCGCTGCCGCGCGGTACTGCAGGCCGCCCGTGAACTTCATGCGGAAGACCGCGGCATAGGCCCTCATATGCTGTACTCCCGGTAGAGCGCCGCCACCATCTCCTCTGCCCCGGGGGATGAGACGGACAGATCCAGCAGCTCGACCTGGGCCGATATATGGGCGATGGCCCGCGCGGTATTGCAGCGAGCCGGGTCCAGCCGGACGACCAGGTACCCCTCGCGGGCCTCCACCGCATCCATGCCCGGGCAAAGCGCAGGCGCCCCGCCCCTGTATTCAAAGCTCAGCGTCTTCACATCCCCGCCGTGGCGCTTCAGCTCATCAATACCGCCGTCCAGCAGGATGCGCCCCCGGCCGATCAGTATGATCCGCCGCGCCAGGGCCTCGATGTCCTGCATATCGTGGGTGGTGAGAATGACCGTCGTCCCCTCCTCCAGGTTGAGCCGCTTGATAAACCGGCGCACGGCCAGCTTGCTGACGGCATCCAGGCCGATGGTCGGCTCGTCCAAAAAGAGGATGCGGGGGCGGTGCAGAAGGGAGGCCGCCAGCTCGCAGCGCATCCGCTGCCCCAGGCTGAGGCTGCGGGCGGGCGTCATCAGGATCTCCTCCAGGGACAGCAGGCAGACAAGCTCGTCGCGCGTCCTGATGTACCGGGCCTTATCCACCTTATAGATATCGCGGATCAGCTCGAAGCTGTCGTCCACCGGCACATCCCACCACAGTTGGCTGCGCTGGCCGAAGACCACGCCGATGTCCCGGGCATGGCTGATGCGATCCTTCCAGGGGACGCGGCCGTTGATGTCGCAGCTGCCGCTGTCGGGCGTCAGCACGCCGCATAGCAGCTTGATGGTGGTGCTTTTCCCTGCCCCGTTGGGGCCTATATAGCCCACCATCTCCCCGTCTTTGATGTCGAAGGAAACATCCCGCAGCGCCTGCACCAGTTCGTATTCCCGGCTGACCAGCGCCTTGACCGCCCTGGAAAAGCCCGCCTTGCGCCTGGCCACGCGAAAGCTTTTGCTGATGCCCGATACCCGTATCAAAGCCTCACCCCCTGTATCAAAGACATGTGATTCTCATAAAAAAGGACGCAAAAACCCGCCAAACCGGGGATAGACAGGCCCCCTGTTTCGCGCTTCATGGAAGAGCTTGAGTATAGCAGAACGACGGCCCGCGGGCAATGAATGACGCAAAATAAACAGGCCCCCGCGCGCGTCTTTCCGCGCTCCGGGGCCTGCCGGTGATAAAGCCGGCCGATTACTTCAGCCTGAAGGTCTCCCCGCTTTGGGTATTGATGATGGTCAGGGTGTCGGGCAAGGTATCGATGCCCAGCATGCTTTCCTTGCTCACCTCGGGCCAGGCGCTGTTCTCCAGCCAGCCGAAGAGGCTGATACCATCGGGCAGCGCCTTGCCTTCTTCATCCCCGTATCCGATCAGATCATAGAGTTTCCAGATATTCTCCCGACTACCGGCCTCTCCCGCCTCCAGCACGGCGGTCATATACACGCCCGCCACCGACTTCTCGGCCAGCACGCTTTTGACGCGATAGCCCGCGATCTCCGCCTCCCCCTCGGGAACATAGGTTTTTGAAGCTTCAATGCCGCGCACGGGGATGGTGTATTCTTCGTCTATGCGCCAGTCCCTGCCCTCCATGAAGGCATTCTGTTCCGGGTCAAACTGCCGCACGCGGATGGTCAGCGTTCCCGTCAAGGCATCCCCGACCAGCCCTTCCTCCGTCGGCATCTGCTGGATCAGCAGGGCGGAACCGTCCGCCTCCCATACCGCGCTGTACATCTCCTCGGCATTGATGACGCCCTCTTCCGGCCTCAGGTAGAAGCTGACAAAGTACAAAGGATAGCCCGTCAGCCGGGCGGCCTCGGCAAAGCCCGTCCCTTCGGGCAGGCGGAAGTGCGCGGCCGTTTCCGGCATGAGCGGCTCGTCGCCATCCCCGTTGCTCATCTGGATCAGGGCGCGTCCCTCAGGCGCCTGCGCCAGGCCCGTGATGTAGGCGATCCGCCCGTCGGCCAGCGCCTCGCGGACGGTCACCTTCAGGGGGCCTGCCTCATAGGTCTTTTGCTCGGTGGATGACAGCGCCTCCCGGGTGCTGCCGGGGATGGACAGATCATAATAGCGGCTGAACATGTCGGACAGGCCCAGCTGCCCGACGGCATAGGCCGCAGCCACGGTCAGCGCGATCAGGGCAGCCGCGATCAGCACGGCGCGGCGGGAAAACTTCTTCATGGGTTCCTCCTCACAGGAGCGGACGGCACGGCGCAGCGCCTCACGGCAGTCATCCGGCATCGGGGAAAATGCATCCCGCAGATTCAAATCGTCATCTCGGCGCATGGTCATTCCTCCAGCTCCTTTCGCAGTTGTATTTTGGCGCGGTGGACCCGCCCCCGGACCGCGCCGCGCGTGATGCCAAGCGCCGACGCGGCTTCCTCTTCGGACATCCCCTCTGCGTAGCGCAGCACAAGCGGCAGGCGGAGCCTGTCCGGCAGGGCCTGCAGCGCCATCCAGAGGCCCGGGTCCGGCGGCGGGGCCGATTGCTCTGGCAGTTCTTCCAGCGGCACCAGCCTTTTTCGCCTTCGTTGAATGTTGCGGCACTCGTTGATCAGAATGCGCGTCAGCCAGGTTTGAAAGCGGGCCTCGTCGCGCAGGCTTCCCCGCTTGATCCAGGCCTTCAGGGCGGCTTCCTGCAGAGCATCCTTGCAATCGTCGTTGTTGCGCAGGATGCTGAAGGCTACGCGGTAGAGCATATCGCCCGCCGCCTCCACCGCCCGCGCAAAGCTGTCTTTGTCCATCAAGTGATCACCTCATGTAAGCTTACATCTATTAGACGCCGCAGGGGCATGGTTTTTCACGCGGAAGAAAATATTGTTGAAGGGAAAGGCGTTTTCTTTTATATCATACCGTAAATCCCGTAAATTCATTTTTGCGGCGCAAAGGGCTTGAAAGCCTTTGAAAACACTTGCTTTTCAGCATGCGAATTTACGGTATAAGGATATACCGCAAACTCGCCGTAAATACCGTTAATTGCCCGGCGCGCCTTGAACTCATGGGTTTTACAGCACTTTCATTGCCGAAAAAAGGAGTGCCCTCCCAAAGCCGGGAAGGCACTCCTGTTTTTGCCGGTCTTTACCGCATGTAGCGGTCGTATGCAGCCTGCTGCACCTCCAGGATCTCTGAAAGGCCCATGCTGTTCACTTTCTCTGTAAAGGCGTCAAAGTGATCCAGGCTTTCTACGCCCATGATGAACTTGTCGATCATCTCATCCACATAAGTCTCGATTTCCGTGTATTTGGCGTTGATGAGGCTTTGCTCCTCGCCGGTGAAGGCAAGCGTGGGGTAAGCGTCACCGATATGGCCTTCCTGTTCGTACAGATCACGGATGCGGTTGACCTCATCTGTGACAAAGGCGCGCTCATACCGGGCATCCTGCAGCAAGGTAAACTGACTTTGAATGCCGTAGGCACGCAGAGCATCCTGAGGAGAGAGGCCTTCGGGGTTATTCATGATCAGATCAGTATAGACAAGCGCGCCGTCCACTGTCTCATAATGCGTGCCCTCAACGCCGAAGTTGAGCAGTATCATGCCTTCTTCGCTGTACAGATAGTCCAGCAACTTCATGGCAGCTTCCTTCTTTTCCTGAGATGCGCCCACAAAGATGCAGGTGTTCCAGCTCTCGTCCACGGTTAACTGCTGCAGCTGATCACGCGTTTCGCTGATACCTGTGGGGCCCGTTGGCGGTACCGTGCCGACAATGTTGATATCGCTGTCCGTATTTTTGAACAGATTGGATACGTTGTCGATATAGGCAGACCAGTCATAGCTCATGAAAACCTGATCGTTGGTCCATTCGGAATACCAGGCGGTCTTATCAACCGTCAGATACTCGGGGTCAATGAGCCCTTCGGCATAGCACTTGTTCAGCCAGCTAAGGGCATCCTTCATGCGGGGATCAGTAGCGCCGAACTTGACCACGTCATCCTCGGCGAAGAAATACTCGGCAATGCCCCAATTGTGTACAAAGGGCATCAGATTGGCCCGATCATTCGCGCCCTGCTTGCGCACCGCGAAGGGGATCTCATCGTCAATACCGTTGCCGTTGGGATCGCCTGCCTTGATGGCTTTGAACACCTCATACAGTTCATCAACGGTTTGGGGGGCTTCGAGACCCAGCTTATCCAGCCAGTCCTGACGGTAGAAGAAGAGTTTACCGCAGGTGATGGCTGTTTTCTGCGCGATAAAGCGCATATTGCCCTCGCTGTCGCTGACAGCGCGCTGAATGTCGGGATTGGAATAGACCTTGTACAGGTTCGGGGTGGTTTCTTCGGTTATCCATTGATTCAGAGGCTCCCAGGCATCCTTGTATAAGAGCAGATCCTTGGCTTTGTACTGGACAATGTCCGGTATGTCGCCGCCGACGATCATCAGTCCGTACTTTTCAGCGATGGATTCGGTAGGGACGGAAATGATATCGAAGTTGATTCCCAGGCGCTGAGAAAGGATGTCCAGGATCAGCAGACCATTTCGCATGGGCATGTTTTCGCGGTCTGAGGCCCAGACCGTGAGCGTAACGGGTTCCTCCGCCGCGGCCCCCGGGGCCGGGACAGACATGAGCAGGGCCAGCGATAAAAGCAGGGCCAGCGTACGGGACAGGTGTTTCATTGGGTATTCCTCCTTCTGTTTTATTCTAAACCCCATAGTACATAGGGAATGGAATTTGAAATCAGGGGTCTGAAGGCCTTTATTCCTTGACAGAGCCGATCATCACGCCCTTGACAAAGAAGCGCTGCACAAAGGGATAAACGACGAGCATCGGCAGCATCGCCACGACGATGGTGGCATACTTGATGCCTTCGGCCATGTTCGCTTCCGTGGCGGTGGCATTCTCCACGATCTCGTTTTGCAGCACGACCTGCCGCAGGATGATCTGCAGCGGGTACAGATCCGCTTTGTTCAGATAGATCACAGCGTTAAAGTAGCTATTCCAGTGTCCCACGGCGTAGAACATGCCGATGGTCATCAGGCTGGCCTTGCTCAGCGGTATGACAATGCGAAACAAAATCCCGAAATCGGTGCAGCCGTCCAGGTCCGCCGCCTCAACCAGGCTTTGGGGGACTGTTTGAAAAAAGGTGCGCATCAAAATCATGTTATAAGTGCTCACGGCACCGGGCAAGAGCATCGCCCAGACTGTGTAGAGTATCTTCAGCTCCTTGACCACCAGAAAGGTGGGGATCATGCCCCCTGAAAAGAACATGGTGAATGTACACATCAGTGTGAAAAACCGCCTGCCCGGAAGCTTTTTCTGGCTCAGCACCCAAGCGCCGCATAAGGTCAGCAGCAGGTTAATGGCCGTGCCGGTCAGGGTGTAAAAAACCGTATTGCGATAGCTGATCCAAAGCTGGGGATAATTGAACACCTTGACATATGCCTTGATATGGGCGGCTACGGGCCATAACGACACCGAACCTCTTAAAATCTCTTCTTCTGCTGAAAAAGAGCAGGCGATCACATATACAACGGGGTACAGCATCAACATGCACAGCAGCGTCAAAACGGCAGTGTTGGCAGCCACAAACAGCCTGCGTCCAATGCCCTCATCCATATGGCCGGCGGCTGATACGCGGGAAATTTCCGTCATCGCAGGCTTTCTCCCTTCATTTACCATAGGCTGGTCTCGGAATAGCGGCGTGACAGGAAGTTGCTCAGCAGCACCAGTGAAAAGCCGATAACGCTTTGAAACATGCCTACGGCCGTGGCATAGCTGTATTCGCCGCCCTTGAGCCCCCGGCGGTATACATAGGTGCCGATGACATCGGAGGTTTCCAGGTTGGCGTTGTTCTGCAAAAGCAGAATGTTTTCATACCCCGCATCCATCACATGGCCAAGGCGCATGATGATCATCACCACAATCGTCGCGCTCAGCCCCGGAAGCGTTACATGCCACATGCGGCGCCAATGGCCGCCGCCATCAACAATGCAGGCCTCGTAGAGTTCGGAGCTGATGCCGCTGATGGCAGCCAGAAAGATGATGGAATTCCAGCCGATGTTCTTCCATGTATTCATCAGCGTGTAGATCGTACGAAAGGCACCCGGCTGGGTCATGAAGTAGGTCCTCTTGCCGCCCAAAGCCGCGATGATGTTGTTGATGAGGCCGGAAGAAGGCGAAAGAAACTGCACCAGCATACTGGCGATTACAACGGAAGATATGAAGTATGGCATGTAGGTGATGGTCTGAGTCACTTTTTTAAAGCGGTCGTTCCGCACTTCATTGAGCAGCAGCGCAAAGATGATGGCCGCCGGAAAGTTGAACAACAGATCATACAGGTTGATCAGCAAGGTGTTGCGCAAAAGCCGCCCCAAATAAATGGACTCGAAGAATTGTGTAAAAAATTTGAAGCCCACGTTCTTGCTGGCGGCAAAGCCCAGAAAGGCATTATATTCCTTAAATGCGATAACAAGGCCCACCATGGGCAAATATCTGAAAAGAATATAGTACAAAAACACAGGTGCGAACATCAGGTACAGGTATTTTGCCTTCCAAATCCTGCGCCACAACCGCGATCCAGCCCTTGCCTGCAATGCATTCACCCCCATGCCGGCACTCTACCACGGCATGGGGATTCCTTCTATCGCCAATATCGCTTTTTAATCATCGATCGCCATGACAGGCATCGTCAATTCGGCGAATCCGTCATCATTTTCGCTTCCCGGTACTGTCCCGGGGTCACGCCTTCGATTTTTTTGAACACGCGGATGAAGGTGTTCTGGTTGTCAATGCCCACGAGTTCCCCAACCTGCCGGACGGTGAGATTTCTTTGCATCAGCAGCTCTTTGGCTTTGAAAATGCGGTAATCGCTGACGTATTTGCCAAAGCTAACCCCGCCTGTCCGGCGGAAGATCAGGCCGACATAGCTGGGCGACAGCCCCATATAATCGCTGAGCTTAGCCAGGTAAATGTCGTGAGCATACTGGCGGTGGATGTAATCCAGCATGCGATCATAAAGCTGCTTGTCCTGTGTGCTGCGGTTGCTGTACAGCCCGTCAATGACCGCAGCATACACATTTTGAAGGCTGGCCAGCGTGGGAACCGCCCACGGAATCTCACGGACGCGCAGCCCTTCCCGTTCCAGGCTTTGGTGAAAAACATCTTCCGCGCCTGCCTGCCTTGCGATGCGCTGCGCCGTAAACAGCAGCGCGTAAGGGGTATTGTCCTCCATGCCGGAATATGTGCCGCTTTGCCCGCACAGCTCGGCAAGCTGCTGTGATACCAGCTCTTTTTCGCCGCTTTTAACGCGGTTGATCAGCTGCTGCTCGTCTTCAAGAGAATAATGCGGAAGCGCGCCTCTGTCCGCGTCCGATTCCTCGGCCAGCAATATGCCCTCCGTGCTGCCGGGCATATCGTTTCTAAGCGCCAGCATCGCATCGATCAGGGAGTTGGCACAGCCGGACGCGCCCAGGAGATATGCCCGCCCCGCGCCGACGCGGCAGGATACGCCGTACTTCTCGTAAAGTGTCTGCTTGAGCTGCGCCATGAGATCGTAGATGACCTCCGGATGGCTGTGCCTGAAGTCGATATTGAACAGCACCAGCAGCTTTCCATCGTCGTGGCAGGCAGCATAGGAGAGCAAGGCACCGCGCGGCGGCCGGGCCATCTGCTTCTCCGCCCAGCCGGCAATATCTGTCCCCAGCCGCTTTTCAAGGGCCCTTAAGCCGTTCTCGCCCAAGGAAAGATCAAATATTGCCGCCTGGACCTGCGTATGGGGCAATTGGATACCGGCTTCCATCAGCACCTGCCGGGTCTGCTCCCCGTCGGGGAGCCTGCCCTCCATCAGATCGATGAGCAGCTTACTTTTCAGAATACGGTGTATTTGCCGGTTGATTTGGTCCAATTCCTCGTTTTTCAGGGTAACAGTTTTGACTACCTCACTGATAAAAGCGATTTCATTTTGTATGGCCTTGCCCTTTGCCGGCGCGGCTGCTTCCATCTGCCTGAGGCTTTTGATCAGCAGGGCGACCGGGGCATACATTTTCCCGCTGATCAGCACCGACATCATCAGCCCCAGGAGCATGCAGCCAAACATCACCAGCATGGTGACCATGCGGATCGAATCCGCCTGCTTCAAAAGCGCCCGGTAGGGCACCACCGCCATGCAGCGAATGCCGGACACATCGGTGTCGTTCAGCAGCACGCCGTACGTGATCCCGTCATAGTGTATGCTTCTGCTGACCCCCCGGGCTTTGACCTGGCCGCTAATTTCCCTTAACAGCGGCTGCGCCTCAGCGCCGCCTGTATGATACAGGGGCTGCATATCGTCATCCACCAGCAGCAAATAGCTGTCCTCGCTTTCGGGCAGCAGCTCCCTGAGCTTGTCGACCTTCAGGTTGATAAAGGAATAGCCCAGGGCGCTGCCGCCGCTCAGAGGCAGACCGCTGACGAAGGTCAGCACGGTTTCCTTGCTGATCAGGCGGGAGACCGTATGCCTGCCCGCATAGGCGCTTAGAACCGAACGCCCCGCGTAATTTTCAAGCAGACCCGCTATGGCGCTGCCTGTCTGTGGGCTGAGCTGCTGATAATACTTCTGCGCGTTGTAACTGCTCTCCCCCGTGATCACAGTATCCGTATTGTACAGATGGATGCCGATATCGGCGATGGTATCCATGAAGGCCTTCATGCCCTGCAAAACATCGATAATGTCTCTGGTATTCAGGATGTTGTCCGGGGTCTGTTCCCTGGCATACAGCGCGGAAACGACTTTGTCGTTGTTGCTGATTTGCCAGGCGAAGGATCGCACCTGTAAAAACTGGCGGTTAATGGCATCCTGAACCGTTTCCAGCAGCGTTTCATTCTGCGCCCACGCGTTGTCCATCAGCTGAGAGGCCGCCCGGTTATATATCAACCAGCCGGTCAGACCTGTGGCGATCACAGTCAGTGTGACAAACAGCGCAATCATCTGAACCAGCATGCTGCGCTTCCCAAAGAAACGGACCTTGCGGGGAATGCTTTGCACGATGTACCTCCCTATGCATTGGCTGACTTTTTGTAGTATAGCACAGAATGGCTGCGGCAGTATGTCCCGGCTTTTCAAAAACACAAAGTCTGATATGAGTTGATCATGACCTGCTATTTTGCTATGCTTGTATCCTGAATATCAAAGCACAGTTTATTCATGTACGCTTGAGGTGAAAATCATGCCTTTTACACTGATCCGTCAGGATATCACGCAGATGAAGGTGGACGCCGTGGTCAATGCCGCCAACACGCAGCTGAAGATGGGCGGCGGGGTCTGCGGGGCGATCTTCAGCGCGGCGGGCGAGGAGGAGCTGCAGGCGGCCTGCGACCTGCTTTCCCCCATCCCCACGGGCGGGGCCGTGATGACGCCCGGCTTTGGGATGAATGCTTCTTATATCATCCACGCGGCAGGCCCCGTCTGGGACGTCAGCCGGCCGGAGCTGAGCGAGCAGCTGCTGCGCGCCGCTTATGCCAATGCCCTGCGGCTGGCTGCGGAGCGGGACCTTAAGAGCATCGCCTTTCCGCTGATATCAAGCGGTATCTACGGCTACCCCAAGGACGAGGCGCTGCGGGTGGCCACCGCAGAAATTCGCGGCTTCCTTGAAGAACACGAGATGGATGTCTACCTCGCGGTGTTCGACCG
Organism: uncultured Christensenella sp.; assembly: GCA_964630465.1. GTDB lineage: Bacteria > Bacillota > Clostridia > Christensenellales > Aristaeellaceae > UBA1038. Next base: position 20,087 of record CAZVUU010000035.1, read on the forward strand.
CGAATCCTTCCGGGCGGGCAGGGAGCTCTTCGGCCGGATCGACAGCTACATCGACGAGCACTACGCCGAAGTGCGGATGCATGCCCA
>CAZVUU010000036.1:0-20082 GCA_964630465.1 uncultured Christensenella sp.
GGGTCTATGTCATCGATGGTATGAATGCCAAAGCGCATCATATCCTCCTCATCGTTTGGGCGGGCAAGGCGGCTTTGCTGCCGCCTTGCCCGGTCAATTACTTGAACTTGCCTATCTGCAGGTATTCGTTTGTCTTCTCGGTCGCCTCTTCACGGGTCGTCTGTGTTTTCATGGCCGCGCGTATCCCGTCGATGGTCTCGGGGATCGTGACAGCTTCCTGCGGAATGTTGATGGCAAACATGATGTCGTTGCCGGATTCCACCACGCTGTCACTCCACAGGCCGATCTCGTACATATCGCCCCTGGGATTGCCAAGGTCACGCGCATAACGGAAGAAGCTGGCGTTGCCCTTGAAGCCTTCATCGATAGAGACCACGCGGATGCGGGGATGGGCCTGGAAGCAGGCCAGTGCCTCCTCCTTGGTGATCTTGCGGCCATCCTTGGCGCTGGCCAGCACCGTGATGATGTGCCCATGGGTCACGGGGGTGTGTACCAGTATACCCGTTGCCTCCACATGGGGCATGATGGTCATCAGGTCGACTGCCTGGTGGCTGGGGGCCTTGTCCATCTGCAGGGCGTTGGTGAGGCCGCGGTGGTAGTCGCCCGGGTCTGCCACGCGGCGGACGATGGTGATCGCGACTTTGGACAGCCCCACCGCCCGGTCCAGCGCGTCCACAGCGCGGATCAGGCCCGTGGTGTTGCAGCTGGTCAGCTTCAGGTAGTCCTTCCCCAGGCCATCCTCGAAGTTCGCGTAGCCATGGAAGAATACATCGGCGACGGCGTTGTCCTCGCCGCCCTGGAAGATGGCCTTGACGCCCGCCTTCTCGTAAAACTCCTTGTTTTTGGCGCCTACGCCGCCGGGCGCCGAATCCAGCATGATATCCACCTTGCCCAGCAGGTCTTCAAAGCTGCCTGCCACGGGGATGTTCAGGGCGTCAAACTTGGCTTTATCAGCCCCGGGCACCAGGTAGAGGTCATAGGGCATCCCGCGCTCTTTGAGCGCGCGTACGGACAGCGTGGGCTCAAGATCTGCCACGCCGACCAGTTCCATATCTCCCTGCAGGGCTACGCCGTCTGCCAGACGCTGGCCGATGACACCGTAACCCGCTATACCTACTCTGATTTTTTTCATCGCTTATTCTCTCCTTGATTATGATTCAACTTTGACCGGGGCTCCGCCCTGCTCAAAGGACTTTTTGGCCGCCAGGGCGATCCGGACCGGCTGCAGCCCGTCGAAGGAGCCGACCGGCGTCTCCTTGTCATTCAGGCAGGCATCCACAAAGTCGACCGCTTCCTGGATAAAGGCGTCGTTGTAGCGCTCCAGGAAGAACCACAGGGGCTTTTCCTTGCAGACGCCATCGGCCGTGTACCAGCTGGTGTTGTTGGCCGTTTCATTCTCCGCGTGGATCATGCCCTTGGAGCCGAAGACCTCGACCCGCTGATCGTAGCCGTAGACCGCCTGGCGCGAGTTATCGATCACGCCCAGCGCGCCGTTTTTAAACTTCAGCATGATGATGCAGGTGTCCACGTCCCCGGCCTCGCCGATCTCGGGATCCACCAGGCAGGCGCCGAAGGTGGATACCTCCTCGACCTCACTGCCCGACAGATAGCGCACCATGTCAAAGTCGTGGATGGTCATGTCCACAAAGATGCCGCCTGAGGTCTTCACATAGGATACGGGCGGGGCTTCCGGGTCGCGGGAGGTCACTTTGACGATCTGCACATCGCCGACGCCGCCTGACTGCACCACCTCGCGCACGCGGCGGAAGTTGCGGTCAAAGCGCCGGTTAAAGCCGACCTGGTACTTGATGCCGGCCTTCTTTACCTCGTCGAGCACTTCGCGGATCTTGTCCAGGTCGTGGTCGATGGGCTTCTCGCAGAAGATATGCTTGCCCGCCCTGGCCGCTTCAACGGAGATGACGGAGTGCGTGTCAGTGGATGAGCAGATGAACACCGCGTCGATCTCCGGGTCCTTGAGGATGTCGTGGTAGTCCTCATAGGCCTTGGGAATGTTCAGTTTGGCCGCCAGCTCCTCCGCTGCCTCCCTGCGCACGTCCGACACCGCCAGCACCACCGCGCCGGGGACAGATTTGACCAGATTATCCGCATGAAGTTTACCGATGCGCCCCGCGCCGATGACACCGATCCTCAGTTGCTTTTCCATATCTATCTTCCTTTCACCGCCCCGTGACGGGGCGGCTGTTTTAATACTGTCTCGCGTCCTTGATGTGTTCGAGATGATCCTGCCAGCTGGCTCGGACCTTTTCATTGTCGGCGACCTCGGGCGTGCCGACGCGCCACCAGGCCCCATAGCCTTCGGTCATGGTCTTTGGCAGCACCTTGATGTCAAACAGCACCGGGCGGTCCGTGACCTGCTTTGCGTCCAGCAGGGCCTCTTCAAGCTCTTTCAAGTTACGTACCCTGTAGCCCTTGGCCCCGTAACCCTCGGCGATGGCGGCATAGTCCACCGACATAAAGTCGCCGTCATGGCGGCCGCTCTCGCCCCTGTAGCGCAGTTCGGTCAGCATGCTGTCATTGCCTTGGGCCTGCTGCAGGTTGTTGATGCAGCCGAAGCTCGCGTTGTCAAACAGGCAGATGTTGAACTTCAGCCGCTCCTGCACGGCGGTCAGCAGCTCCGAGTGCAGCATGACAAAGCTGCCGTCCCCCGCCATGGCATAGACCTGCTTGTCTCCAACGGCCAGCTTGACGCCCAGGGCGCCCGTGACTTCATAGCCCATGCAGGAATAGCCGTACTCCATATTGTAGGAATCGGGCGTCATGGGGCGCCACATGCGCTGCATACAGCCGGGCAGGCTGCCGGAGGAGCCGACCACGACGGCGTCTTCCTCGATCAGATGGTTGATGGCCGCCAGCACCTCTACCTGGGTAAGGGAGGCATTGAGGTCCTTTGCGAAACGCTGAGCCGAGGACGAGTTCGGGTCCTGCACGATGGGTTTGTAATCATCGCCCGTGAAGCGGTTGTCTTCCAGCAGCTTCCACTCGGTCTCCCACTCGCGCCGGGCTTCTTCGATCTCATCGCCCCATTCGCTCCGGTAGCCGGCCAGCGCCTCCTGCAGGGCGGGCAGGGCCACCTTGGCGTCGGCCAGCACGGGCACCGCGTCCATTTTCTTCGCCTGGAAGGGCGAGATGCTGATGTTGACGAATCGCGCGTCCTCGCGGAACAGCCACTTGGAAGAGGTGGTGAAGTCTGTATAACGGGTGCCGACGCCGATGATCAGATCGGCCTGCTTGGCCAGGCGGTTCGCTGCGGAAGAGCCGGTCACGCCGATGCCGCCCGCGTTGAGCGGGTGATCCCACACGATGGCGCTTTTGCCCGCCTGGGTCTCCCCGAAGGGAATCCGGAAGGCTTCCGCGAAGGCGCGGAACTCTTCATGCGCCTCGGCATAACGCACGCCGCCGCCGCAGATCAGCAGGGGGCGCTTTGCGGCCCGGATGGCCGCCGCCGCTTCTTCAACGGCCTCTTTCACGGGCGGCCGGGTGTCGATCGCGTGGACACGCCTTTTAAAAAAGCTCAGAGGATAATCATAGGCCTCGCCCTCCACATCCTGCGGCAGCGCTACACAGACGGCACCCGTATCGGCGGGGTCTGTCAGCACGCGCATGGCGTTGAGCATCGCGCTCATCAGCTGCTCGGGGCGGTTGACCCTGTCCCAGTAGCGGCAGACGGGGCGGAAGGCGTCGTTGGTGGACAGGCCCATGTCATGCGGCTGCTCGATCTGCTGCAGCACCGGATCCGGCTGACGGCTCGCGTAGACATCGCCCGGCAGCAGGAGCACGGGGATGTTGTTGGCCGTGGCGGTCGCCGCCGCGGTGACCATGTTGGCGGCGCCGGGGCCGACCGAGCTGGTCACGGCGAAGATCTCCTTTCGCTTCATCTGCTTTGAAAAGGCGATCGCGGCGTGGGCCATGCCCTGCTCGTTCTTGCCCTGATAGATTTCAAGTGCTTTTCTTTCCTGCTGCAGTGCCTGCCCCAGGCCGACCACATTGCCGTGGCCCGGCAGCATCATGACGCCGCGCACAAAACGCCGCTCCTGCCCGTCGTGACGGACATACTGGTTTTCCAAAAACCGCACCAGGGCCTGGGCCATGGTCAAACGGATGGTGTTCATGGTTTATTCCTCCTTCAGGGTGAAGATATGCTCATTGGCATCTTCCTTCCACAGCCATGCATGCTCGGGTTCATCGATGCGCGTCTTCTGCCAGGGATCTCCCGGCAGGTGGCGGATACCCCAGACATAGCACATGGCATAGCCGGGCGCCGATACCTGCGAATGAAAGCCCTCGAGTATGACGGTCAGGCCGTTCTGGCGGGAGACATGCACTTCTCCGTTGGCAAAGCTGGCGCCGAAGCCCTGGGGATGATCGAAGCGGTGGAAGTAGACCTCGGGCTGAGGGTGGAAGTGCGGCGGATAGCTGCTCCATCTGCCAGGCATATTCAGCACCTCGCCCAGCACCATGTTGGAGTAGGGGGCGCTTTCATAGTCAAACAGCGTCTTGATCTCCCGGCGCATGCAGCCCATCAGCTCGCCCTTTGCCCCGGCATGCTGCACGTGCACGTCCTCGGGCGTGTAGAACTTGGCCTGGAAGGGCTTCAGGTTCTCAGTCGCCTGTATGTACAGCTCACTTGGCGCCAGGGCCGTGATCCAGGCCTCGGTCGCCCGGCCCAGGTGCAGGCACCAGGGCTGGTGGTTAAACTCATCGGGCCTGTCGGCCACCTTTTTCCTCCCGTACCATTGAAACTCGACCTTGCCTTTGAGCAGGAGCGCCGCGATTTCCATTTCAGCCTCCCACAGCCTGTAGGTCTGCCCCTCTTCCAGGCTCAGCAAGCCCACATCCATGCCCACATCCTGGTTGGTGCCGGCGTTCAGATAGGATGTATAGCCCGGGGTGATCTCCATTTGAATATACATCTTAAAGCCCCGTATTCTCGCGGATATAGGCCCGGGCCTTCTTGGCATACTCCAGGGGATTTGCCTTGGCAGGATCCTGCTCCGCCTCTACCAGCAGCCAGCCTTCATAGCCGCCCTCGCCGAGCGCCTTGAAGATCGGCCCAAAGTCCACGCAGCCGTCGCCGGGCACGGTAAAAGCGCCTTCACGCACGGCCTTTAAAAAGCTCCAGCCCTCGGGCTTCACCCGGTCGACCACATCGCGGCGCATGTCCTTGAGGTGCACATGCCCGATGCGGTGCTGATGCTTCGTGAGCATGGCCAGGGGATCCTCGCCCGCGAAGGTGAAGTGCCCCGTATCATAGCAGAGGAAGACATAGGCGGGGTCGGTGTTCTCAAGCATCCGGTCGGTCTCTTCGGCGGTCTGCACCACCGTGCCCATATGGTGGTGGAAGCAGAGCTTAAAGCCCTTTTCCGCCGCCTTTTTGCCCAGGCGGTCAAGCCCCTTGCAGAACCTGTCCCATTCCTCGTCGTTCATCACATATTTCTTGTCGCCCAGGACCGGCGTGCCGGGCTGCCCCTGGATGGAGTGGCTCTGCTCGGATACATTGACGCGGTTGGCACCGACGGCAGCCAGAAAATCAAGCTCCTTCAGGAAATCCGCTTCAACTTCTTCGTAAGGTTTGGTCAGCAAAAAGGAGCTGTACCAGCGGGAGGCCACGCGCATGCCGCGCAGGTCAAGCTCCCACTTGAGCTCTTTGGGGTCTGTGGGGTATTTATTGCCGATCTCGGTGCCCGTGAAGCCTGCCAGGGCCATCTCGCTGACCGTCTGGCGGAAATTGTTTTCCGCGCCGAGCTCCGGCATATCGTCATTGCACCAGCCGATGGGGGCGATCCCCAGCATTACCTTTTTTGGATCAAACATATCTTTCCTCCTGGCTATATAGTGGCGAGTTTTCTCGCCCGGACTTCGACCTTGCCGCGGATCACGTCGATGGTGACCGCGGTGATGATGACCAGACCAATGACGATGTACTGAATGTCATTGCCCGCGCTGAACAGGTTCAGGCCATTGCGGATGGTGGAGATCAGCAGAGCGCCCAGCAGGGTGCCCCAGATCGTCCCCTTGCCTCCCCGGAAGGAGGCCCCGCCGATGATGCAGGCGGCGATGGCATCCGTATCATAGGTGGCGCCGGAAGCGGTGTTGGCCGTGTTCAGCCGCCCCGCCAGCACGACCCCCGCGATGCCGCACATGAGACCCGAGATGGTATACACGATCGTGAGCACGTTTTTCGAACGGATGCCCGCCATGCGGGCGGCTTCCGGGTTGCCGCCCACGCAGTAGATCTGGCGCCCCAGAGCGGTATGGTTTAAAAATACATGGAACACAGCATACACCACCAGCACCAGCAGAAAGCTGACCGGGAAGCCAAAGCCGAAGATCGTATATTTGCCGATCCACAGCACGCTGTCGATGCCCTTGTTGGTGAAGCCGATGGTCTGGGAATTGGTGATCAGCAGCGCGATCCCCCAGAAGACGAACTTCATGCCAAGGGTGGATACAAAGGGGTGCGGAAGATCAAGCCTCGTCAGCAGGGTGCCGTTGAGAAAACCGGCGAAGGTGGACACTGCCAGCGCCGCCCCGATCAGCAGCACCGGGTTGGTGATGCCGAAGGATTGCATCAGCACCGCGATCACGCAGGTGGACAGGATGGTGTTGTAGCCCACCGACAGATCGATGCCGGCTGTGATCAGGGCCAGCAGCATGCCGGAAGCGATCAGGCAGTTGATCGAGGTCTGCTTGAGAATGTTCATGATATTGCCCACCCGCAAAAAACGATCCGGCAGCGTGATGGCAAACACAGTAAACAAAATGGCCAGCACCAGCAGCGGCCCGAGCTTCATCAACAGGTCACCGATGCCCTTCCTTTTGGCGGCGGGCGCGCCCGCAGTCACATTGCTCATACAAGCTTTCCTCCCCATGCAGCTTTCATAATGTCTTCCTGATTGAAATGTTGATCATCCCGGTCGATCTCAGCCATGACGCGGCCCTCCCGCATAACGATCACCTTGTCGGACATCCCCAGCACCTCAGGCAGCTCCGAGGAGACCATGATGACGCACTTGCCCTGACCGACCAGGTCGTTCATGATGTTGTAGACCTCTATCTTGGCCCCCACATCGATCCCGCGGGTGGGCTCGTCAAAGATGTAGATATCCACGTCACAGTTGATCCATTTGCCGATGACGACCTTCTGCTGATTGCCGCCCGATAGCTGCACGGCGATCTCGTTGATCGACGGCGTCTTGATGCGGAGGGTCTTGACCATCTCCCGGCTGTTTTCATCGATCTCGCGCCCTTTGAGCATCGGGCCCTTCTGGAAACGCTTCATGCTGGCCAGGATCATATTGGTCTTCACCGGCTGGGAGAGCACCAGGCCCTGGCCCTTGCGATCCTCCGTCAAAAAGGCGATGCCCTGACGGATGGCGCTGCCCGGGTTTTTGATGGTCGCCTGCCGGCCGCGGATATAGATGCTGCCGCCGTCGGGCTTGTCCGCGGCGAAGATGGCCCGCATGGTCTCTGTACGCCCCGCGCCGACCAGGCCCGCAAAGGCGGTGATCTGCCCGGCGTAGGCCTCAAAGCTGACATCGCGTAAAACGCCTGCCACCTTGAGGTTTTCCACCTTCAGCATGCATTCGCCCTTTTGCCCCGCGACTTTGGGGAACTGATTGTCCAGCGTGCGCCCCACCATGGCCCGGATCAGCTTGTCCTGTGTCATCTCCGCCATGTCGGCGGTGAGGATGTGCTCGCCGTCGCGCATGACGGTGACCCGGTCGCACAGCTCAAAGAGCTCCTCCAGCTTATGGGACACAAAGAGGATGGCGATGCCCTGATCCTTCAATCGGCGTACCGTCTCCATCAGCTGCCCGACCTCCCTTTCTCCCAGGGAGGAGGTGGGCTCGTCCATAATCAACAGCTTGGCATGGGTCGTCACAGCCTTGGCGATCTCCACCATCTGCTGGAGGCCGACGCCCAGCTTGCCGCATTCCTGCCTGGTGTCGACCCCCTCCTGCCCCAGCATGGCCAAGGCTTCGGCGGCCTCCCGGTGCATCCTGGGGTAATCCAGCAGGCCCAGATGATTGACGATCTTCCGGCCCATGAACACATTGTCCACAACCGGCAGCATGGGCACGATGTTCAGCTCCTGATAGACGCAGGTGATGCCCTGCTCCCTCGCCTGTACGGGGTTTGAGAACCTGACCTGCTTTCCCTCAACAAAAATGTCGCCCTCTTCGGGCACATGAATCCCCGTCAGTACCTTGATCAGCGTGGACTTGCCGGCGCCGTTCTCGCCGATCAGGCCGTGGATCTCCCCGGGCTTGATGGCGATGTGCATATCCCGCATGGCAACGACGCCCGGGAATTTTTTGGTCACCGATTTTAGTTCAACAACATAGTCGGACATGATTTACCCCCGGCATCCAAAGGTGAGATTCCTTCCGCAAAGAGGCGGACGGTCCGAAGGCCGCAGCTTTCGGACCGTCCGCGCAGCCTGTTACAGTCTGTGCGATTACTTCAGAAATTCCGCGTGATTAGCCAGGTCGATGATGACGGTGTCAACGGAGACGACCTTCTCGACTGCCTCGCCCTGAAGGGCCTTCAGCGCTGTCTCGACAGCCAGGAAGCCCATCAGTTCGGGCTGCTGGGCGACGGTGCCCGTCAGCTTGCCCGCGCCGACCAGCTCGATGGCGCTCTGGTTTCCGTCAAAGCCCATGATGCTGATGCCGGTGACTCCGGCAGCCTCCACGGCGTTCATCGCGCCGATGGCGGTGTCGTCGTTGTGGCAAAGGACCAGGTTGATGCCGTCCGGATGGGCGCTCAGCAGGTCTTCCATGACCTTGGTGGCGCCGTCGGTGGTGTTGTTGCCCGACAGCATGGCCACGGGCTCAACGCCCAATTCCTTCAGGGCGCGCTCGTAGCCGGCCTTGCGCAGGTTGGAGGTGTTGTCCCCCTCCTGGCCGTAGATGATGACTGCTTTGGTGTCGGCGCCATTGATGGCTCCGCCGTATACGCCGCCGGTGTAGGCCGCTTCCTCGTTGGAGGTGCCGACAAATGATGTCTTTGCTTCGTAGGGCGCGTCGGTGTCACAGAAGAGCACCAGCCCCTGATAGCCGCTTGACTCGATGGCGCCGATCACGGCATCCCCGTCCAGGGGCGCGATGATGATGGCGTCCGGGTTGCCCGCCAGCATGGTCTCAAGCTGGGCGACCTGCTCGGCGATCTCAGTTTCGGCAGCGGGCCCCTGTACGTCGATCACAACGCCCAGATCGGCCGCGGCGCGATCGCAGCCGGCCTTCACCGTCTGCCAGTATTCACTGGAGAGCGTCTTTAAGTTGATAGCGATCTTAAAGGTTTCGGCAGCCATGGAAGGAATGAACATAAAGGTCATCATGGTCAGTACAAGCAGGAACGACAGTAGTTTCTTCACTGGATATACCCCCTCATTATTATTGTACCGGCGCGTGAAGTCAGACCGGTATATTATGGTTTGATTTTATCTCTTTTGATCGTATAAGTCAACCTGATATGAGTAAGTTAACCAAAAATAGTTGAAAACTTGTGTGTTTTTTGAGATAATATAAACGGGCGGGTCCGATGAGCCCCGAAAGGAGACGCTCTGTATGAAGCTCACGCGCCTGGATGCCATGGAACAGTACATCCTGCAAAATGAAAAGGTCACCATCTCTCAGCTGAAAAAACGCTTTGATATATCCGTCAACACCCTGCGCCGCGACCTGGACGAGCTGGAGCGGCGGGGGCATGTCGGCAAGATCTACGGAGGCGCCGCGGCCAGGGTGCAGCCTTCACTGACCACCATGCCCAAACGCTTTCAGATGAACACCACGCAAAAGCTTCTGATCGGGGAAATGGCCGCCTCCCTCATCCCGCCCGACACGACGGTCTTCATCGATTCAGGCTCCACCACCTACCACATCGTCCGCTTTTTAGGCGACAGGCGCCTGACCATGGTATCCCATAGCCTGCCCGTCCTCAGCGAGGCCAGCCGTCTGAAAAAAGTCAACCTCATCTCCCCCGGCGGTATCTACAACGCCTCCCTGGGCGCCTTTGTCGGCGTATCGACCATCGACACCATCAAGACCCTCTCGGTCAACGTGGCGGTGATGGCAGCCACGGGCGTGTCAATCAAGCACGGCCTGTCCAACACCACCTATTTTGAGGCGGAGATCAAGCGTGCCGTGGTGGCCGGGGCCAGGAAGATCATCCTGATGGCTGACCACTCAAAGTTCGACCGCGAGGCGCTGATCACCTACTGTCCCCTGGAGCGAGTCAGTGTCGCAGTGACGGATAAAGAGCCGGGCAAGGAATATATGACTTTCTTTGAGGAGCATGGGATCGAGATATTGTTTCCGGCTTCCGAAACTTCCTCAGGCAGCCGGTAAAGAACATAGAGCATGGTCGTTCAGGCGTTTTGAAAAGATTCTGAAAATAAAACAGCGCGGCAGTTTGCAATGAATAGTCATGATTATAAGGCACAGCCCGGCCGCTCGGCCGGACCGTGCGTTTTTTATCCCTCGCCCAAAGCCCTTTTCAGTTCCTTCAGCTCAGTCTGAGACAAGAGCCGCCACTGCCCGGGCCTCATCCGCCCCAGATGAATATTCATCACTCTCAGGCGTTTGAGGCCGATCACGCTGTAGCCCAGGTATTCGCACATTCGGCGGATCTGGCGGTTGAGGCCCTGCACCAGAATGATGCGGAAGGATCGGGGGCCGGTTTTCCTCACCCGGCAGGGCAGGGTTGTCCGGCCAAGCACCGGCACACCTTTTGACATGCGGCTTAAAAACTCTTCGCTGACCGGCTTGTCCACCGAGACTTCGTATTCCTTCTCATGGCGGCCTGCCGCGCGCAGGATGCGGTTGACGATATCGCCGTCGCTGGTCATGAGAATCAGCCCCTCACTATCCTTATCCAGACGCCCGATCGGGTAGACACGGGCCGGGTAGTTGATAAAGCTGACAATATTCATCGGCTCATCGGGGTCGGCGGTCGACACGATGCCGACGGGCTTGTATACCGCGATATAGATTTTGTCGCTTTGGGCGCGGATCACCCGACTGCCCGCCATGACATGATCGCCCGGCTGCACCCGGTCTCCTATCCGCGCCACTCGTCCGTTAATTTTGACCTTGCCCTGCGTGATCAGCCGATCAGCCTCCCGCCGGGAGCATAGGCCGCTGTCCGCCAGGTATTTGTTCAGCCGGCGCTCGTCCATCGCTGCACTCCTTGCATGCTTGATATACCGGGGCATCATAGCACAAAGAAGGCACAGCCTCAACGGAGGCCGGATCCGGCAGCCTGATTCCATGCCTTTGCCTCATTTTTTTCTATCTTCCGCGCCCGGCGCGGCAACTGTTTCGCTGCCTGTTCAAGTGTTCACTTCCACCGGGATTTATGCTATCCTATATGAGCAAATAATGACCGCCGGGCTGGGAGGGATGGCTATGTTTCAGGGGGGTCCGCAGGACACCGTGTCCATTATCCGCCCCTGGCTTGGGGGTGATTTTGTTGAGCGGCAAACGAGGCTGATCGATCGCGTCCGCATGAGGCTGTCACATTATCATCCTCAGCGGGACAGCCTGCAGCTGATTGCCCAGGAGCTGGACAGCATGCTGTTCATGGCTGTGCGCGAAGATACTGAGGGGCGTATGACCCTGAAACTTGATAACGGGCAGTATATGCGCATCCGAGTGGAAGATTTTGCCACCTTGTCCGATGAGCTGCTCTATCTGCTGTTGCGCGTCATGCCAAATAACGAGCAAAACTTCCTGCTGATCCGTGATCACTCCATGCGGCACGGCTCGCTGTCCGCCTTGCGGGCGCTGTACTGCGATTACCGGGCCTACCAGGGAGAGGAAGAACTGCGGATACTCAAACGCGTGATCACCACCTGCCACCCGCCCTTTCGCTGGCGCGGCTGGCTTGAAATATAGGAGTTTTATGACGAAGATCATCACCATCGCCAACCAGAAGGGCGGCGTGGGAAAAACCACCACGGCCGTCAACCTGGCCGCCTGCCTGGCCGAGCAGGGGCAGAGCACCCTCTTGGTTGACATAGACCCGCAGGGCAACGCCACCAGCGGCCTGGGGATCAGGGCCGGAGCGTCCACCGTCTACGAGGTGCTGGCAGGCAGCGCCTCTTTTCAGGAAGCGATTTGCCCGACGGCCGTGCGGGGGCTTTCCCTTCTACCGGGGGATATCCGCCTGGCGGCGGCAGAGGTGGAGCTGGTCGGTCAGGAGGACCGGGAGTACCAGCTCAAGCGCGCCTTAGAGGGTAAAGTGGATGAGTTTCGCTTTGTGATCATCGACTGCCCTCCTTCCCTGGGCCTGCTGACCATCAATGCCCTGACGGCGGCAGACAGCGTGCTGGTGCCCATTCAGGCGGAATACTATGCCCTGGAGGGCGTGACCGCCCTGATGAACACCGTCAGCCGCATCCAGCGCTCGGTGAACAAATCGCTTCAGATAGAAGGTGTCGTGCTGACCATGTACGACGGCCGCACCAACCTGTCGCTTCAGGTGGCGGCGCAGGTAAAGAAGTACTTCAAAGGCAGCGTGTTTTCGACGCTGATCCCCCGCAATGTACGCCTGGGCGAGGCGCCCAGCCACGGCGCGCCCATCCATGTATATGACCCTAAAAGCGCGGGGACACAGGCCTACCGCGCCCTGGCACAGGAACTGATCCGGCGTAACGCCGCAAGGAGCTGAAGATACAATGAAAAAAAGCGCTCTGGGCCGCGGGCTGGACGCCCTGATGCCCCAAGTGGACGAACAGTATGCCGGGCAGGAGGTCGATATCAACCTGCTGGATATCAACCCCGACCAGCCTCGCAAGGCCTTTGACCAGGAGGCCATGGCACAGCTGGCGGACAGCATCCGAGAGGTGGGCCTTCTGCAGCCCATCCTGGTGCAGCGCACGGGCAGCCGCTACCGCATCATCGCGGGCGAGCGCCGCTACCGCGCCTGCCGTCTGGCGGGCCTGACACATGTGCCCGTCATTGAGCGGGATATGTCCGGCGAGGAAAGCATGCTGGCCGCTTTGATCGAAAACCTGCAGCGCGAGGACCTCAACCCCATGGAGGAAGCCGCCGCCATCCGGCAGCTGATGGATACGGCGGGCCTGACGCAGGAGGAGGCGGCGGGAAGGCTCGGCAAATCCCGCCCCGCCGTTGCCAACACCCTGCGCCTCTTGACCCTGCCCGTCAGGCTTCAAAAGCTGGTGAGGGACGGGCGGCTCAGCGAGGGGCATGCCCGCGTGCTGGCGGGCGTGAAGGGGGCCGGTCTGCAGGAGAGGCTCGCCGAGCGTGCTGTCTCGGAAGGGCTCAGCGTGCGCGCCTTGGAGGCGCTGTGCAGGAAGGCCCAGGAAGAAGCACCGCAAAAGCCCGCGCCCAAGCGCCTGGCACCGGAGCTGGATGACTTTGTCCGCCGCCTGCAGCGGGCGACCGGCGTGCGCGCCAGCATCCAGGGCGACCTCAACCGGGGCAAGGTAACTCTCAGCTACCACAGCGCGCAAGAGCTGGACAGCCTCTACCGCGCGCTTGAGCAGGTGCTGCCTTGATCAAAGAGCGCCGGATGCGGGGCAACTTGCTGCTGTTGTTCGCCTCCCTGATCTGGGGCACCGCCTTTGTAGCCCAGAGCATGGGCATGGAGCACATCGGCCCCTTTACCTTTATGGCCCTTCGCTCCTTCATCGGCTCTCTTTCGCTGCTGCCGGTAATCCTGCTTCAAAACAGGCGTAAAAAGCGCCTCGGCCCGTCCGCCGAGGCACAGCCCCGCGACAGAAGGGTCCTGAGGCGCGCAGGCCTAGTCTGCGGCATCCTGCTGACAGTGGCCGCCAATCTGCAGCAGTTCGGCATTTACTATACATCCGTCGGCAAGGCCGGCTTTTTGACAGCTCTGTATATCCTGATGGTGCCCGTCGCGGGCGTATTCATGGGCAAGCGCCCGAGGCCCGCGCTGTGGCCTGTCATCGGCCTTGCTGCCGTGGGCCTGTATCTGCTGAGCATCCGGGGCGACTTCAGCATCGACCCGGCAGACCTGCTGCTGATTGCCGGCGCCGTGGTGTTCACCGCCCATATCCTGGCGGTGGATCACTATTCGCCCCGGGTATCGGGCGTTGCACTCAGCTGCCTGCAATTTCTCGTGGTGGGTGTCCTGTCAGGCGTCGCGATGTTCCTGTTTGAACAACCGAATATTCCGGATATTATCAGCGCCTGGCTGCCCCTGCTCTATGCGGGCGTGCTGTCAAGCGGCCTCGCCTTTACGCTGCAGATCATAGGCCAGCGCCTGACCACACCCACCATGGCCAGCCTTTTGATGAGCGCGGAGTCCGTATTCGCCCTGGTGGGCGGCATGCTGCTGCTGGGCGAAAGCCTAACCACGCGCGAAGCCCTGGGATGCGGGCTGATGCTTATCGCCATTATCGGGGCGCAGCTGATCCAGCTGCCGCCAAAGGAGAGAATGCATGAAACTGTTTGAACCCTTTGCCATTAAGAATATGAGCCTGAAAAACCGCCTGGTCATGCCGCCCATGTGCATGTACTCGGCCCGGACGGGCACAGGCCTGGTAAATGACTTTCACCTGGCCCACTATACCGCCCGCGCCATCGGCGGGGCCGGGCTCATCATCGTGGAAGCCACCGGCGTCACCCCGGAAGGCCGCATCAGCGACAACTGTCTGGGCCTGTGGAATGAGGAACAGGCGGCGGAAATGAAGCGCCTGGTGGACATGGTGCACAGCCAAGGGGCTAAAATCGCCCTGCAGCTGAACCACGCGGGCCGCAAATCGCAGACCGCCGTATTCCCTCACCTAGCCCCTTCTGCCGTCGCCTATAACAGCCACCCGGTCAACTACGAGGAGATGACCGGGGCACAGATCGACGCTGTCGTCGATGCCTTTGCCAGGGCCGCCGGGCGGGCCCGGCAGACCGGCTTCGACGGCCTGGAGCTGCACGGCGCGCACGGTTACCTGATCCACCAGTTTCTAAGCCCCCTGTCCAACCAAAGGCAGGATGAATACGGAAGGGATACCTCCCTGTTTTTGCGGCGGGTGGTGGACGCCGTATCGACTGAGTGGCCCGAAGAAAAGCCCCTGTGGCTGCGCGTCTCTGCCACCGACTGGCTCCCAGGCAGCGTGGCAGTATCCGACTGGGTGAACTGGCTCAATGCCCTGAAGGGCAGGATCGACATGGTGCATGTATCAAGCGGCGCGCTGCAAAAGGCCGATGTGCATGTCTATCCCGGCTATATGCTGAAGCTGTCGGAGGAAATCAGGCGCGGCACAAGCCTTCCCACCATCGGCGTCGGCCTGATCGACGAGGATCAGCTGATCATGAACGCTCTGGAAGAAGAACGCTGCGACCTGATAGCGCTGGGGCGCGAGCTGCTGCGAAATCCCAACAGGTTCAACGACCTGGCCATGCGCTTCGGCAGGCAGGATCTTCTGACCAAGTCATACGAGCGGGGATACCGAGAGAGGATGTAGCGTTATTCTTATTATCGACGGTTAATGGAGTTTTTACCACTAACCGGTGATAATATTATATTTTCACTGTAAAAGAATTCTGTCTATCCGATAATGTCTTCGGTCAAATCTTTCGTAATCTGCTTGAAAAAGTTGACGCTCCATACAGACAGGGCATCGAGGTCCCGAATAAACGGCGCTACATCCTGCTTTGCCTGATCATAATTGATGGACTCAAAATGATCGGCAAGACGCCGCTTTAAGTCTGCCAGTGTAAATGAAGCATCCTCCCCCAGGTAGCCCGTCTGGACGAGCCTCGCTTTCAGGTGATCCATATTGACGGGGATATTTTTAGAAAGATAAAAGACATAATCATAGAGGTCTCTGCCCTTGACCCTGCTTTTCCAGGCTCTGCAGAGAACGGCATGAATCTTCCCGGCAAACAGAGAGGGAGGGTCATACAGCCTGACTTCATAAGGGGAGGGCAACAGCCTGTACTTTGTCTCAAAGCCCGCGAAGTCCGGCGGGCCGGTATCCACCTCGAACTTGATTTTGATCTTTTCCCCCGCATGAATGCCTGAAATGTCCTGATCGCCGTAAAAGAGCAGGAGATTTTCCTTGGTATTGCCCTTCAAAAAGGCAGATTGTATGGTTGAATCCGTACTTTTTTTCTTTTCAGCCACTTCGAGTCTCAAGCCAAAAGATTGTATTTCCTTTTCCAGAACTGGAAAATACTCTTTCAAGTCAAAATATTTATATGCAGACATCAAAGAAAAATCCAAATCTTCCGAAAAACGATCAAGACCGTAGAAAATACGAAGCGCTGTGCCCCCATAAAAAGCAGCTTTTTCAAAAAAACCCGCCCTTGACAGGCCGCACAATACAATTTCCTGCATGATTTCTTTCACGGCATTCTTCATGTCGTAAGGATTGCGCTCATCATACTGTTTGAGCATCTGTGAGAAGATGGTGTTCATGTTTCCCTCCTCAGGCGCTTGACCAGCAACCTGTGGTTGATTGTCCGGTAGAGTCCCGCATAGTCCTTCAGTTTGCCTTTATCAAGTGTTTCGAATTCTTCCTGCTCTATGCGCAGATCACTGAAAAGCAGGTATTCAAGATCCTTCTGCGAACGCAAAGGGGAAATCGTATACAGCTTATCGCACAGTGCCTTTTCAGGTTCTGCAACCGGGAAAGAATAATCTCCATCATGAATGATCATAATCCCATAGGGATAGGCATCCTTGGGAACATCCCGATACTGAAATATTCCGAAAGGCGTATCAAAACGCTTCTTTTTCTTTTTATCAAAGGTGGCCGATGTAAACGTATAAACCGCCTCGGGTATCAATTGCCAGTATGAAAGGGCGAAGTCAAAAGACAGATACGACGGACCGTAGATGCTGGCAGCCAGCAGATAGCCCGGTGTATTCTTCTGTGTCTCATACAGCCCCCGGACAATCGGAAAAACTTCCCCCTGCCTGGCCATACGGGCAAGCTTATTGACGGGCGCACGGTATTCTTTGAGTTCCTCCAGCATCATGGCCGTCGTCTTAATCACACATTTTCACCTCTTAATGGAATAATACGCCATTAAGAGGTGAAAATCAAGCATATGTGTTCTGATCTAACAGAATAATTTAAAATAAACAATACAAGGGGCTGCCGTATTTGCGGCAGCCCCTTGCGTTGCTTTTTCAGCCTTACTACTTGTCTTACTTTTTCACCATCGCGTTCTTGACGGTCGATACGATCGCCATCAAAATGCCGCCGCCGACACCGCCGCCCAGAATGCTGGCAATGATACCTGCGATATCCAGCCCGCCAGAGCCGATGCCAAGAGCACCCAGCAGCTGGCCGCCGCCGATGCCGCCCAGGATGCCGGCAATGATATCCCCGGTATCCCCCAGGGAGATCTTGGGTATGGCCTTGCCCGCAGCCTTACCGCCGATGCCGCCGCTGACCAGTTGAATAATGATATTAATGATATTTCCCATGATTGTATGCCTTCTTTCGGTTTGATGTATGATAAAAACGGCTTAGACCATCTCTAACATCAATTCTCTGACCACATTGGGATCATTCTTGCGCCCGACCAGCACCTGGCCGTCCTTGAGCACCTCGTGCAGCTCATGGAAGGTCGGCTCTTCATTCTGATAGAGCACGCCGATGGGGATACGGTCGCCGAACTCCATTGATCGTACCATCGCGGCGACGCGGTCGCTGGGATCGTAGCTGTCCTCGAGCTCATAGGCGCGCTGGTTATACCAGCTGAAGGTGTTGATCTTGTTGAATGTGACGCAGGGCTGCAGGATGTCGACCATGGCGTAGCCCTTGAAGCGGATGGCCCGCTTCATCATCTCGCGCAGATGGTCGGGGCGCCCGGAAAAGCTGCGGGCCACAAAACCTGCGCCGGCCGCAATCGCCATCAGCACGGGGTTGAAGGGGATGTTCAGGTTGCCCTCCACCTGCACGGGGGTCACGCTGCCCGGGTCCGCCGTGGGCGAGGCCTGCCCCTTGGTGAGGCCGTAGACCTGGTTGTCGTGAATGAAATGGGCGATATCGATGTTGCGGCGGATGTTATGAATGAAGTGGTTGCCGCCCTCGCCGTAGCTGTCGCCGTCGCCGGAGTTGATGATGACGGTCAGGTTGGGGTTGACGATCTTGGCCGCCGCCGCCGGAGGCACGGAGCGCCCGTGCAGGCCGCAGAAGCTGTTGGCGGTGATGTACTGGGGCAGCTTGGCCGCCTGGCCGATGCCGCCGACCATCAGGACATCGTGCGGGTCCAGCTGCAGGTCGTTCAATGCGTTTTGCAGGCTGTCCAGGATGCCAAAGTTGCCGCAGCCCGGGCACCATGCCGTTTCAAAAGTCTCAAAGGGGCGCTCGTTCATCAGTATCCCTCCTCACGCAGGCGCTTGACGATCTCTTCTCCGCTGAGCTGCCTGCCGTCATATTTCAGTATGCTTGCCTGGGTTTTAATGCCCGTCTCCTCGCGGATCAGGGACGCCAGCTGCCCGGTGTAGTTCTGCTCCACATTGATGAGGCTCTCAGCCTTTGCCGCCTTTTCGCTCAGAAGCTTCTGAGGCAGCGGCCAGACATCGCCGAAGACCAGTGCGCCGTAGCGCTTGCCGTCTTCCTTGTTAAGCAGGCCGACGGCCTCTTCCAGAGGCCCGTAGAGCGAGCCCCAGCCGATCAATAAGACCTCAGGGTTCTCGTCGCCCAGCAGCTCAGGCTCCTGCAGCTCCTCCTTGAGCAGTTCCAGCTTGCCCATGCGCTTTTTCATCATGCGGATGCGGGTCTCGCTGTCCTCGATGATGCGCCCGCGTTCATCGTGCTCGTCGCTGTCGACGGAAACAAAGCCTTCGCGCGTGCCGGGGAACTTGCGGGGCGAGATGCCCGATTCGGTATAGCGGTACCTGAGATACTCACCCTCTGCGGGCACATCTTCCGGCACATAGATCTCCGCCTTGGCGGGATCGGGCACCGGAATGACGGCCGTTGAGTCGGCCAGATACTGGTCGCTCAGCAAGATCACCGGAATCTGGTATTTCTCCGCCATGTTAAAGGCGCGGATGGTCTGGTGATAGGCGTCCGCATGGTGGCGCAGGGCGATCACCATGCGCGGGAACTCGCCCTGGGAAGCCGATATCATGAACTTCAGGTCACTTTGCTCGGTGCGGGTCGGCAGGCCGGTCACGGGACCGGGCCGCTGCACATCCACCAGCACCAGGGGCACTTCGGCCATGCCGGACAGCCCCAGGGCCTCTACCTTCAGGCTGAAGCCGCCGCCGGAGGTACCCGTCATCGACCTGGCGCCGGTGAAGGAGGCACCGATAGCCATGTTGACTGCGGCGATCTCATCCTCCGCCTGCTCGACGACAATACCTACTTTTCGTGACACCTGCGCCAGATACTCCAGAATGGATGTTGAGGGCGACATGGGATAGGCCGCGTAAAACTGCAGGCCCGCTGCCAAGGCGCCCAGGGCCAGCCCCTTGTTGCCCGAGATGATCATGTGGTTTGCGTTATCGCCGCCTACATGATCAAAGCGCGGAGTGACCGCCCTGTATCCGGCCTCCAGGGCCTTCACGTTCATGTCGATCAGGTTGGGTTTCAGCGATTTTTCAAATACGCCGCGCGCGCCGTCGATAGGCACGGAAAATAAACGCAGCGCGGCGCCCATCGCCACGCTGCCCGAAGCCTTGGCGCTGCCCAGCACCTTGGCGATCCCCGTCATGTTGAGGGTGATCGCGCGCGGATCGTCCGTCTTGACGGATTCGTCGCATAGTATAAAGCCGTCCGGCTTCAAATTGCCCCGGTGTATGGTAACTGTCTCCTCATTCAGAGCGATGATGCCGTCGAGCAGATCACTGTGCCCTTTGGGCGTGTGCTCACCAAAGCGCACCAGCGAAAAGTTGTGTCCCCCCCGAATGCGCGACATCAGATCACGGATGGTAAACACCCCGCAGCCCGCTGCCTTCAGCAGCGCCTCCAGCGTGTTGACTGCCGTGTCAACGCCCTGCCCGGCGGCGCCGCCGACTAACAGGTTGTACATGCTGTATTTCCTCCTATTTTTTTGGATCGACGAGCGTTCTTTAGTAACTAAAAGAATTCTCCTGACGAATTATACCCATGAT
>CAZVUU010000037.1:0-19708 GCA_964630465.1 uncultured Christensenella sp.
AGAAGAAATCGACCCCCTGAAGGTCGAGTTTGAAGCCTTCTGGAAAAGCTATCCAAACAAGCAGGGAAAGCTCCGCGCTGAGGACTACTATCGGGAGTGGCGAAAGACCAAATCTGCGGAGGAACTTTCTTCTTCCCTAGCCGCCTATGTTTTGGCAAAACGAAAAGCCCGCAACGACACCTTCTCCAATGGCTCGACCTTTTTAAACCCGCGCCCCCGTGGCGACTCGGCGAACATCTCCGATTTTTTCCAGTCGTCCTTCTTTTGCGGAAAATGTTTATGCCGAAACCTTGACAACGGGTTGTGTTCGGTTACAATGGAGCGTGTTCGGGCAGATGCCGTGGCTTGCGAGCGGTACGAAAGGGATACGAATGGTTGAGTACGTAACGGAACCCCACAGCAAGGAAAGTGAAGAATCCGTCCTGGGCTCAATGCTCCTTTCAAAATCTGCTTGTGCTGCCGCAATCGAACATCTCTCCCCTGGCGATTTCTACACAAACTCTCACCAGCTGCTCTTTGGTTTTCTCTCTGAGTTTTACTCAAAGGGGACACCGCTTGACCCTGTCGTCGTTACGTCAACACTTGAGAAATTAGGTAAACTGGACGATGTAGGCGGTAAGGCGTACGTTTATTCGCTTATGGGAACTACCCCTAACCCGCTTAACATCGAACATTATGCCGCTAGGGTTAAGGAGGAAGCCCTGGCGAGAAGCCTGATGCGAACAGGCTATGAACTTGTTGAATTGGGACGCAAGTCGCACGTCCCGATTGAAACAAGATTGGCGGAGGGTGAGGCAAAGGTGTACGGAATCGGGGCTGCTTCCCGAAAAGAAGCTGTTGCTTCCCTAGCCGACAAAACCGACGAGGTTTATCACGCAATGCTTGAAGCACGGCTCGCAGGTGCTACAATCTCCGGCATCCCTACTCCGTGGGAGAGGGTTAACCAGATCACCGGAGGGCTTAATTCAGGCGAGATGGTAGTCGTGGGAGCAAGGTCATCAATGGGCAAAACAGCGTTCATTCTGGATATCCTCCTGCACGCCGCACTTGAGGGGAGGACGGTGCTGCTATTCTCGCTTGAAATGAGCCGTAGGGAGATAGTCGCAAGGCTTCTTTGCAATCTTGGCAACGTTGATTTGTGGCGGTTCAAGAACTATCCTGCGGCCTTGACCAATAACGAATTAAACCGGCTGGACGAGGCGCGCCATACCCTCAACGGTCTTGATTTCTTCGTAGACGACCGTGCCGACAGGTCTTTGACCGAGATAAGCTCGATAGCTCGCAGAAGGGCCAGAGGCAATACCCCTATTGTTGCCATTGACTACATTCAGCTAATGTACGGCTCAACACGCTCCGATTCCCGAACTCAGGAAATGGCAAAAATTGCCAATGAGATAAAAGTGCTTGCCAGAGAACTTGACTGTCCGGTTATCGTTTCCTCCCAGTTGCGTAAAAAGGCTCAGGGACAACCGAAGGAGCCGTCTCTGGAGGATTTGAAGGAGACCTCCGCTATTGAACAGGCGTGTGACATTGGTATCCTTCTCTATCGTCCTGAGGTTGACGATAGCGACGCTTCGGTAAAGGGCAAGGCAGAGATTTTCATAGCCAAGAACCGAAATGGTAGAATTGGGCGATGCGAGTTAACTTGGGTAGGTTCTTTAACCTCCTTCAGAGACAGCATGGATGGAATTAACATGAGCAAGATGAACGTTAAGCGAACGCTTGAGTCTTCAAAGGAACATCTTGACGAGTTTTTTCTCAGGATACTTCGAGATAATACCCCCGACAAAAAAGAGGAGAATTCCCCGTTGCCGCCTCCTCCTGCGTTTATCCCAAAACCAGTTGTCGAGTGGGTGGTTGACACGGAGGAAGACAAGTGAGTAAGGTCATTAGACGACCTAACCCCCCTGCCCGACCAGCAGATGCTCAAACACTGTCTTTCTCCGTTGTTGACCTCTGGGCCTGTGAAGACGGGACAGACGGAGCCGTTCGATATTCGGTATTAGGCGAGAATGGTTTAGTCCTCACCGAAGCCGAAACCCGCTTCACAGCCAACACCTCCGAAAACATCATTTCGGCGATAATCAATGATATCCACAGCCAGTTTGACCGCTTTATTCTTCTCTCCCGCCTCAAAGGACACGGTACCTACTCCATCAGGTAGTTGGACAATAATCTTGTCTATTGCTATTATTACGGCATGGCTGATGAACGTGGTGTAGCAAAAAGAACTCCCGAAATGGTCGAAAAGGCCAAAATGTACTGGGAGATGGGGTGGAAGAAGACCAAGATTTGTGAGGAGCTTGGCATCACCTACCCCACACTAAATGCCTGGCTTAAGAGACCTGACCCCGCTGCCGAGACCGAAGAAATGGAAGCTCGCAGAAGGGAAAACCGTCTCCGGTACGTTGACGAAGCATGGAAGATAGCCCATAAGGCTAACGATGCGCTTAATCGCCTCCTCGATAACCCCAAAGGATGCACAGCCAAGGAACTTGCCACCGTTAGTGCCATCATGATTGACAAAATATCGGTCATTGAGGCAAGGCGAAGCTCTGAAGGTACAACCAAACCTCCGATTAACATTGTGATTATGCCGCAGGGGGAACATGGAAGTAAAACTGGAACTGAGCAAAACGCAGTACGAGTTTATGACGACGAAAAAGAGATACTCGGCGATGATAGCGGGTGTGGGGAGTGGGAAGACCTTTGTCGGTTGCCTGCGGGCAATGAAGATGGCTCTTGAGCATCCGGGCTCCGCAGGAGTAATCGTAGCTTCGACGTATCGTGCATTAAACGATTTTATTATTCCAATGCTCACGGAAGGCATTTGGGAAGCAATGGGAGACGTGTCCGGCTTCAAAGAGGTCAGGAAGACGTTCAACAAGCAAAATATGATTATCGAGCTTGTCAATGGCTCCAAGATTTACCTCCGTTCATGTGACCGCCCCGAAGAACTGCGAGGACCAAATCTATCGTGGTTTTTCATCGATGAAGCCGCTAAAGTACCTCATAAAGTATGGCGAATAATGGTTGCTCGCTGTCGTGTAAGCCCCGAACAAGGCTGGATTACAACCTCTCCGAAGGGGCGTAACAACTGGGTGTGGCAGGAGTTTGCACGGCGTGAGCGCAAGAACTACATCTTCTTCCAGGGCTCCACTCTGGAGAATACCCACCTCAGCAAGGAGTTTAAGGAATCCCTACTCGAATCCTACGCAGGCGCATTTCTACGGCAGGAGGTCTATGGCGATTTTGTCGGCTATGAAGGCTTGGTTTATAACCTTAATATCACTGAGCATCATCTGGATTATGACCCTGATAGATACGCCAAATACTTTCTCGCAGGGGTTGACTGGGGATGGATTGACCCTACCGTAATTTTAATTGCAGCCGTGGGCTTTGATGGTGAGATACATTTCGTAGACGAGTTCTACCAAAACAAAATACCGATTGAGGTTATAGCCGAAGAAGCCCTTGAGCTTCAGAGGAGCTACGGCGTAAGGACGTGGTATTGCGACTCCGCCCGCCCCGAATACATAATGCACCTTCGTCACTCGGGGTTGGATTCCCGAAGGGGGCGCAAGGAACTCGACCCGGGCATAGCTGAGGTTAACCGGCTGCTTAACAAGGGGCTATTGAAAATTGACTTCAACCGATGTCCATATCTCGTTGAGGAGATGCAGGGATACCACTATGAAGAAGACGACTTCGGCAAAATAATGAAAGATCGCCCTGTTGACAGGGATAACCACTGTTGTGACGCTATGCGGTATTTGGTGTATAGTAACAGTAAAGTTGGCTATGTTGGGACAAGAAAAGGGTACAGGTAATGTCTCACAAGAATATCTGGAAAAACGTTGAAAACGAAAGCGAGTACCTGAACGAATCAACCGCTGCACGCCTTCTCGATACCATCTACGATGACAACGATGTCTTCCTCTACAAAGAGGCCCTGACTCGTATCACAAAATCAAACGAATATTACGAGTATATCGGGCTAGGGGATGCGGGTATGGGTACGGGGCAGTATTGGCGTAACCGCAAATCGTTAGGCTACGTTCCTACCGTTCTCGTTATCAACCTTGCCAACTGGTTTGTTCGCAAGCGTGCCTCATGGATGTTTGAGGTTGCACCTGATATTGAAATAATTGGCACAAGCATTGACCCTCCCGAAGAAATGTCAAAGGTAGGCTATAAGCCCTCACGTAAACAGTTAAAGCAGGATAGCCGTGCCGCAGACCGTGAGGATATTCTTTACAAGATATGGGGCGAGAACCGCTTTGAGGAAAAACTCATAGCGGGAGCGGTAGATTATTTCGTCGGGGGAACCTGCGCACTTAAACTTCGGTATTTGCCCGGCAACGGGATTAAAATGGAGTTTGCTCCGGCTCACGAGGTCTTTCCTATTCCAAACAAGGATGAACCCACAAAGCTTGACGGGGTAGTCTTTGCGAGCCATTATCGTAACTTTGACCATGTCTGGCGACAAGAATGGAAGATGGGAGAAAGTGGTACTTGCTGGGTACATGAGGCCATCTATGATGCCACGACCTTCAAGGAGATAGAGGAACGGATACCGATGACGGATACGAAGTTGTCGTTCGTTCCAGTCGTGCTGTTCCCTAACGATGCCCTGTCAAACAACCTGTTTGGAGAATCCTATCTGAGGGATTTAATTCCCCTTTTCGACCAATATAATATTACGATGTCGGACGCTACGGATTCCCTCCGCTTCTCCATGTTCGCCGTAACGGTTATGCTCAACGCTCCGCCCGACGCAGAGAAGACGGTCAAGGTAAGCCCCCAGGAGATATGGAATTTGGGTGGCGATGGTGTTGATGTAAAAAAACTCGAGTCCTCCTTTAACTACTCAGGAGCGTTGGGTGATTTCCTGACCCGCCTGGAGAACGTGATGCACATGCTAGGCGAGGTTCCCGATATAACCCCCGATAGGATACGAGGCTTCGGGCTTGTCTCGGGGGTAGCGTTAAAACTTCTGTATAGCGACCTCGTGTCGGCTACACAACGTTCATGGAGAGTGTGGAAATCACGCTTAGCCCTTGCCAACGAGTATATCCTTCAGATGCTTGAAACATATCAGGGTGACAAGGATTTCCCATACAGGGATTTGCCGATTAAATCAATAGGCGGGAATTACTCCAACCGTATAATCCCTCACTTGCCGTTGCCTGAGAACGAGGCTGAGATTGTTTCGCTTGAAATACAGAAGATGTCAAGCTCCCTGCAATCGGTAAAGGGTGCCATGGCGAGGCTGGGAGAGAAGTACCCCGACCGTAAGATTGCTGAGATTATAACCGAGCGGGACGAGTTTAACGCAGTCGGTGGCATAGGTGTAAGAAACGCTACGTCCACTCCTGACTCATTAGTTGAAAAGCCACCGAGCTATGAATCGCAGGGGGGTGTGCTAAATGAAAAGACTAGCTGATGGGACTCCTGTTTATGAACCATCAATGGTTGTCCCTTGCGATATTTGCGCTATATGTGGTGGTGTACGAGAGTGTTCTGTGCTTGTCGTTAGAGGCGAGAAGCGCAGGGTATGCGAGAAATGTTCAGAAACGCTTGATGCGGGAACGGAGGGCTAGATGCCGGACAACAAAGAGGCAGAGGAGAAAAAGCAGGATATGTTTGACAGAGGCTATGTAGAGGAGTTGCGGGGTGAAAGCGCAGCATACAGAACGAAGTTGCGTGAGGCCGAGTCCGCAGTTGAGGAACTCCGGCAGAAGCTAACGTCATACGAAGATGCGAACAAATCCGATGTCGAGAAACTAGCAGCCGAGAAAGCCATGTTGGAGAAGGAGCGTGATGCTCTTATTGCAAACACGGAGAAGCAGGCTATTGATGCCGCTATCGCTGTTGCTTGCGCCAAAGCCAATGTGGTTGACCCTGAGGCTGCTCAGGCTCTGCTAGACAGGTCTGAGGTGTCCTATGAGGACGGGAGGGTTAAGGGCGTTGAGAAGGCTCTTAAAGCCCTTCTGAAGGAAAAGGAATACCTCGTTGGCTCTAGTGGACAGCCCCTTCCGTCGCCGGGTGTTGGCGGGAGTAAATCCCTTAATACTGAGGGTGAAGGTGGAGTAGACAATCTATTCCTCCGGATGTTAAGAGAACTCTAATTTATTGGAGAGGAGAGAACGTTGGCAATCCCGAGCATGAACGAATTGTCCAAGGGAGCCGGAAAGATTTTTGTTCCGGATACCGAGGCAAGAGAAATCAATATGCTCGTTCGTGATGCAAGCTGTGTGGAGCAGTTGGCTGCTCACGTTCCAATGACTCGCCTCGTCCACAATATGCGTAAGCAGGCCGAAGGTGTAGAAGGTTATTGGGTTGAGTCTATGGGTGTTAAGCCCAAAGACGCGCCGACCTTTGACTCCTACACGCTTATAGCAAAGAAGATGGCTGTTATTATCCCTATCGAAGACGAGCTTAGAGACGATGCGGATATTAACATTGCCACGGTCCTGCGACAGGACGTTGTGGGTGAGTTTGCAGAGGCATTGGACAGAACCTACATGGGGTATGAAATCACATCGCCGTTTCCGGACAGCCTGAGTGGTAACACCCCCGTAGCCAACACCGTTCCAAACGGTACCGAGACAGACCTTGCCGGAGATTTTTCTTTGGCAATGGCTACCATCGAAGCGAATGGGCTTGAAGCGACCGCCGCAATCGGTCATCCTAGCTTGAAGCACATGTTGAGGAACCTTCGTGACAGTAACCGTAATCCGATTTTCGCAGAGAACCTCGTTAATGGGGTTATGCGCTATTCGGTATTCGGTGTGCCTACCTGCTTTACGAGGCAGGTTGACACGGACGGTTCGCCGCCCGCTTCGGAACTGTTGCTTTTCTATGACCGCTACGTCAAGATTGGTGACTGTTCCGGCTTGCAGGTAAGTGTTAGTGACTCGGCTACCCTCACGCAGGGTTCTGAGCCTGACATCAACATGTGGGAGCAGGATATGCACGCATTCAGGTTTGTCATTCGTAAGGGCTTCGTCATCAAGGATGATAATGCACTTGCGAAGATAACCGGAATTCCGGTGGCGGCAATCTAATGCTAGTGCGAGTGGTTAAGAGTGCGCCGGGCTGTGTTTATCAGCCCGGTTCACTTCTCAAGGTCACGGAGAAAAAAGCTAATCTCCTAATCGAAGCGGGTATTGCGGAACCCGCAGACGGTAAGATTACCTATCCTCCGGAAACACTCCTTCGCAGGGGTGCCGTTGCAAATGATTTTACAAAGCCGCCACGCCATATATGCAAGTGCGGTTTTGTCGCTAAATCAGCTTCAGGATTAAAAAACCACCAACGGAGTTGCGAATGAAATTAAACCTTGGCTGTGGCTACGATATTAGAAAAGGCTATGTCAATATCGATATTCGTCCCCTGGATGGAATTGACAAGGAGATGGACGTATCCTCAGCCGACATGGTTTATGCCTACTATGAGGCGTGTGACGAGATATTGGCCTACGATATTCTCGAACACTTCCCCCGGAACGTAGCTCACCAATGCCTTGAGATGTGGTGTTCGCTACTAAAAATTAATGGAGTACTCAAAATACGTTGTCCTGATTTTCGCCACCTCATATCCCTTCCACAGACCGACGAATGGGCTGAGTTACTTCTTTACGGCGGACAGGATTATAAGCACAACTTCCATTTGTCGGGCTACACAGAAGCGACTCTCCGGCGTATGCTTGACTCGATAAACATGAAGGTTACGTCGGTTGAGCATACTCCGGCAGGGAATATAGAATTGGAAGCGGTGAGGTGCAGGTAGTTGAAACTTGCCCTCATTGGAGATTGCAGACCCCACCACACGGAATACGAAATTGCGGATTACATTGAAAAACGGGGGCACACGATTGACCGCTATCAATGGAACTGCTTAAACCGCAGACTATTCCTCAGCAAGAGCCATTCCTACGACGTTGTTATAACATCCGTTCCCCAGCTTATCTCTCCTCAATTCTGGTCCAGGGTTAAATGCCTTAAAGTAGCATGGTATTTCGATTGGTTGAAGATTTGGGGGCGTGAAAAGACTTACCTGCCATCCCTTAAGCACTTTGACCTCGTCATCTCTACCGATGGCATAGAGAACGACCTCTACACCGGCATGAACAGGATATGGTTACCGCACGCGGTTGACACGCGCCATTATAAGCCGTCCAGGGGCGAGCCCTCGCATGACGTAGGCTTTATAGGGCACCCGTACAGCGGTAGGCGTATACGCCTCCTCAGGGGGCTTAAAACACGTTTTGATTTCAAGCTCATGGGGGAGCATTGCGAATGTTGGGGGAAAAATTACGGCGTAGCTTGTAGTATGGTCAAGATTATGGTGGGGGATAATTTTATCAACACCGTTCCCGGCTATTGGAGCGACCGTGTTTATCTCTCTCTGGCTAGCGGTGCCTTCCTTCTTTATCCAAGAGTACCCCTGCTTGAAACACATTTCACGGATGGCGAACATCTGGTCTTCTACGATGACGAGCGGGATTTATACAAAAAGATTGGATATTATCTCCCTCGGGACGCTGAGCGTAAACAGATAGCCGAAGCCGGAATGAAGCATTGCCGTGAGCGTCACAACTGGAACGTGCGTCTGGACGAACTGGAGGTGGAGCTTGAGAATAGGAATTGTAGCCTATACAAATAAAGCCTCCGGTATCGGGATGTTTGCCCACGAACTGATTAACGTTCTCGACATAGACTCCGTTTTGTCTATTGGTTCGGTCAAGGGGCAGGAGAAATGGATGGAACGGCAGTTGACCACGTGTAACCCTCCGCCTCTTGGCCGGATAGAGGAATACCTCGGCACATGCCGTCCCGAAGTCGTGCTGTTCATGGAAACCCCCTTCTCAGCCAACCTTCTGAGCTATGCACATAAATATAACGCCAGAACCGCCGGGATAGTCATGCACGAGAACTTTCAACCGATATGGCACAGGGTAGACAAGGTTATCTGTCCCTGTAACGTCGCCTACGAGAAAGCTCTTGCACGTGGGCTGGACGGTATTCCCTTATTTCTACCCATTAGCCAGCAGATGTTCCCGTTTACCGAACGAACCGGTAATACCTTCCTTGTGAACGCAGGATACGGTGGTGTAAATGACAGAAGACAGCTACACGCCATTGTAAAGGCTTTTGAGGCGTTAAACGACCCTGAGGCTAGGCTTATCATCAATTCACAGTCAACCCTCCCAGAACGGCTCTCATGGACTCACAGGGGCATTGAGGTCAGGGAGCGTGAATTAAAGAATCCTGCCGACACGTACCGTGATGGCGATATCTATCTGGGGATATCGGCCTATGGTGGCTATGAACGCCCTATTCTCGAGGCCATGCTTTCCGGATTACCCACAGTAGTAATGAACGCCGAGCCGATGTCGCTATTCCAGCACGACAAGGATTTCCATTTAGCCTCGGAAAGCGAATATATATTTAGCTCGGAGTGGGTTAACGATACGGTTTATTCATCAGTTAATGTCGAGGATTTGACCGAGAAGATGCGGTGGCTGTTAACCATTGACACACCCAAATATTCCCGTTGGGCTAGAGCGCAGGCAGAAGCACAGACGTGGGAAGGAAACCCCGAGTACAAGAGGTTGTGGTTAGAATGCTTATCGGCGTAATGATTGTGTTTAACGACATGCCTCACCTGCCGGATACCGTTAACTCCATAATTAACAAGGTTGACCGGATCGTAGCCGTTGACGGGCGGTTTAGGGATTTCCCCGCCGACAACCCCCTCTCAGACGACGGTACCCGTGAATATCTGCTTGGGCTACCAAAGGTTGAGCTTATTGATGCTCCGGATTTATATGAACACGAGAAGCGCAATAAATATCTAATCGGCAAGGAGGGCGATTGGTACCTACATCTTGACGCAGACGAGGAATGGATAGGCGATATTAATATCCCCGAAGCCGATATGGTCTTGTGTAACATGCGGTCCAACGCTCCTCCTGCAAGCAGGTTCCCTGAGATTATCAAGCGCATAAGGCTATTCCGGCATATCGACGGCTTGCATTATGCAAATAAGCATTATTGGCTTAAAGACAAGGACGAAAAGACCTTCGCCTTGTTAAGCCGACCGGGAAGGGCATATTCCATGCACGTTGACTCGGACACGAATATTGTCCATAATTGCTATAAGCGTAGCCCTGAACGGATTATGCAAAAGCGAAAGTATTACAGGAAACTAATACGGCGAGAAAACCAATTCAGGGAGATTGACTAATGGCTTTTGAAGACCCGATAGAAGCGGTGCGGTTCTATCTCCACGACCAGACAACCCCCTATAAATTTACAGACGAGGCTATCCAGGAGTTTCTTGACCTTGAAAAGCGTGTTGATAAATGCGGATACGCCATTGACTCCGATAATTGGACACCTACGTATGATGTTTTGAGGGCGGCAGGGAGGGGATACCTTTGGTTATATGCCAAGGCGGGTGCTACCGCAGGGTACAAAGTGGGGGACGTATCCGTAGTCGCTGAGAAGAACTTTTATATGCAACAGGCTCGTATGCTGATGGGCGCAGGTTCGGCTATCGCCGAGAGGCGTGACGAGATGCAAATACCACGTTCCCCACGCTTCAGGAGGGAGATATGAGTGCCATACAAATGATTATCGACGCAGACCCCGTGGATATAACCGTAACTCGTCACACAAAGACACCAGAGTATGGTGGCAATACCTATACGGAGAAGACTCTTAGCCCTCAGCGAGTACGGATTTACCAGCTTTATAGCAAATGGCACAACCAGAAAGAATGGCAGACCCCTGAAGGTGAGCTTAAGCAAGTGACTCATGGCGTATTAGCTGATATAAATGCCGACTTCGTTTGTTCACACATGGCGTACGATACTTTTGAATTTAATAACAGAACCTTCAGGATTATAGGCGTTAGGCGTTATCGGGATGTGCGCGCAGACGCTTGTACACAATGCGATTGTGTGGCGGTCTAAATGGCAGGAGCAGCAAAGGTTGTTGCGAATATGGAGAAGTGGGAGCAGGCGTGCTACGTTGCCGCTACCGCTGCGTTTAGGGACCACGGGGAAAAGGCAAAGCGGTATGCCCGTAACAATCAGCCGTATAAACATCAAACACACGCAAGCCAAAGGGATGTGTACAACCGCACCTCTGCCACCTCTCGCTACATTATCCGTTCTGAAGTGGGCTATCGTTCTGCTCCTAGCAGACACGGTTCGCATGGCTATTGGCTAGAAAACCCCCACGGGACTGTTCACGCCTATGGTAATAAAAATCGCCCATTCGGGAAGAAGTATCAGGTAATAGAACAGGCTTGCCGCGCCCCCGTCCCCGACTTGATGAATCGATTAAGAACCATTTACGGGGCAGGGGCGGGAGTCAAGTTGAGCTACGGCACATTGGATTTGAAACCCTGATGGATACAGCAGATATACGCATAGGAATTTACAACCAGTTAACTGGCAGCGTCTCAGCAGTTAACAACAGGGTGTTTTGGGCTTATACCGCCCCTGCGGATACGCCTAAGCCCTTTATCTATTTAACGATAAGTACCTCGTCTTCGTTGCTTAACCCTCTCGGGATGTTTTACGTTCTCCGTGTTTATGTTTTGGGGCAGGAGGGCACAGCACACGTTATTGATGACGTAGCGGATGATGTTGTAGGGGCACTACACAAGGTAGATATATCAACGCCTGAGGGTAGCACTATTTGTCCGGTCTTTGACCGTGACTCACGGTTTGAGGATTGGAACGAAAACGCAAGGGCACACATCGTAGGATTAAGTTTTACTGTGCCTGTGAGTATACGGACGTGATATGAGTAACGTACGGAGAACTCGTTGCGCTACTTGCAATAAGCCGAAGCTGAAAATAAGCGAAGCGAAGGCATACAGGGAGGCTAAATTGGCTGAGGATAAGACAACCGAGACGGTTGAGGAGACTAAGGAGGAGCAGAAGCATGTTCCTGTGGTTAAGCCTGCCAAGCCGGTAATCGGGTTAAGGAATGCCGTATTAAGTGGCAGATACAACATTCGGGTGGTTGCAGGCCAACCGCTTGAGGGGTTAACGACTCGGGAAGTCGGATACCTGCGCAGACACGGGTTTGTTGAATAACCTCAACATTCGACGCCCATTAGACGCTGAGAGGAGGGAAACATGACCGTCCAATTAAACAATGGCGATTGCCAGATAGTCTATGGCTTTAAGGAAGCGCATTTTCGCGCGCTTAAGGCTGATGGCTCTGCCGATACAAGCGGGGCGTGGATTGCCACGGATTGCCCTATTTCGATTGGGATTGACCCCGAAGTAGAAGAAGGTGCCCGAAGCAACTTGAAATGTGGCGATGGAATCCGCAACACGAGGTTGGAGGATGCCCAGTTAGTCGGAATGAGTATCACATTCGCAATGGGTTGCCGTAATCCCGAGATTGAATACATTATCGGTGGTTCCGTTGGGACAATAGTCTATGGCGCTTCGTCACCCCCAAACGCCATTGGCTACGAACAACCGACACTGGACGCACAGGGGGCCGCAGTCGGTTTTGAGTGCCGCTTCTACCAGAAGGAGATAGACGGTAGCGACGCTGTTGGATATTCCGAGATGCACCTTTACCAGTGCAAACCCGCCTATGTGAAGTATGGCGGTAATCAGGAAGAATACGCTACACAGGAATGGACTATCAAGGCGACCGAGAACCCGAGCTATGACGCTACGGGCAAGCCGGTATATGCGTGGCAGATTCTGACCGCGATACCGGGCTAACAGGATGTGGAGCGGGAGTCTCGTTCCCCGAGGCTCCCCCTCCCTAAACTCAGGGAGACGAGAATGGGAGAAAATAATGGCAGAGGTTAAAAAGAGGTCAAGGGCTGAAGTAGAAGCCTCCATGATACAGGTTCCCACAATGGAGGAGAGAAGGAAGCCCATTTATATAAAGGTAGGCAAGAAGAAGAAATATCTTGTCCCCGACGTGACCGTCAAGACTCGCACCAGACTCTTTGACCTCCAGGAGCTATTAAAAACAGATGCCGTGGTTAACGAGCGGGATAGTATGAATTATGTGGTGGACTATATCTACGAGATATTAAGGGATGAATATCCTGAGCTTAAAAAGGAAGACCTTGACGAAATGCCCGTATGGCAGACTAGCTTCGAGTTTTACATGAAGTTGGAAGCCCATATCAACGCCGTCCCTTTAGACTCCGAGGAGACGGAAGTAGAACAGTAACGTTTAAGGAGTTTTTGCTCTCGGCGTACACAGCCTTTGCAATTATGTGGCAATGGACACCGAGGCAGGTTGACGGGTTGAGAATGTCTGAGTTTTGGCATTTCTTGATAGAGTTTGAGAAGATGCAGGATAAGAAGAAGCCGAAGTTTAATCTTAAAGACCCGAGGTATAGGCAGGATTAGATGGCAGGTCACCTAGGCACAATTTGGGCAAGCGTAGCGATGGACTCGCTTCCCTTCAAGCGTGGCGCAGCCGAGATACGACGGCAGCTGTATGCTCTAGACGCTACGCTCTCCCATACCAGCAAGGGTATTGGCTCTGCCTTCATGGACACGGCCAGCCAAATGGCTATCCTTGCAGGAGTTGTAGCCGTAACCTCCACCAAACTCGCTGCCGACTTTGAGTCTGCTCTTGCTAAAGCGGGTGCCGTTGCCGAAGCCTCCGAAGTGCAAATTGACTCGTGGGGCAAGAAAATCCTTGAAATATCAAAGGAAACTACGCACAGCGCAACCGACATAGCCAACGCACTTTACTGGATTAAATCGGACATGCCAGATGCCACTGATACCGTGCAATGGGAAACTCTTAATATTGCTATTAAGGGTGCTACGGCAGGAATAGCCGATTTGGAGGATGCGACCTCAGCCTTAATCAGGGCACAGAACGCCTACTCGGGTATGCCTTCCGCGCTTGCGGATGCAGGGGCTTATATGGACGCCATGAACACAGCGGTTCAGCGTGGCTCTATCACCTTGCAGGATTTTGTTAGCTATATGGGGCAGGCTATTGGTGAGGCCGCTCAGGCTAATGTCCCGTTTACGGAGCTTGCCGCTGCCGTTGCAACACTAACCCGAAAGGGTGTACCTGCGGCTACGGCGTTTACGGCTCTCAGACAGACTCTCGTGACCTTCTACAAGCCCTCAGCGGAGGCTTCGAAGATAGCCGAAGAACTCGGTATCGATATGTCCCTGACGGGATTAAGAGCCAAGGGGCTTGCAGGGGCGTTAACCGAAATAGCGGAGAAGGTTCCCGACGACGAGTTAGCACGAGTTTTCTCTAACGTTAGGGCATTAAAAGCGGTGTTGCCGTTAACCTCAGCCGACATGAAGGACTTTAATCTTGACCTTGAGGCTATGGGTTCAATGGCGGGGGCTACGGATAGGATGCTTGAGAGGGTGGCGAGTACCACCGAACATAAATTTGGGCAAGCGGCGAATGTGGTCAAATCCAAGATGATTGAATTTGGGCAGTCGTTCTTTCCACTTGCTTCCGATATAGCCGCCGCCATAACCAATATTTTTGAGGGCAAGAACACCCTTGCGAACACCTTCTTCAATGTTATCCGTGTGGGCGCGGACAAGATGGAAGACCTCATGCGTGCAACGATGGGGTTCAAGGATGTTCTGATAGGGCTAGGCATAGCTTTCATGGCTGTAAAGGGAGCGGTTGCCGTCGAGGGGATGGTAAAGGCGTTTGGAGCCTTCACGTCAATGTCTGACCCCAGAGTCTTCACTTCAGCCGCCTCAGGTCTTCAGACCCTTGTTCGCTCATTTCAGTTTGCAGTTTCAGACGGAGGCAGGTTTGAGGGGCTCCTCACGAGGCTTGGATACTCCTCAGAAATAGCAGGTGGAGGTATTAAAGGATTTGTAGCGGCTATTTCCCCGTTTACGGCAGCTATGGCTGCGGGAGTTGTGGGGGGGCTGGCAGTAAGGTCTGTTTTCCACGGAATAATGCAAAGGGCAGACGGTGCTACTGCGGCAGTAGGCAGGTTCGACAGGGCTAACGTCGATTTAGGCATGACCGTCCAGCCATTAGTTTCCAAATATATCGCCCTAAGGCACCAGATAGACGAGATGAATGCCGCAGGGGAGGACTCTACCGAAGTGTATGCCGAAATGGCTCAAGCGTCGGAGGAACTTGCCTCATTGGCCCCCGAGCTTGTAGTGGGCTTCGACGACCAGCTAAACGCCATTCTCGGTACGGATGAAGCCCTTATGCAATATACAAACAGGCTTCTCACTACCGCCAATATCATTATGAAAGAAGCGGGGGATATTGGGGATTTAGAGGCGTTGATTGGTAGTAAAGCCGACCTCATTAGCACAAGGGATGCCTGGGAAAAGCACACCTCTGCCATTGAAAGGGGAATTAATGTCCTCAAGAGATATGACAACACGGGAGCAGACGCCGCTCTGGTTATCAGGCAATTAGCCGATGATTTTGATGCGGGGCGCGAAGCGGCTGAGGCTTTTATCAAGCAGGCAGAGATTGCTCCGGGTGACCTCACGGATGAAGAAGCATGGGCTGTTCAATATATCCGGCAGGCATTGGAAGAACTCGATCTGGAATACAGGAAGCACGGGAAGACCCTGACTGAGTTGCGGACGGCGATTAATGAAACAGAACGTGCGCTTGAACAACTCCGCCAGAAGATTATTGAAACGGCACGGGCTGAGGGTATTGAAAAAGATGCCGAGGGCTTCACCGAGCAAATGCTTAACCAGTTAAAGAGTAGCATCCCCGAGTTCAGGCAGGTTGGTTTAAACTCGATAGCCGCACTCGCCGAGGGCATGCTCCTCAACCGAGGTGTTCCGGCAGAAGAAGCCGGAGGGATAGCCCAGACAATAGCCAACAAACTTGCCGAAGGGGACTTCTCAGAGGTAGCCGGAGAATGGGCTGAAGAAGTAGGGAGTGCGCTTGAGGCTCTGCGGAAGAAGATTACGGACGAGGACGTAGATGTAATCAAAAAGGTTAACCTCGAAGTCCAATTAAAGGAAAAGCCTGTCAAAAAATGGTCGCCTGCCTCACTCGGGTTTGGGGAGCAGTTAAAAGCATTTGTTAGCTTGGAAGCTAAGACTGATAAGTTTGACGCAGGGGCTAATAACGTAAAAAAGACGCTAAACGCCTTTGGTGCGCTCACCACGACGACCAGTCTGGATGTCGATGCCAGCAGGGCAAACCAGAAGATACGAAATCTCAAGACGCAATTACAAGCGGTTAGGGCAGAGATTAGAGCCCTAGCCGGAGTATCGAACTCACCTACGAGGTACTTCACTTCATGGAAGGATGCAGGTGCCTATGCGGGCGCAGGCTTCGTAGAAGGGGCTGAGACCACCGCAGGCGAGATTAAGTTTAATGCTTCAGTCAATGGCTTGGAATCATGGACTGAGGCAGGCACAACCGCTCTCGCAGGTTCTCATATAGCTGAGGATATGGCGTATGGTTATCAACTAATCAATCAAGCCTTTAGCGGGGTTAAAGAGGCAATGATAGCCAAACCCCTGCATGAAGTTAACGCCGCTGTTCTAGGGTTAACGGGAGGCAATCAGGCGTTACTCCAGACGTGGGTGGGTATACGAAA
The DNA here is from genome assembly GCA_964630465.1 of uncultured Christensenella sp. Classification (GTDB taxonomy): domain Bacteria; phylum Bacillota; class Clostridia; order Christensenellales; family Aristaeellaceae; genus UBA1038. The sequence continues at coordinate 16,594 of CAZVUU010000037.1, forward strand.
TAGCTACACGGACGTTACGAGTGCCTTTGCGGCTATTCAGGAGCAGATTAAACGTACCAAGCGTGAGATAGACGAACTTGAGAAAAGCATAGCTGCTCCGGTGAATGCCTTTGAGAATGAGAGTAATAAACTAACGTTAGCAATCATGGAGGCTGAGGACGCTCTTAACTATCGCCTAGCCGCTCAGTTACAGCTTGAGAAGGACGCTATTGACCGCAAGAAGGAGCAGTTAGGTCTGGTAACAAAGATTGCCGCCTATGAAGCCGCCGACACGGGTGGCGTTGACTGGCTCTCGATGTCCACGGCTGAAATATCCGCTCAGATTACTAAATGGCAGGAGGAGCTTGCTCGTAAAACCTCTGAGGTGCAGACCTTGGAGATACGCTACGACGACCTGCAAAAATCAGTTGACGAGTTCAAGTCCGTAATTGACGATATGGCTAGTTACATGAAGACCCGATGGAGCGAGGTGGAATCCGGCAAGGTTCCTTCATACGCTCTGGGTACCAACTTTGTGCCTCAAACGGGTTACGCATTATTGCACAAGGGCGAAGCTGTTATCCCTAGCCACAGAAACTACCCACAGATAACCCAGATGGATATGACTCTGGAAGGAACGCCCGTTACGATGAACGTAATGCTTGATAGCCGTGTCGTCGCCTCAAAGGTCACCCGCATACAGGGACGGCAGGTTTCAGCCTATGCACGCTCAGGAGGTGTCTATTAAATGACCAAGACGCAATTATTCGCAAAGCTCACTCTTAATCTCCTGAAAGGTGAAGCAGGCGACCTCTCGCAGGATGATATAAAATGCGCGCTGTTTACCTCAGCCGCTTCAATTAACGCTTCTCTTAACGAGGATATTTCCGAGCTATCAGGCGAGGCTTCAGGGGATGGCTATACCGCAGGCGGGGAGTCGGTTGATAATCTCAGCCTAACCCTTAGCGGTAAGCAGGCTACGCTCTCAGGCGACCCTGTGCTGTGGGCAGGAGCTACGCTAACGTTTCGCTATGCCGTGTTGTATAATGCTACTACCGGCAAGCTAATATCCTATGCCGATTTGGGCAGGGATTATGCCGTCGTAGGTGGGCGTATCGAGATAACACCTACTGATGAAATACTATTTATGTTCGTGGTGGATTAAATGGCAAAATACAAACACAACCCATCACTCCTCATGGCGGTACCTGAGCTAGGCACAGTCAAGGATTTGGTCACTAACAATAATTTCACCATCACCGGCGGTGTAGGCGCAGGTTTCACTGAACCGTCGAACTACCGCTACCTTCTCGGCACAAAAGCACCCGTGTTTGCAAGTACGACTACGAACCTGCTGCCCGATAACGACACACTCACACAGCCGTCGATAGGCGCATGGGGCAATCTAGTAAACTGCACGCTTGAAGCCTCGACCGACGAGCCGTGGGAAGGCTACACACACAGTGGCAAAATGACCGTGACCGCTGACGGCGACGCTACAACCTCGCTCGACATTACAGCAGTAAGCACTAACGCCGCATGGACAGAGGGCTTGTGGGTCAAAGGTGTGTCGGGCAAGACGTACTCAATTATCCTTACAGGCGACACTTCAGGCGCGACGACACTTGCAACACCGCTCTCGGCAACGGGCGATTGGCAACCTATCCAACTGTCTAAAACATTTGCCGCTGATACTACTCGTACGCTCACGCTCAAGGCAATTTCAGCTTCCGCAGGTGACGAAATCTACTGGTCAGCCCTCCAACTTGAATCCGGCAAAGTAGCAACGCCATTCTGTCTTGGCGCACGGACGGCAAGTTATGCCTCAATCGCTAATCCTCTTACGGCAGGTCAGGCACTTACGATTATTGCGGTAGTGAGAACTCCGGTTACATACAGCGATTTAGGCAATCATGCGATTGTTAGTATTGGCACTTATAAAGCTGCCAACAGCATTTCCATCAATACACAAGCGACCGGCAACCTGAACATCCGCACCTATGACACAGCAGGTAACGCCAAAACCCAGTACATGGCGTTAAATGCCACCAACTGGGCGGTTAACACTCCGCATTTGATAATTGCAGACCTCACCCCCGACAACACACAAGGGTTACGCCTTGACGGCATATCAGCAACGTTGTCATCGGGTACAGGCGTGCGAGAATCGGCAATGGCCTCCACGATAGCCGTTGGCAAGGCGGAAACAGGTATTGCCAATCTCAACGGCGCCATACTCTGCGCCGTCATCGGACGCGTCCTCGAACCCTCCGAAATTGCCGAGATAGAGGCAAAGTTTGCGGCAGGAACGCTGGAGTGGGGAGAGTTGGCAACGCTAGAGGCTCCTCTCGTAGCTCCTGAGCCGATAGAACTTAAATCAGCCTACTCGGTAAAGGCTGAGATAGGCGATACACTACGCTTTGTCACGATGAACCATTCACTCTCAGGCGGTACGGATTATGGCGTACTGCTGGATTTGAATGACGACGGAGTCTACTGTGCCAGCAGGATTGAATATCCACCGCCTGCACCCAGAATTGAATATCGTGACCCTGCTCATATAGACGGCAGGGAGGTCAGCTTTCACAAGTACGAGAATCGGGAACTGACCCTCACGCTTAATATCTTTGGCGCGGATAAGGAAGATTTATCCAACAATGTCCATGAGCTATGGCAGTTGCTCACAGGCGATAACCCTATTCTCGAATGGAAGCCTGAAGGATGGACTAAGGGGCTATACTTCGATTTAATTGCTCCACCGTTGCAGTTTAACGTATCGGATTGGTTTGAGGCACCCACTCACCGTTGGCATAAGGATGTAATGTCAAATGTTGAAATCGTCATTGAAGCAAAACCATTTGCGAGGGGCGCAGAAGAAACAGTTACGCTACTTGATGGTAATGGTAGCCCCTCTATTCCGGCTTGTACGGGCATTGTCGTCCCTCCTGAGGCGTTTAAGGGCGACCACCCTGCTCCTGCTGATATATTTATCGACAGGGTTGGAGGAGAGCTATGGACTGACCTCATTTTTGGACAGAGAATAGAATATTCAGAGGATTTCGACCCAATACAGAACATGAGTGTTGGCGACTCACAGGTTACTCCTGCCGTGGGGAGGCTTGAGGATGATTATTGG
>CAZVUU010000038.1:0-19651 GCA_964630465.1 uncultured Christensenella sp.
CGCTTGAGGGCGGCATTGAGCGCCTCCTTGTTGGAGATGAAATCGTCGCCCGTCAAGCGGTTGATCGCCTGCACGATGACGGGGTGGATCAGGTTATCTAGCTGGTTTTCGGCGTTTCTGGGGTTACCCAGCTTCAGGCTGAACAGAGCGGGCTCCGCGATGCGCCACTGGGCGTAGGTGGTTACATTGTACTGCTTTTTATCGGAAGTATTGATGGTCTCCGAGCTGGAGGTATAGGTATAGAGCATGGAAGAGAACTTCTCCACCTTATCGATAAAGGGTATCCGGAAGTGCAGGCCGCTTCCTTTCTTGATCCTGACCTGTCCGGACATGGTGATCTCTTCCTGAAGATCATCGGCATAGCGCTCGTAGAAGCTGCTTTCCTCGTTGAGGATGACCTGCTTGATCACGCCGAAGCGGCTGACCACAGCCTGTTCCCGCTCGCTGACCACAAAGAAGCACTCGTTCCACAGCAGGGCCAGCGCAGCCAGTATGATCACAATGACGATCAGCGGCTTCTTGTGCCTGTTCAGGACACCGGCAGCCTGACGGCCTGCCTGCTTGATTTGCTCTTCGGCGGCTGATTGCATGTTATTGAAATCGTTCATTGTTCGCCTCCTTGCAGGGCAGGCAGCTCAGAAAGCCCCTCGTTTAGGTTCAGCAGGCTCAGCACCTGATTGGACTGATCGACCACCACGATCTTCCCGGCCTTGCCCAGGATGTTTTCCATGGTCTCGATGACCATGCGGTCGCGGGTAATATTAGGTTGGGATTGATAGCGCTCATATACCGCGCGGAAGAGGGCGACCTCGGCCTCCGCCTTGGCGACTTCCGAGGCGTGATAGGCCTGCGCGCTTTGCGTCAGCTGATAGGCCTGCGAGCGGGCCAGGGGAAGCACTTTGTTTTCATAAGTCTCTGCTTCATCCAGGCGGCGCGTCTTCTCGTTTTTGGCGTTGTTGACATCCTCGTAGTTGGCGATGACGGCGCTGGGTACGGTGATGTTCTGGATGTGCACGCCGTTGATCTTCACGCCCATCTCGTAGCTGTCGATGAGGGCCTGAAAATCGGGCAGCACTTCCTGCTCGATCACGTCTTTGCTCAGCAGCGCCTCATCCAGCGACCTGTTTTGGATATTGCGCCGCAGGATCGCCTCAAAGGCCAGGTGCATTGTTTTTTCGGGATCGACCACGTCAAACACATATTGTTTGACATCGCGGATGGTGTACTGGTAGATGGCCTCCAGTTGCACGATGCTGTTGTCATTGGTCAGCATGACGGATTCATCCATCACATCCGTATATTCCGCGCTGCTGGTGCGGGAGGTGGCCTTGGATGTGCGGTAACCGTACTCCACATCGTGGATGGTGGTCACGCTCTCGGCAATGATCTGCTGGATGCCGGGCATGTGCCAGTAAAGGCCCGGCCCGCGGGTCGAGGTCACCTTGCCAAAGGTGATCACCAGCGCCTGCTCGCCCTGGCCCACGCGGTACAGGCCGCCCGCGACCAGCGCGGCGATGAGGGCCAATACCACCAGCACAAGGCCCCAGCGGCCTCTTTTCTTGACTTGGGTCATTGAGATACCTCCTGTGTGTTCATTTGGTTCGTTTTCCTGTGTTTTTTCCGGGCAGTGATCAGAAAGCGGTGCTCCCTGCCCTCAATACGGCCCGTTCTTTCAAGCTCCTCCTGCAGTCTGACCAATTGATCATGGCAGGCATCGACTGAGAAGCCGGGGAACTCCCACTCGATGATCCGGGCAAAGTAGACAAGCGCCGCGATGTCAAAGAAGCGAAGGAAGGGGAAAGCCTGCTCCTGCGTCAGGATCTCAAAACCTGCCGCTTCAAGCATCCGAAGGTTGTTTGCAAGCGTATGCCCGGGAAAAGAAGGGGAACAGCCGGGGATCAGCTGCGCGGCCAGGTCATGGTTGTTGCCGCCGCCGACCTACTGGGTGATGAACAGGCCGCCCGGGCGGAGGCAGCGGTATACCTCAGAGGCTGAGAAATCCTCATGCCGGTTGATGATCAGGCCGAAACTCTCATCGCTGAAGGGCAGGACCTGGTTTTCTCCCACTGCCCTGACTTCAATGCCCAGGGGGCTGAGACGCTCCCGGCAGAGGGCAAGGTTGGGCGCGTAGCCCTCCGTTACGGCGGTGAGGTGATGAGAATGCCCCAGGCCCAGCAGGAACTCGCCGCCGCCGGTGCCCATGTCAAGCAGCCTCATATCGGGGTGCAGCCGCTCCAGGACGATCTGCCTGTAATCCCAGGGTAGGGGGCCGGACTCCATCCGTCCGTCCAGATGCGAAAAGTCCCAGCCCTCCATGGGCTGCTGCTGCGCTTTGATCCAGAGCGGATACAGAGGATGTACTTCCATGGCTGTCCTTTCCCGTAAACTGCAAGATCAGTCTGTATCATACCATAGCGAAGCCGGACATCAAAGAAAAAAACAAGGCATTATCATTGCGGAGTCCAAATCAGGCGGGGAGGATTGTCCATGCTTTTTGCGTCTGAAGGGGTGTTTAGATAAACGAAGAGAGCCACAAAACGAGGCGCTGAAGAAGCCTTGGCCGGACGGGATGAGTCCGGGATAAAATTGAAATCGCCCTTGGCAGCGGGCCGCAAGGGCCGGCCTTGCGGGATATGGAGACAGCAAAGCCTCCGAACGCCCTCAAAAATAAGCCGCTGATATCGAAAAATGCCGCTTGACAAAAACCATGCGTCGGGATATGATGTTCCTCGTGTTCAAGGTATCTGGGTGTGGCGCAGCTTGGTAGCGTGCTTGAATGGGGTTCAAGAGGCCGGAGGTTCGAATCCTCTCACCCAGACCAGAAGCAAGACCACCGAATCTGTTGAGGATCGGTGGTCTTTTTCTGTTCCCGGCTGACAAGATTTAGCATAATATCCATAAAATCCGTGGCTTTGGATCTTTTGTTTCATTCCTGCCTATACGGTGTATATTCATAACAGTGAGTTAGCGAAAGCTAACATCCAACTTATCCCGCTTGCAGAAGCGATCAACCAGGAGATTTGAAAGGAAGGAACCACTATCATGTATCAACAGATTCAACTGTCCTATGCCTATGACGCGCTTGAGCCCCATATCGACACCCTGACCATGGAGACGCATTATACAAAGCACCATGGTGCCTATACAAAGAACCTCAATGAAGCCGCCGAGAAGGCGGGCGTTGCCGACAAGGATATCGTCGAACTGCTGTCTGACCTTAACCAGGTGCAGGATGAGGCATTGCGCCGGACCATCCGCAACAACGGCGGCGGCTATTATAACCATAATCTTTACTTCGCGACCATGGCTCCGAACGCCGGCGGCGAGCCGGGCGGCGCTCTGGCCGAAGCCATTAAGGCGCAGCTGGGCGGCTTTGAAGCCTTTAAAAACGAGATCGCCCGCCTGGGCGGCGCGCAGTTCGGCTCCGGCTGGGCTTGGCTGAGCGCTAAAAAGGACGGCACGCTGGCGCTGAGCTCCACCCCCAATCAGGATAACCCCCTGATGGACAACAATGGCTTTACGCCCATCCTGGGCATTGACGTGTGGGAGCATGCATACTACCTGAAGTACAAGAACCTGCGCCCCGACTACATCAAGGCCTTCTTCAATGTGGTCAACTGGAAGGCCGTGGAAGAGAACTATCAGCAGGTCATGAAGGGCTGATCGGCCGATATTCATGGCAAGGGGCCGGGCGGGTGTTTCCCGCCCGGCCCCTTTTGAAAACAGATATATTTTAGCAGCTAAAGAATCTTGACGAGATTGTTTAGCTGCTATATAATACCTTCGTGATGAGGAAGACGATGACGAACGACAAAGATGCTTTGATCGGAAAAATGTACCGGACCATCGGCATGGTGAGCTGCGAATCCAGGATTTCACGGGATTACGGCACGGCGCATGAGCTGACGGCATCTGATATCGATTTTTTAAAGTGTGTGGAGAAGAACGCGGCCGCCAAGGCCAGTGACCTCTCCTTATTTTTAGGCGTCACCAACGGAGCAACCGCGCAGCTGGCGAAAAAGCTGGCCCAAAAAGGATACGTGGAGCCCTATCGTCTTGACGGCAACAAAAAGGAAGTGTTCTACCGCCTGACCGAGTCGGGCCGTACGGCCTGCCGGGGTTATGACGCGCATTACGCGAAGATCAACCGTGAGATCGCGAGGTATATCGACCGGCTGGATGAACAGACGGTCGAGCAGATCGCGGGACTCTTTGACACAGTCACGGACAACCTGTCAGTCGGAGAGCATTGCTCCATACAGCATGATGCCGCCACCAAAGATTACCCGCAGACAGCGGGAGAAAAGAAGTGCAAGAAATGTCAGAAAACTTACTGAGCATCAGAAATCTTCACGCGTCCGCTGAGGGGCAGAGCATCCTCAACGGTATCGATCTTGATATAAAGCCCGGCGAGGTGCACGTCCTGATGGGGCCCAACGGCGCCGGCAAGTCCACCCTGGCCAATGTGATCCTGGGCGATCCGCGCTATGAGGTGACAGAGGGCAGCATCCTCTTTGAAGGACATGACATCACGGATGAAAAGACGGATGCCAGGGCCCGGCGCGGCATCTTCCTGTCCTTTCAGGTGCCTGAGGAGATCGGCGGCGTAACGGTGGAAAGCTTTCTGCGCGCGGCCAAGAACGCGCAGATGGGCGAGCCGCAAAAGTTGATCCCCTTCCGCAGGGCGCTGCAGCATAAGATGACACAGCTGGGTATCCCGGAAACTTACGGCTCCCGCTACCTCAACGTCGGCTTCTCCGGCGGAGAAAAGAAGAAGAACGAAATCCTGCAGATGGAGATCTTAAACCCTAAGCTCGCGATCCTTGACGAGACCGACTCGGGGCTTGACATCGACGCGGTGCGTACCATCGCTCAGAGCGTCAGCCGCTTTCGTACCGCGAAGAACGCCATCCTGATCATTACGCACATCACCCGCATTCTGCAGGACCTGCCGGTGGATCATGTGCATATCCTCTCTCAGGGCAAAATCGTGAGGACAGAAGGCATGGACATCATCGATGAGGTGACGCGCAAAGGCTTTGCCTCCGTCCTGGCTTGATGGAGGCGCGCGATGGCAAAGGAAAGAACCGTACTTGAAGAGCTGGACAGAAGCCCGTTTGACTTTCGCGACGCGGTACAAAGCGACTACCAGACCCGCCAGGGCCTGACCGCCGACATCGTCGAGGAGATATCGGCAGTTAAAAACGAACCGGAGTGGATGCTCAAGCATCGCCTGCGTTCGCTGGAGCTGTTCAACACCATCCCGATGCCCGTCTGGGGCCCGCCGCTGGACGAGCTGGACATCAACAACATCGTTACCTACGTGAAGCCGAATACGGCCATGAAGGACGACTGGAGCGATGTGCCCGAGTATATCAAGAATACCTTCGAGCGCCTGGGCATCCCCCAGGCCGAGCGCGAGTCGCTGGCAGGCGTAGGCGCTCAGTATGACTCTGAGGTGGTCTACCACAAGGTACGCGAAGAGCTGCTGAGCCAGGGCGTCATCTACACCGACATGGAGACCGCTGTGCATGAATACGAAGACCTGGTCAGGCCGCTGTTTATGAAGATCGTTCCGCCCAGCGACCATAAGTTCGCGGCGCTTCACGGCGCCGTCTGGTCGGGCGGGTCCTTCGTGTATGTGCCTGAGGGAGTACACCTGGACATCCCGCTGCAAAGCTACTTCAGGCTCAACGCGCCTGGCGCCGGCCAGTTTGAGCACACCCTGATCGTGGTGGAAAAGGGGGCAAAGGCCCACTTCATCGAGGGCTGCTCCGCCCCCCGCTACAATGTGGTCAACCTGCACGCGGGCTGTGTGGAGCTGTACGTGCGCGAGAACGCCACGCTGCGCTACTCCACCATCGAAAACTGGTCCAAAAACATGATGAACCTGAACACCAAGCGCTCCAGCGTCGAGAAAAACGGCGCGATCGAGTGGGTCTCGGGTACCTTCGGTTCGCACAAGACCATGCTCTATCCTTCCAGCTTCCTGAAAGGAGAAGGGGCGCGTTCCAGCTTTATCGGCATCACCTTCGCGGGCAGCGACCAGCACCTGGATACCGGCACCAAGGTCTACCATATGGCGCCCAATACCAGCTCCACCGTTTCGAGCAAGTCCATTTCAAAGAGCGGCGGCATTGCGCTGTACCGCAGCGACATTCATATCCTGCCCGAGGCCGTGGGCTCGAAGTCTTCCGTTGTGTGCGAGTCGCTGATGATGGACAGCGATTCGCGCGCGGACACCATCCCCGTGATGGATATCCGCAACGATCAGGTGGACATCGGCCATGAGGCCAGAATAGGCCGCATCAGCGACTCGGCAGTCTTCTACCTGATGACCAGAGGGCTTTCCGAAACCGAGGCGAAGGACATGATCGTCCGCGGCTTTGTGGAGCCTATCGCCAAGGAGCTGCCGCTGGAATACGCCGTTGAAATGAACCGCCTGATCAGCCTTGAGCTTGAAGGCACCATCGGGTGAGGAGACAGAGATGAGTCAAACATTAACGATCAACCGGATGCCCGTACGCGTATGGCGCAGGCCACGGGCCAATGATATCAGCGTTGTGCTGAACCCCGCCTCAGGCAAGCCTTCGGCAGATGCGCTCAGCATAAAACACGGGGAAGGGCTGATCATCAGCCCTCATATGCCTCAGGTGAATTTCAGGAGCCGGGGGGCTGATTATTTTGTGCCCGAGGCCCTGGCCGATTTCGTAGCCATGAATGCGGGCGAACGACTTAATATCACCATTCCCAAGGGCTTTGAAGCACCCCTGCCGCTGACCATTACCTGCAGGATCTCCGCGGAGTCTCCGATCTTCGCGGAGGAGATTTATATTGAGGCACAGGAGGGCGCGCGTGCCGTTGTCATCATCAAGTACTACAGTGAGGAGGGTGCCGCGGCCGAACATACCGGCATCACCCGCGTCACCGCGGCGCCGGGCAGCGAGCTGCACTTGATCAAGCTGCAGAACCTTCATCGGCAGGCAAAGAATTTGGACGCGGTGGAGGCCATCGTGGATGCGAAGGCCAGGCTGCACATCAGCCTGGCGGAATTGGGGGCTGCAGTCAGCAATACCAGCTGCAATGTTCAGCTGGCGGGCGACGCCGCCGAGCTGAAGCTGGATGTGCTCTATCTGGGGGACGGAGAAAGAAAGCTGGATATGACATACAGAGCCGAGCACCGGGGGAAGAAAACCCTTTCGGATATCCGCGCGCGCGGCATTCTTCACGGGTCCAGCTATAAGATGCTGCGGGATACGCTCGATTTTGTGAGCGGTTCGTCCGGCTCAAAGGGCCGCGAGGAGGAGAGCGTGCTGCTGCTGGGCAGCCGGGCGCGCAATATCTCCGTGCCTTTGCTGCTGTGCGGTGAGCATGATGTAGAGGGCGAGCACGCCGCCACATCGGGCAGACTCGATGAAGACATGATGTTTTACATCCTCAGCCGCGGCATCAGCGAGGCGGAGGCCAGAAAAATGATGGCCAAGGCTTCGTTTGACGAGATCCTGGAAGACATACCGGATGATGCCGTCCGGGAGGAGATCACGGCGGCAGTCGAGGAATCGCTTGACAGAGGGGGAGAGTAAGGGATGAATGCCTTTATCGGCGATTTTCCGCTGTTGACACAGGCAGATGAAAAAGGCAGGCGATGGGCCTATTTGGACAGCGCCGCGACCACTCAGAAACCCTTCGCCGTGCTGGAGGCCGTCGATGCCTTTTATACCAAAGAAAACGCAAACCCAAACCGGGGGGCCTATGACCTCTCAGTCGCAGCCACCGGAGCGCTCGAGGATGCCCGCGAGAAGGTGCGCGCCTTCATAGGAGCAGAGCGTTCGGAGGAAATTATTTTCACCAAGGGCGCGACGGAATCCATCAACATGGTGGCCAGAACCTTCGGTGTGAAGGAGCTGAGCTTTGGCGACGAGATCGCCCTGCTGATCTCAGAACACCACAGCAATCTGGTTCCCTGGCAGTATGCGGCGCGGGTGACAGGGGCGAAGCTGCGCTATCTGTATACCGACAGCGAAGGGCGTATATCCTCTGAGGAAATAGAGGATAAAATCACCCCGGCCACCAGGCTGGTGGCCATGGGGCATATATCAAACGTCACCGGCGTCGTGAACCCGGCGGAGGAGATCATCAGCCGCGCGCACAGGATGGGCGCGAAAGTCCTGGTGGACGGCACGCAGGCCGTTCCCCATGTACCGGTGGATGTAAAGGCGCTGGACGCCGATTTCTATGTCTTCTCGGCCCACAAGATGCTGGGGCCGGCAGGCCTCGGCATCCTCTATGGAAAACATGAGCTGCTGGATGCCATGCCTCCTTTTTTGTTCGGAGGCGACATGATCGAATATGTGGAGGAGCAAAGCGCCAGCTATGCGCCTTTGCCGCAAAAATTTGAGGCGGGCACGCTCAATGTCGGCGGGGCGGTCGGGCTGGCAGCGGCCATTGACTATCTGGGCAAAGCGGGTCTTGATCGCATTGGGGAAATTGAACAGGAGCTGACCGCTTATCTTCTGGAAAGCCTGAAGGCTGTGCCGCATATGCAGCTGATCGGCCCTCAGGACATGAAGGGGCGCATCGGTGTGGCGGCCTTTAATATTGAAGGGGCGCATCCCCATGATGTAGCCACCATCCTCAACGCGGACCGCGTGGCGATTCGCTCGGGCCATCACTGCGCACAGCCCTTCATGCGGTATATGGGCATTCAGTCTGCCTGCAGGGCCAGCCTCTACCTGTATAATACAAAGGACGATATTGACCGCATGGCGCAGAGCCTGCGGGGGGTAAGGAAGTGGCTGGGCTATGGAGCTTAATGAACTATATACGGACATCATCACAGAATACGCGGCGGACAAAAAACACTGGCATCCGCTTGAGAAGGCTGATGTCATCATGCGGGGCATCAACCCCAGCTGCGGCGACGAGATCAGCCTGCAGCTTGAGATCAAGGACGGACTCATTCGGCAGGTGGGCCTGACCGGCAGTGGCTGCGCCATCTCGTCCGCCTCGGCCTCGGTGCTCGCAGAGATGATGGAGGGCCTGGAAGTGGGAGAGGCCAGGCGTCTGACCGGGCTGTTTCTGGGGATGATACGCGGCGAAACGCCGTCGGACGAGGAGCTGGAGGAGCTGGAGGACGCGGTGGCCTTCCGGGGTATTTCCAAGATGCCGGCCCGTACCAAGTGCGCTGTGCTGGCCTGGCATACCCTGGAGGAAGCTGTCAAACAGTGGCAGTCAGATCAGGGAAACTGAGCCTTCCGTAAAGGCATCGCGGCGCTGACATAAAGTTTACAATTTAAACGGCTCAAAAGCGCCGTTTTTTATTGATTTTGATGGTATTATAAAGGTCCGGTCGTTTGCTATTTCATGTAATGCCTGGAAGGAGACGCTTATGAAAAAATTATTGAATATTTTATTGCTGACGGCGCTGCTGTTTGGAATCCGGGTGCCCGCCATATCCGAGACTCCGGCAGATCAGAGCGCGGATATTAAGCTGGACGAAGACAGCTGGCTGAGCAGCTCTGCCTATGTTGACGGCAAGCTGTACCTGATCAATGACGGAGAGTTTTTCAGCTATACGCCCGGTGATGAAACGGCGGTAAAGATAGATCTGCAGGATCTCCGCACCCGGGAAGCGGGTGAAGAAGCTGTCCGCGGAGGCGCTTTTGACAGGTATTATAACCTGCGTCTGTTTGAAGACAGCGGCAAACTGTATGCCGCCGAATTTCAACAGCAGGGGATCGTCTATCCCCTGACTGAGCAGGACGGCGGACTGACGATTACAGACGGCGTTCTGATCGATGTGAGCCCCCTGCGCAACATGGACTGGGGCGACGAGGGCTATGTCGAGGACCCCATGCAGATCCTGGGGCATGCCGGGCGCGTGTACCTGGTCAACAGAAGCTGGGATAACGCTGGCTTTACGCAGATGAGCCTGCTGAGCTATGACATCGCCCTGGGCGGCGAAGCAAAACGCCACGACGCTGAGTTTATCTGGCGGCTGGCTTCGTATAAGGATGGCGATCTGATTGCTTTGGTGATGGACCCCGACAATGTCTGGGATGAAAAGACATCGCAAATGCGAAACACCATGCTGGTCAGGTTTGACCCTGAAGAAGACCGTGTCTCGGAGCTGGGCGATTCCGGTGTACCCTTTGAATATGAAAACGCGGGACTGGCCTATGACGGAGAGCTTGACAGGATCTATCTCCTGGGCAAGAGTGAGGTCTATGTGTTTGATGATAGGGGGCCGGCTGAAGTGGCGGCGTATTTGATGCCCAGCCAGTACGGCGGCGGTTTAAGCGACGGGATATTTGCCCTCGGAGACGGCCGTGTCGCGGTGATCAGCGGGCAAAGCCTCTCCCTTCGTAAGGCCGATCCGGACATGCTGCCTGAAGGCCGCCTGACCATCTATGGCGGCTACATGGATGACGGTCATCAAAAGGCCATGGCTGCCATGGGCGGCATGCCGGTGACCTTCCTTGAAAGCAAATGGTTCGGCTCCGCGCAGGAGCTGGGGCAGGCTCTGGTCACGGGGGAGGACAACATCGATATCCTGATGTTCAGCGGAGATTATACTGACATCAATAATCTGATGAGCAAAGGCTATGCCGCCGATCTGAGCTCAAGCTCTGTTCTGCGGGACTATATGGACAGCCTCTATCCGATGATGAAGGAAGCGGGCATGTATGACGAAAAGCTCTATATGATACCCGTTGATATGTATACTCACGGCCTTATGAGCTATTATACGAGGCTGGTTGAAGAGGTGGAAGGCCTTGAATTGCCCGGGACTTTCGCAGAGCTGATCGATCTGCTGCAGCTATGGAATGATGAGCTCGGTGAAAAATATCCCGACATCGTGCCGCTGCAAAGCGACGATTATAAGAGCCGGATGGTCCAGATGGCCATTTCATTGCAGCAGGACGCCAAGGCTGTCAAGGGGGAAGAGTTCGTATACAATGACCCTCAGCTCAAGGATATGCTGGAGCGCGCCCTGGCCCTGAACACGGAAGACATTGCCCCCAGGATCGACTGGGAGATGGATAACAGCCAGGAACTGCTCGACGAGATCTACAGCAAGGCTCCTCTGATGCAGGATTACTACTGGGTCGATCTGCAGAGCATGAACTACAGCATGACCGGCATGGACGATGACAACTCTGCCAGCTGGGGCAGCGGAGGCAAGTTCTTCGATGTCGGGCGCATGGTGCCTCTGCAGTTCGGCATCAATGAAGGTGACAAGCTGATCGTGCCGATCCAGCTGACCATGATGGCGGTCAACCCCAAATCCAAACACATTGACGCGGCCATCGCTTACATTGAAAAGTATGTAGAGAGTATCCTGCCTGAAAAGCGCGCCATGATGAACCCTTCCATGAACGATGACATCCTGAACCCCAACTATGAGCGGTCGATCGAATGGATGGCGGAGTCTTTGAGCTACTATGAAGAGGCGATCAAAAATGCGCAAGGCGCCGAAAAGACGGAGCTTGAAGCGAACTATGAGCGCCAGAAGAAATATTTCGAAGACCGGCGGGAGGAAGCCAAATATATCGTGCGCAAGGAAACCATCGCCGCCTATCGTGAGCTGATCGAAAACAGCTATATCAGAACATATGAGCATGGCATGGCGTTTAACAATGAAGAGATGTACAGCCTGTACAGCCGTCTGATCGAGGGGCAGATGCCATTGGAGCAGTTTTTGAATGAGGCTGACGGAAAGCTTCGGCTGATGCGATTGGAAGGAATGTGAGGTCAAAAAACAGACAGTGCTGAGTTAAGACGTGCTTAAGCTGTCACTCAGCCATTTCAAAGGGGCTGCCGGATAGATATCCCGAGCAGCCCCTTTGCCGTTGCGGGACGGATAGTGACCCATGCCTTGCGCAGCCCGCAGGCTGCACGGCACCCGCATTCAACATCATTCATGCTAATTTTGTTACAAATCACAGCCCTGAATTGCCTTGATGCCTGCAAAAGAATGAAGTAGTATATGGTTGCTGGAAATTTGCTTGAGAAGGAGCGGCGATGTTTTACAAGAAGAAGAGCCTCTGGCTCTTTCTGCTGCCGGGCATGCTGGGTCTGCTGCTGTTTTACGTGGTACCGTTTTTAGGCGGCATCTACTACAGCATGACGGACGGCACGATCTCAAACAACATCGTCTGGTTCGCCAACTATCAGCGCGTCTGGAACAATGAGGTATTCCGTCTGGGGCTGAAAAACTCGCTGGAACTCAGCCTGATTTCAGCGCCCTTGATTTTTGTGTTCGCCTTTGTGCTGGCGGTCATGCTCAGGGCGCTGAGGGAAAAATCGGTCGGGTTCAGAAACCTGCTGCTGATGCCCTATCTGGTCCCCAGCTCGGCCCTGATGGTCGTCTGGATGATCATGTTTGATTACGGCGGCGTCATCAACCGTCTGGTAACGGCGATGGGCTTCGAGCGCGTACCGTGGCTTGAAAACGCAGCCCTTCGTGTGCCTGTCGTCATGCTCTATATATGGAAGAACCTCGGTTTCTCCATCGTGTTGTTTTCGGCGGCCCTGTCCTCCGTGCCGGATGCATTGTACGAATTTGCCAGGCTGGAGGGGGCGGGCGTCGTGCAGCAGGAATTGAAGATCACCCTGCCGATGATCCTTCCGACGGCCTTTCTGGTGTTTGTCATGGCCTGGGTGAACGCGTTTAAGATATTTAAAGAGGTGTACTTCATCGGCGGGGCCTATCCGAGCGACTCGCTCTATACCCTGCAGCATTATATGAACAACCAGTTTGCCAAGCTGGATTACCAGAACGTAACGACGGCGGCCTACAGCTTTGCCTTGATCGTATTTGCGCTGTTTGGCATATTGTACGCGAGCAGAGGGGTGCGCGGCCATGGCTGATCACCTTAGGAAGCGTGGAAGAAAGAAGCCCCTCCGTCCGGGCCGCATCCTCAGCTACGCGGTATTGATCATCGTCTGTACGCTGCTGGTGCTGCCGATCGCTCAGACTTTCCTTTACAGCTTTTTTCCCCAATCGGAGATGGAAGCCTATAAAAAAACGCAGGGCAATTACGCGCAGGATCAGTGGATGGATATCCTGCTGTCCCCATCCATCGTGTCGCTGGGGCAGTACTACAGCCTGCTGCTTGAAAAGCCCCTGTACCTGCAGCTGTTTTTTAACTCAGTCTATTACACGCTGATCATTCTGCTGGGCCAGGCACTGGTGATCCCGATGCTCAGCTATGCCCTGAGCCGCTTCAGGTTCAAGGGGCGCGACGCCTTGTTTTTCATGGTGCTGATGCTGATGCTGCTGCCCTTTCAGGTGACCATGGCGCCCAGCGTTCTGACCATGAGGACGCTGGGGCTCATGAATACGAAATGGGCGGTGATCCTGCCGATGATCTTCTCGCCGCTATACATCTTTTTGATCCGCCAGTACATGGTCGGCATACCGGGCGATATGTTTGAGGCGGCGATGATGGACGGGGCCGGCACCTGGCGCTGCTTCGCGCACATGGTGCTGCCGATCTCAAAGCCCATCCTGGGCGCCTCGGCGGCGCTGAGCTTTGCGGACAGCTGGAACATGGTGGAGCAGCCGCTGATCTACCTGAGCAACGATCAGGGGGCGATGCCGCTGTCGGTCATGTTCAACCAGCTGTCATCAAACGATCAGGGTGTCGCTTTTGCGGGCGCGGCTTTGTATATCCTGCCGGCTTTGCTGATCTATATCTATTTTCAGGAAGACATTCTGCTGGGCATCCAGCTGAGTGATATGAAGTGAGGAAAGCGCGATGAAGACAAAACAGAGGATCACGAAAGGCTTTTTGCTGCTGATAAGCATTCTGCTGACGGGCCTGTTTTTCGCGCGGACCGTGCAGACCATCACCACAGCCAAGGTGCAGAAGATCTCCGCCACGAGGGGTAAACTGGAAGACCGCATCGAGCTGGAAGGGGAGGTCCTCTTTTCGCACAGCGAGCCCGTCACCGTCTCTGAAGCCGGAAAACTCAAACAGACCGTGACAAAGCTGATGGCGCGGCCCGGTTACCTGATCAAGCCCGGCGATACGCTGTATACGGCGGCAACACCTGATTTTGAAGAGAAGCTGGAGCCTTTGAAGACCAAATATGAAGAAGAAGTGCGTAAGCGCGCGGAGAAGGTCGCCGGCGGCGTAAGGATCAGGCAGACGAGTGAGCACAATGATTACTACAATGCCATGATCAAAGCTACGGATGACTACTGGAACAAGCTGTACGCGGCGAGGGCGGCGGCGCTTCGGGCGGGGAAGGAACTGCCCGGGGATATGGACGGCTGGGGCATGGAGGACTGGCCTGTAGAGGACGTGCCGGCGGCAGCTCCGGGGGAGGAAGAAGAACCTGAAGCCCGCATGAAAGCCGCCATGCGGGAAGCGTACCGCGCAAAGCTGGCCAGGGATGAGGCAACGGATATGCTCAAACGCATCTATACCGGCCAGGGCAGCCCCGCTGCAAAAGTATCGGAGGGAGTGTTTGACTACATCAGGGAAATTGACGGGATGAGCGAGAACATCCTGGGCTACCTTGATCAGATGCTGGCGCTTGAAAGGATGCGGATGGCGTTGCAGGAAGTGAAGGCCGAACGGGAAGGGTGGCTGACCGCCTTTCCCCTGGAAGAGGGCAAGCCCTACGACGGCAGCGCGCCGGCCTATTATCTGAGCGCGCCGGGTGAAATGCCCGTGATCCGCTGCGATATCAGCGATGTTGAAAAAACAATCAGCGAAGGTATGAAGGCCCGCGTAAACGAGGAGAACCGCGAGCTGACCGTCAGCGCTGTGCAGGTCGAAGCGGACGGCAGGATGTTTGCCCTGATCGAGCTGGATGAGGCCGCGCTGTCCGCCCTGGGCGGCTTGAGCAAACTGATGAGCGGCACGGTCCGGGTGCAGGTCATCTATAAGGCTCAGCGGACCACCACGCTGCTGCCCGCCAGCGCCCTGCGAAGCGACGGCAGCGGTCAATACTATGTATACGCCATCAGCCAGACCTCGGACGGGCTGTTTGGAAACGCAGCCTATACAGTAAACAGGCGGGAAGTGACGGTGATCGAGACTTCATCAAAGCTTGCGGCCCTTGAGGACGATTTAAGCGGCATCCAGATCGCCGACGGAGAGGACAGGGCGCTGCGGGACGGGCTGGCGGTGATGGAATATGTCCGTTAAGCGTGCCGCTGTGATTCTGCTGCTCGCGGTATGCATCGGAGCGCTTGTGAGCAGTCTTGGAAGCGCGCCGGAGATCTTCGAGTACAATACCCTTTCGCCCAAAGCAGTCAAGGCCGGTCCCTCCGATGATCACGAAAGCGTAGTTGAGCCCGGAGCATCCCCGGAGGAAAAGCGCAGCGAGCTGGAAGAGACTCTGACAGAACTGGGCAAGCGGATGAGTGAACTCAGCGGCGTGATGACTGCCTGGGGCGTGGTGGCATACGCGCCTGAAACGCAACTGGCCGGGGAGGAAACGGGCAGCGCGCTCTTAAAAGGTCTGTGGGGCGCCAAGCTCCACCCGGACAGCGTGCTGACCGAAGGCAGGCAGCTCTACCTGGAAGAGATCGAACAGGGCGCATTTTCAGCGGTGATCGATGAGCGGCTGGCCATTGAGCTGTACCGGACAGGCGATCCGATCGGCCGTTCGCTCACGATCGACGAAGAGGAATTCAAGGTGGTGGGCGTCACCCGAAACAGCAGGACCACGGGTGACAGGGAAGCCAGCTGCGTGCTTGTACCCTTAAAAGCGATCGATCGGGCAGGCATCCAGACAAGGATGCTGAGCGTGGTGATGATGCCCAGGGCCGGCGCCTATGCGGCCCTGAGCAAGAGCATGGCCGACTGGCACAGCGGCGGCGATTTTTACAGCTTGAGCAAGGAAGCCTACCGCGCCCGCCTGCCGCTGAGGCTGATGCTGTGCGCCTTTGGGGCAATGGCGGTGACGGTATCTCTGAAGCTTACGTACAGAGCCTCCCAAAGCATCATCCGGGGAGGAAAGAAGCGGCTGGAGAGCCGCTACGCCGCCCGGATGCTCCCGGAGCTGTCGCTCGGGGCCCTCGTGGTCATTGCCATGTACGCGGCGAATGCGGCGGCGATCGCTCTGATCCTTCAAGCGCTTCTTGCGCCCGTCTATATTTTTCCGGAGTGGGTGCCGGCAAATCCGGTGGATCCGGTGAAAATTCTTGATACCTTCTGGCATTTGCGGGAGAGTGAGACCGGGTTGCTGTCAATGCGCAGCCCTGAGCTGCTCCGCCTGACATTCCTTCGCAGGCTGATGTCGATCTGCTGCGGAGGCCTGTTCTTTTTGATGCTTCGACCCTTTTATCTGTGGAAAAAGAGAGTGTTTGAAGAAAATTGACCTCTATGGCTGCCCCCGTCCCTTTGTACCCGGCGTGAAGGGATGCATTATTGAATATATGATACACACGGATGGGTTGTCACTGACGGCTGTTTAAAGTGCACCGGAAATGAGGCTCTGGCAGGGAAAACGAACGATCCGTAACAAAAAAAGAAGCAAAACAGAGCAGAAAACACTTGCAAATTGCCTTTCACATGCGTATAATAACAAGGCTGTCTGTTTAGGGATGACGCGATAGGTTGCCGCCCCGGCCTTGGGCGGGTAATTACCGCCGACCAGCCCGAACAATCGGGCGACGGACTCAGGCTCTTTTCCGCTGGACCAGGCGGCAAAGAAAAACCGGTAAAAAGCACAGCGCCATCTTGCGTCGGCGCAGGGCAAAGCCGGTACCATGAGAACGATTTAATAGGAGGAATTCAAATGGCCAATCAAAAAATCCGGATCAAGCTCAAGGCATATGAACACAACTTGATCGACCAGTCCGCCGAGCGGATCGTTGATACCGCAAAGCGCACGGGCGCTCGTGTTTCCGGCCCCATCCCGCTGCCCACCGAGAAAGAGATCATCACCATTCTCCGTGCGCCGCACAAGTACAAGGATGCCCGTGAGCAGTTTGAGCGCCGCACGCACAAGCGGCTGATCGATATTCATAACCCCAACGCCCGGACCGTGGACGCCATGATGAAGCTGGATCTTCCCGCCGGCGTCGAAATTGAAATCAAACTTTAAAGGCAGGAGGAACCATCATGAAAAAAGCAATTTTAGGCAAAAAGTTGGGCATGACGCAGAAATTCCTGCCCGACGGCCGCCTGGTGCCGGTGACTGTGATCCTCGCAGGCCCCTGCACCGTGGTACAAAAGAAGACGATGGAAAAGGACGGCTATGAAGCCGTTCAGGTCGGCTTTGACACGCTGCCCGAAAACCGCGTGAAGAAGCTGGTCAACAAACCCGATACCGGGCATTTTAAAAAGGCCGGCGTTGCGCCTACGCGCTATCTGCGCGAGCTCAGGCTGGAAGACGCGGCTGATTACGAAGTCGGGCAGACCATCGGCGTCTCCGTGTTTGAGCAGGGCGACAAGATCGACGTGACCGGCACCAGCAAGGGCCACGGCTTCACCGGTGTTATTTATCGCTGGAACCAGTCCCGCGGCCCGATGAGCCACGGCTCCAAGTATCACCGCGGCGTCGGCGCCATGAGCGCCAACACCACCCCCGGCCGCGTTTTCAAAAACAGGCACATGTCCGGTCATTACGGCGTTGAGCGCGTGACCGTACAGAACCTGGAAGTAGTGGAAGTGGATGCCGAGCGCAACCTGATGCTCGTCAAAGGGGCCGTACCCGGCCCGGTGAACAGCCTGCTGCTGGTCCGCAACACCTGCAAAGCCTAAGAAGGAGGATATCGTTTATGCCAAGCATTCAAGTTCTTAACATGCAGGGTAAGGCAGCGGGCGAGCTGAATCTCTCGGACGAGATTTTTGCCGTCACGCCCAATGTGGCCGCCATGCATCTGGTTGTTCGTTCCATTCTGGCCAACAAGCGCCGGGGAACCCAAAGCGTCCTGACCCGCAGCGAAGTGCGCGGCGGTGGCCGTAAGATCTATCGCCAGAAGGGCACGGGCAACGCCCGTCACCATTCAAACCGCGCGCCCCAGTTCCGCCACGGCGGCGTCGCCTTCGCTCCCAAGCCCAGGGATTATGTGGTCAAGGTACCCAAGAAAGTCCGCCGTCTGGCGATGAAGAGCGCGCTGTCGAGCAAGCTGTCCGCCGGCGACATCATCGTTGTGGACAAGATTGCCCTCAGCGAGGTCAAGACCAGGGTGATCGTCCGGATGCTCAAGGATCTGGGCGTCGAAAAGAAAGCCCTGCTGGTCATGGCCGGCCCCGATGAAGACATCATCCGCGCCTCGCGCAATATCCAGACCTTGTCGGGCACCAATGTGGGCACGCTGAACGTATATGACATCCTGCGGGCGAACAAGCTGATCATCCTGCAGGACGCGATCAAAGGCATTGAGGAGGTATACGCCTGATGAAAAATCCTCATGATATTATCCTGCGCCCCGTACTGACTGAGAAGGGCTACAACGGCATCGCCGACAAGCAGTATGTATTTGAAGTCGCCGTCGACGCCAACAAGGTAGAGATCAAAAAGGCGCTTGAAAAGGTGTTCAAAGACATCAAAGTAGAGCGAGTCAACACCCTGCGTCAGATCGGCAAGATCAAGACACAGGGCCGCACCAGCGGCCGCACCCCCGAAGTCAAAAAGGCTTACGTGAAGCTGACCGAAGACTCCAAGCCCATCGAGTTCTTCGAAGGCATGGTCTAAGGGAGGAAGAAGAAATGCCAATTCGTGTCTATAAACCAACTTCCCCGGGACGCCGCTTTATGTCGGTGCTGTCCTACGAGGAACTTACCAAGAAAAAGCCTGAAAAAGCACTTCTGCAGCCCAAGAAGAAGCATGCCGGCCGCAATAATCAGGGCAGGATCACCGTCCGCCACAGGGGCGGCGGCGCGAAGGCCAAGTACCGTCTGATCGACTTCAAGCGCAACAAATTTGAAGTTCCGGCCAAGGTGGCGGCCATCGAGTACGACCCCAACCGCTCGGCCTTCATTGCTCTGCTGCACTACCTGGACGGCGAGAAGCGCTACATCCTGGCTCCCATGGGCCTGAAGGCGGGCGACATGATCGTCTCCAGCGAGTCTGCCGACATCAAACCCGGCAACTCTTTGCTGCTGCAGAACATCCCCACCGGCACCCTGGTGCACAACATTGAGCTTCGGCCCGGTTCAGGCGGGCAGATCGCCCGTTCGGCCGGTACCTACGCCCAGCTGATGGCGAAGGAAGGCAGCCTGGCGACCCTGCGCATGCCTTCCGGCGAGATCCGCAAAGTGCCGATCAACGCCCGCGCCACCATCGGCACCGTCGGCAACGCCGATCACGAGAACGTGCGCATCGGCAAGGCCGGCCGCAAACGTCACATGGGCTTCAGGCCTTCTGTGCGCGGTGTTGTCATGAACCCGGTCGATCATCCGCACGGCGGCGGCGAGGGCAAGTCGCCCATCGGACTTCCGGCGCCTGTTACGCCTTGGGGCAAGCCGGCTCTGGGCTACAAGACCCGCAAGCGCAAGAAGTATTCCAACCGCCTGATCGTCAAGCGTATCAATGCAAAGTAAAACAAATGAAGGGAGGCACCAGAATCAATGAGCCGTTCAATCAAGAAAGGGCCCTATGTGCAGGAAGCGCTGTTTAAGCGCATTGAAAATATGAACAACTCGGGCAAAAAGTCCGTTTTGAGGACCTGGTCCCGCGC
>CAZVUU010000039.1:0-19182 GCA_964630465.1 uncultured Christensenella sp.
AGATAGGGGTTCTCCCGTATCTCGTCCACAATGTCCTCATCAGAGAATTTATAGCGTTTCTTGATGATCAGCGCGCCTATGGCTGTTCGGGCTGACTTGGCAGGCTTCCCTTCACTGGGATTGGAAAACAAGGAGGCGTAGCGTTCCTCGAAGATTTCCCAGGGAATCAGCTTGGACATCCGGATCCATCTGTTCTCGGGATCAAGCCTGACCCCGCCAAACAGCGTCGCGTCCTCAAAGAAGCTTGCCTGGCGTGCTTTCCTTCGGTACATCTCGTTTCCCCTTCTGTGCAAGTGCAAGGTTTTTCTGCCCTTACTGCTCTTTTCCTTGCACCTATTATACCAGAAATGGGTTGTTTCTTGTTGATTCTATTGGCTTTTTTCGTTATTCAAGAGACACTACTTAAAGCCAGTTCATTTTGTCCATCCACTTTTTCACAATAGAATGTTTATGTCGTTTTATGGCGATGAGCTAAAATCTTCTTTTTAAAATGCGCTGCACTTAGTGACATAGATGACATTATTAGGCTGACTGCTAAGCAGGATGCCACAAGAGGATGCGACTCCTTAATGCAAAAAGAAGTCAATAGAAAAATAGTGCTAATGCTTCGCACGACTTTTTTCATTTTGGCTGCGAATGAGACACTGAAAGGTGCATTTTCATGTTCGACAGGTGCTAGCTTGAAAAGCACTACAATTCCAGGAATACTAAAACTCAAAAGCCATGAAACTGGCACATATTGGGCTATGCAAACAGATACAGCCATGACTGAAAGAGTAATCGCATAGCACATTAAGTGCGTATTGGCATGATACCCTCCACCAAAGCTCTGCAAAGGAATGTAAAATAAAACCATAAGCGCAGTCGCTTTGAAATGATGCGTGATAATTCCCAACATCAGAATCGAGAGAATGTTGATAATAGAGGAAAGGAGCAAATCCAAGCCATAGCGATATATATCTGCTTCGGCTTCGGGAATTGCATCATTCGCCATAAAAAGCATCATCACACGGTCAATCGCCCATTGCATTGTCGATTGCCTCCTTTGTGCTCTTCTCCTATTTTGATTTATCCTGCGACGGCAATCGCACCATGTAATACCCCATGAAGCATTGATTGAGCGCAGTCCACCGAGCGCGACTGACAGGCAAGATATCGCCGTTATCAATTTCGACCATATCACGGTTAATGGTCCGCACATGCGAAAGGTTTACAAGGTATGAACGGTGGCATCTGCAAAAATGCGGTTCGCCAAGCATTTGTTCCAGGTTATTCATCTTTTCTTTATATCTTTTTTCTCCTCTGGCAGTATGTACAATTATATAGTGGCTATCCATTTCAAAATAGTAAATCTCATCTTTTAATAAGCGAGTACTTTGTGTTTCTTGAGCAATAACAAAGGAATCCGCTCTCTTGTTTTGCATGTTGATAAGGGCGTCATTTAGTATACGTATGCAGTCTTTTTCTTTGAGAGGTTTAAGCATATAGCGAAAAGCCTGCACCTCATAACCACGTAAAACATAATCCCTAAGCCCCGTTGTAAATACAATCAGCATTGCCTGATCCTGCTTGCGAATGCGTCCTGCCAGTTCCATTCCGTTCAATTGACCCATCTCAATATCAAGAAAAGCTAAATCGAACGTATTGTCCTTTGACCAGTTAAATAGAAAAGCTTCTGCGCTTTGATAGTGAACCACATCCACATGGCTTTGCTGTGACACCGACCATTTCTGAATAAAGTCCATAAGAATCTCCGAGTGACTCTGAATATCCTCACAAATGACAATGCGCATTTCTACACCTCCCCTTGCAAAGTATAGCATGGGTGGAATGAATAAAGTAAACAATGGTATGAGTTGCCCTTCACAGTGCGCGAAGTGTATAAAACACTGTTGGGTACTATGCTGTCGCCAGTGCCGTCATAGGAAAGATAAGAGTGGTGGTGAAAACATAATTATGATGGCTGTGTTCACAGAAAGCACCATAAGTTTTTACCAGGTGGTCTATACTGACAAGGCCAAAGCCATGTCCTGGTAAATTGTTTTTCGTTGTGACGAAGCGGTTTCCACGCTTCTTTTCTGCACCATCTGTCGCATTCTTAATCATAATCACGACCTGCCCATTTTGAACATGTAGCGCAATATCAATAAAGCGTTTCGCTGTATCGTGAATTTTCAGGTTTGCTTCAAGTGCGTTGTTGAATAAATTGCCCATTAATATGCATAAATCTTGATCACTGATGGGCAACTTTTCCGGTACCATGGCATCCAATGTGACACGAATGCCCTTTTGCTTGGCTAAGCTGATATTGCCGGAAAGCAAAACATCCAATATGGTATTGCCTGTAACGATATAATCGGAAAAAGAGCCGACATTATCGGCCAAGTCGTTCAGATAAGCTTCAAGTTTAGCATGGTTCTTTGTTTGCGCGAAACCTTGCAATACATGGACGTGGTTGTTGAAATCATGACGAAAACGGCGCATTTCGCTTGTAAGCTCTTGTAGTTCTTCCTGATGGTGCTTTGCCATACTGCCCAATTGAACTTGGGCATGCAGGAGCATCGTTTCTTCAGCTTGTCTTGACATTTGATTGTAAACGTACAACGCACCAAGATTTATAACCATGAGACCTATTCCTATCAAAGCCGGAAACATAACTGAAACTGATTCATCTTTAAGCGCGAACGCATACTGCACCAATACGGCAATAAAGGCAATACTAAAAACTGGAACAGACAAAAAGATCCAACCGCTGCTTTTTAATTGGTAAAATGATTGCTTAGGCTTAGCCATCCTGATGGTAATAGCCAACATCCCCATCCAAAGGATATGAGCAAGCGGCATGGATAACAGGCGTACGCTTTCATACTCATAGAATGAGCTAAATGGCACGTTAAGAATTGCTCCCAAAATTGCTGGAATGGTATAAGCGGTTATAAGCAGCAGAAGCATGTTGACCAAGGACCACAGAAGAGCAAAATACCATTTGGCACGTAGAACAAAGATCGAGTAGAGTATAAATGTAATAATAACGGGTAGCGTATCCAGATAAAATACTGCATCAACAAACAAGTATACCGACAACCATACCGTTCCAACGAATATATACACGATGGATTGACTGGTAAAAAAATAAGACTTTCGATCTCCGCCAAGTAAGCACCATGCCAGATATACTGAGCCAGCCACCTCGACCAAATTAATGAACACTTCAAATCCAGTCCACAGTAAAGACGGCATAACATCCTCCTTGTAGCATAATGCGGAAAGCATCTACATGCCAAGAGTAATAAGCGGGCATTGTTTTGTCAATCAGTCCACTTGCGGCGAACGAGTATCTACAGTACGTGAAATACACGTTTTGTCGATTCGTGCACTGTAAATGCTGATTGACGATCTAAGTCACCTTTAATCGCCAAAAGAATCTATAATGATGCTAACGATAAGCGAAAGGTGGAATCACTAATGAAAAACTTCTCTAGACTCCTACAAAAAACAGGACCCGCTTACTCTTTGGATTTGTAACATTGGTTCAATTCATGGTAACCATCGGTGCCGCTACCGCCAGCAGCGGCGGACACTATCAACCCAAGCTTCCCCAAAACCTCAAACGGTAAGCGGTGTTGAAAAAATTGGCAGCGTGTTCAACCTCAAAAAATTTTGCTTAATCCACCGTTGAGAGAGCGTCAACGCACCGAAAGTGTTGTCACGGACACACTTAGTTGCATTATGAAAGGGGGTGATGCGCAATGCGCAAGAAGTTAGATGGGTCCTTATAATTTATAACAGCACACCAGTGTAGTGCGAATTATAAGGACGGGATACATCCACTGCGGCGCTATTTTGATTACAACAAGGATGTTCTTGCAAACTTAGCTGGACGAGCTTCAATCGCGTTATTGCGATTGAGTGTCTACAAGAACATAACA
Source organism: uncultured Christensenella sp. (assembly GCA_964630465.1). GTDB lineage: Bacteria > Bacillota > Clostridia > Christensenellales > Aristaeellaceae > UBA1038. The sequence goes on from CAZVUU010000039.1 coordinate 3,930, forward strand.
AGAATAGCAAAAACAAACATATATGTCAATTGAATTTTAAAGAAAATGGTCATTATCTCCCCTGACGAGCGATTGATTTTCTGGTATGCACGACACCAAACTACAATTTATTGAAACAAAGAGGGAGGATTTTTCATGATGAAAAAGTTAGTTGCCTTACTGGTGGTTGCCATTATGCTCTTGGGTACCGTTTCTGCAATGGCTTCAACGCTCACAACAACCTTCAACGGACCGCACTTTGAACACTATTACGATGATACATGGAAGTACTTCTCGAAAACCATCGCCAAGGGTACGCACACATATCTTTTGAAAAACAACAGCGCTGGCACCCAGTATACCGGCGCGACGAGCCAAGGAACGACATTGGCAAAAGCAGGAACAGCAACGGTCGCTACTAAAAATAGTGATCCTTCGTTCAGCGCCACTGTTGCCTCTGGCGGGAAATCGATAGCTATAAAGTTCTCTGGCGGCAGCACGACGATTACTTACAAAGACACCGTGAATGTTGCGCTAGATGGCACGCGGACACAAGATTCTAGCACGATTACAAGGACTGGTGCGGGTTTTTCTGCAAGCACGACACACAACAAGTAAAAGTGTGCCAAGACACAAATGAGAAGTTGCCTCGATTGCGAATTCTTTCGCCGGGTAATCGCTATGATGTGTCTTTTGGAAATTGTATGACACCTCCCCAGGGGCCACGACAGGCCCAACCAATCTGGGATTCAGGTTCTTGGTCTTGTCGTGCCCCATGGGCGAGAAATACCAACTAAACGGAAGGTGTGGATGATGATGAAACGAACTCTGGCTCTATTACTCCTTGTGACCTTCTCTCTTTCAGCAGGATTGGCGCTGGCAGAAGAGAGCAAAACTCCAGTGGATGCATATATTGCAAACAATCCCGTCGTGTCACAGGAACCAGTGGAATTACATATCGGAATCGTTCAAGAAAATCTAGCAGATAACTTACCGTTGGAGTTAGCCTTCTCGCATAAATACCCGAAAGGCAAGATCGTTTACCACTATTTATCAACAGAACAATTATCAGCTTACCTGTTAAGCAATGAGGCAATGCTAGATTTGCTTATACTGGGAACACGCTTATCAATGGATTATGCAAAGCAAGGTGTATTTGTAAATCTGTATGAGACACCGTTGTTGGATTCATGGCCACAATCGTGGATCGACATGAAAAAGCAAGCTGAAACGGACGGAAAACTCTATGGATTTCCCAAAGCCATTTACCAATCCTTTTTCGGATGGAATGATTCATTAGCGGAACACATCAAAGTGAAAATGCCTGAAGGAGCTTGGACATGGGAAGACTATTTACAATTATGCAAAACACTGCCCTATGACATAAACGGGGACGGAATCAAAGAATTCTTTCTAATGCGTGGACATTATCATTCAAGCGGGTTATCTGGATTTATCAACGATTTCCTTGAGCAATACGCATATCAATATGCTTTGCAAGGGGGGGCTTTCCAAACAAAAGAATTTGAGCACTTAATGACGATTTTTATGGATATATATTCTTCTGGCGCACTGGTAGATATGCGTGGCAATATGCCGACTTTTCAAGGCGCAGATGCTGCTTTGATTTCTGCTTTTTCGTCTGAGGATGGGTTCATTATTAACGATTGGATCCACACCTTTTTGCTTCCCCCAACCCTTGATTCCAATGAGCCTGGTTATGTAGGTGCCCTGTACTCATACTCGCTATTGCACAATGCACCAAACAGTAAGGTAGCGCTGGATTTTTTGCAGAGTGCATTTGACCCCAACATTCAAAATATTATATCCCATGAATCACAGATTTTTACAAAAAAGATTCCGGAATACTACGCTGTTAATCCCGCCATTTCGCTTTATGACGCCTTTGCGCCAGACGAGAAAGGCAATATGACTTATACAGTAAGTAACACTGATAACTATATTGTATATCTGTGGACTGATGAATATGAAGAAATCAGTGAAGTAGCTTTCCAAAAATTCATTTTCATGCGGGAACATTTGCTTCCCAATACCGGCGATTGGTATGAACTATCGCGGTTGTGGTTTGAACTGATGCCGCAATATATGAACAACACCTTGCAGTTGTCCGAAATGACCGCGGCGCTTGACAGCCGAATGGCGATGATGCAAAAGGAGTAATCCCATTGTTTAGAAACAGAAATGGACTTCGCTTTCAATACGGGTTGAGGGTATTGGTTGCGGTGTTTGTTTGTGTCTTGATTGCCTTTGTCTGCACATCCTTCCCAGGCGAAAACAGGGTGCTGATACAAGTTAATGCCGATACTAATATCACGCTGGAGGAACAGAATTACTTATCGTCAAGCCCTGTCTTTTCAAACGTATACTTGTACTCTCGAAGTTCGGAGGCCTTGAGCACAACCGGGAGTTCAATAATGTTAGGCGAAGTTTATCAAGTAACAAGCTCGTATTTTTCAGTTTTAAGGCCGTCGCTGATTAAAGGGCGTGTATTGTGGCCGGAAGATGCTGGGCGTCAATTTGCCGTTGTAAGCGATGCTGTGGCAATCAAGTTGTTTGCACATATAGATGTGTTGGGCGAGACTGTTATAATAAATAAGCAGCCTCATATAATCATCGGTGTAGTAAATGTCTTCAGCAGCTTCATGTCAAAAATCGCTTACTATGGCGAAGATATTGTTTATATAATTCAAGATACGTCAGCTCCGCTCAGCATCACACATATTGAAGGGGTGCTCAGAAAGCCGGAAGAGGCAATGCTGGGGATTAACTGGTTAATGCGAGTTAATGTGGTGGAAGCCAATATGCTGGCGTTCACGAATTTATCACAGTCGTGGGTAGATGCGAAGATGTTGGCAAGAGGTTGCTTGAGTGTATGCCTTTTGCTGATATGGTGGCAAATTGTTAAAAAGTTGCGAAAATTCTGCAAAAGAAGGGCTGTTGTTGTAAAAGAGATATGGAGAGGAAATTACGCTCGAACAGCTATTATTCAGTCACTTCGGCCGATTGCTATGCCCGCCTGCCTATGTCTGTTGATGGGACTGTGCTTTGGTGGTGTGATGGTTTTTTTCGCAGACGGTGTAAAGTTATCCTCCGAGTACATTCCGAAAAAGTTTTTGTTCAGTCAAATTAAAGAAGTTTTTTTGGCATTTGTATATAACACCAATACGCGCATCGCTCTTGCACATCCATTGTCAGCGCTTGTGAAATGGTGGCATATGCTAATTGTCACAATCGGAAACCTGAGCGTGCTGCTACTTGTCTGGCTTGTTAAAAAGGAGTGATAAACCGATGCTAACAGGGTTAATTTATCGGTCGCCTAAAAGGAAGAGTGTGGTTTATCCTCTGAAAGATTGCTACCTTCTTATACCGGGGCTTTTGGGATTTCTAATGTTCTATGTGATTCCATTTGCAGTTTCTGCATATCATGCAGTCGTCGAGTCTGCCTTTAGGCCCACGTTTGTTGGTTTGAAAAACTTTGGAACAGTGCTTCAAAATGCTTATTATCAATTGGCCTTAAAAAACTCAATGATATTGGCTGTCTCACTACCATTGTGCCTTATAGTGGTTGCGATGCTTTTAGCGTTGATAATGCGGCGGAATCCATTGGTTCGACCACTGCAGAGCATGTTTCTATTCCCTGCATTTGTCCCATCTTCAGCAATCGCCTCAATTTGGAGCTTGTTATTTTCAAAACAGAACCACCTTGTTGTGCTATTGAATTACAGCGGAGGGATGATTAATAATAGTTTTAATGGAGAATGGCTCAGTTTATTTACATTGGCTGTATGGAAGAATCTTGGGATGATTTTAGTGCTTGTCATGGGTGCTTTTCTAACACTGGATGAGGAGCTTGAGCAAGCGGCTGCACTGGATGGTGCCAATAGCGTTAAAAGGTTTTTTTGTATTGTCTTTCCACAGTTGAAACCAATGCTCATGTTTGTGTTGGTATATGCCATTATGTGTAGTATGCGATTGTTTCGAGAAGCCTATCTACTATATGGCGCATATCCCAGAGAACCAGTTTACCTTGTCCAGCATTACATGAACAATCATTTTTCAAAACTTAATTACCAAAACCTGTCATCAGGTGCTATTCTACTGGCCTCGATCATTGCAATCGTTATGCTTCCTCTTTTGAAAATGATGCGCCATTATAGTGAGGAGATAGAATGAGTAAAAGAAAAACCCAATTTCTTATTGTCCCGCTAGTGTGGCTTTTCGCGGGAATGATGCTGGCTCCTGTTTTTCTCATTTTTACTCACGCTATGATGAGAACAGGGGATGTAGCTGCTTTGTTCGATAGCCAAGTCTTGGCAATTGCAATTGTTCCGCCAGTGGTGAGTCTTGATCAGATTTACGGTGTGTTAATCGAACACCAGAAGTATCTGGAAATGTTTTTCAACAGCTTCTTGCTTACACTTCTAATATCATCTTGTCATACTATTGTGTCTTTACTCAATGGCTATGTATTGGCAAAAGTACCATTTCCTGGTCGCGGATCGCTATTTTTTGTGTACGCATTGTTCATGGTAATGCCGCTGCAAGTCAGCTTGTTACCAGTTTATATGATGAGCAAGGCGCTTGGGATTTATAACAGTTGGTGGAGTCTTATTTTGCCTGGTGTGTTTGCGCCTCTTGGCGTTTTCATGATGCGGCAGTTCATTATAAGCGTCCCGGATGAATTGTGTGCGTGCATGAGGTTAGAGAGCAAGAGCACTTTTTGTACGCTGTTTCATGTCATTATTCCATATGTAAAGGCGGGATTAATAACACTATTTGTCATTACTTTCGCGGAAAATTGGAATATGGTGGAACAACCACTGATCCTCTTATCAGATCCGAGGAAATACCCATTGTCTCTTTTGTTGAACAGTAAAGTAAGCGTGCCTGTTCATATCGTGTTTGCGGGGGCTATGATATTCATGCTTCCCACGGGGTTGTTGTATTTGCTATTGAAAGACCATATCTTAGATGGTTTGGGGGGATTGTAAAATGAATAGAAGGATGCGTAGTGTTATAGTGTTGGCTATTCTTTTTTTGTTGGCGCTTGTGTTTTTCAATAAATCAATTGTGTTTTGGACCACTCCAAAGGTGAACGTTGCTTCCGTTACAAGTGGCACGATAACGTATAAAAATCGTATTGCCGCTGTTTCTGTATTGTCAGATGGAATAAAGGAAGTTCGAACCCCCTCCTTCTTGCCGGAAGACTTGGTGATTACATGGGTTATTGATGAAAAGCAACAAACCGTCTCTCAGGGCGATGCGCTGATTCGTGTGGATAATGTCTTGTTGGACCAACATTTACTTGCAGCAGAAAAAAAGTATAATGAACTGCTGATAAGTCTTTCTACATTCAAAAGAGATTATCCGCAAGCGAAAGAGGCCGCAATAAAAGCGTTTGAAAAAGCGGAAGCCAACCTGAAAAACGCACCAAACGCAACAGGGAAACAAGCGGAAAAGCTGCAGGCTGCCTATACTTTGGCTAGTGATATATATCAAGAAGTAGTGATTTTAGGAATCTATGAAACAAACACCTTAGACAATCTGACGGGCCAATGTGAATTGGCAAAAGCAGAATTTGAAAAGTATCAGACCATCCGCAATAACAATTATGTGCTTGTATCACCATGCGATGGTGTTTTGGTATCACGGGTTTTGAGGGATAGTACGCCTTTGCTGCTTGGAAATAAGCTGCTATTTGAAGTTTTGCCTAGCAGTGCGCCATGGCTGTTGGAAGTTGAGTTGCAAGGTAATGTACAAATGGCAATGGAGAATCAATTTGTAAAGCTGTCCGATCCAACAAACCCATTGGATATGGTACAGCTTACTGTCGATACATGCGAGAATAGAGGAAATAAAACATTCGTTTCTTTACTGAGCGATGATTTAGACGTGCTGCAGTGTCTTAGCCATGAACTTGAAGGGTTTGATTTCGTATATGAGTCGCCTTTCTATGACGCGCTGGTTCCAAACAACGCTTTTATTACGGAAAATATTGTGTATGCTGTACAAAAGGTATACGTTGACAATAGAATGCAATATCGAATTAAAGAAATCACAGTTAAGAAAGCACCAGGAAACGCTACTCATACGCCAGTGATTAACAGCTTATCCAGCGATATGCTATTGGTAACAGCCTGGGATAGAGACATAAAGGATGGAGATGTCGTTATGATTGACAATAGCATCACACCGTTCTAAAAAAGCCCCCTCACATTGAAGGTGTGAAGGGGGTAACCTGGGGGGAAAATAAATGACAAATCCGAACTCGCCAATAAAGATTGGTTTGGAATTCGGATTTGTTCCCAATGATGGAGCAATAGCGGATAGAATCATTTGTTCCATATTTAAGCGATTGAAAAGTTGACATCATGTAATGCTTAATGCAATTCCTCGAACGAGCAAAATATTATATCCTGCAACAATTTTTTAGGCAGGGCATATTAAAGTATGTATTTTTATCTTTTACATTTTTTATGTAATACCTCCATAATATTAAGTTATCGTTCCCTCATGTTAACGGTTCAAATGATGTCTAGCTACTAGCTATATCATAGACTTATTTTTCATTTGGTGTCAAAACACTATGGAAGGTTCTAATGTGTATTGTAGGACATAATATCGAGGCGATTGCTACAGAGTGTGCTTCCAAAACCACCGCTTTGGAGGCATTTTTTGCATTAGGTCTTGACAAAAGCCTCCCCAAAGGAAGCCTCCTGCTTGATTTTTATCAGAGCTATGTCCCGGCTACTTCTTGATCTCCCGGACATGCTTCTTGATCAGATCAAATGATTTATCGCTGATGTCATGCTCGATCTTGCAGGCGTCTGCCGCCGCCGTCTGTTCATCCACGCCCAGCTCCATCAAAAACTCTGTCAGGACATTATGGCGCTCGTATATCTTTTCGGCGACCTCAAGGCCAGACGGGGTCAGGATCAGGTGGCCGTGATCATCCACCGTCACAAAGCCTCCGTCGCGCAGGATGCCGATCGCGCGGCTGACGCTGGGCTTTGAAAAATTCATGTGTTTGGCGACATCGATGGAGTGCACGGGCTTTCCACGCTGCGTCAGGATGAGGATCGTTTCCAGATACATCTCCCCGGATTCATGCAAACTCACTCTCTTGCCTCCTTCCCTGTTAGCTTACAGCAACTTTTTTACAGCATATCATAAACCACTCAAATCGCCAAGTTTTTTCCCCGATCTGATTAGATGAAAAAAACACGGGTATACCTTAATTTTCTATTGACATTCGGTGACATATGGTACAATATATGTACGTTAGCGAAAACTAACTGGTTTAGATTCATCTAATCTATCGAATGGAGGATTTCGCTTAATGTCTGAAAGAAAGAGGCTTGTCATGATGCCACTGACGCTCGCTGCCATCGGTGAAAACAACATCGTAAAACAGATCAGCGGCTTGCCGGAAGTCAAAAGGCATTTGGAAGACCTTGGCTTTGTCCCTGGCTCGATCGTATCGGTGATCAGCGCGCTTGGCGAAGACTTGATCGTCAGCGTAAAGGATTCCCGCGTTGCCATCAGCCGCGAGACGGCCGGGAGTATCATGATATGACGATAACATCAACCTGTCCACGAGGAGGAAAAGCTGATATGAGAACGCTTCGGGATGCCAGGATCGGCGAAACAGTCAAGGTAGTCAGGCTCAACGGAGAAGGCGCGCTCAAACGCCGCATCATGGACATGGGCATCACCAAGGGCGTGGACGTGCGCATGGTGCGCGTCGCCCCCCTGGGCGATCCCATCGAGGTCTCGGTGCGGGGCTACGGGCTGAGCCTGCGCAAGGCCGATGCCGGCATGATCGAAGTAGAGTAAGAGAGGACACACAAGCATGGCCCTGACAATCGCCCTCGCGGGAAACCCCAACAGCGGCAAAACCACACTGTTCAACTCCCTCACCGGCGCCAACCAGTTTGTCGGCAACTGGCCCGGCGTGACCGTCGAAAAAAAAGAAGGCAAGCTGAAGAAAAACCCCGGCGTCACCATCACGGACCTGCCGGGCATCTACTCGCTGTCCCCCTATACCCTGGAGGAAGTGGTCGCCCGTAACTACCTGATCAACGAGCGGCCCGATGCCATCCTCAATATCATCGACGGCACCAATCTGGAGCGCAACCTCTACCTCACCACCCAGCTGACCGAGCTGGGCATCCCCGTGGTCGTCGCCATCAACATGATGGATGTCGTATTAAAATCAGGCGACAAGATCAACACCAAGGAGCTCAGCCGCGCGCTGGCCTGTCCGGTGGTCGAAATATCCGCCCTCAAGTCAAACGGCGTCATGGAGGCCGCGCAGGCCGCCATCCATGCCGCTCAAAACGGCAAAACGGTGCCTCAGCACAGCTTTTCGGGCACTGTCGAGCACGCGCTGGCCCACATCGAAGAGGCCGCCGTGCATGACATGCCCCTGGAGCAGCAGCGCTGGTACGCCATCAAGATCTTCGAACGCGACGAGAAGGTGCTGGAGCAGCTGAAGCTGTCCGAAGACAGGCTCGCCCACATCGAAAGCGACATCCGCTTTGTCGAGGAAAAGCTGGATGACGATGCCGAGAGCATCATCACCAACGAGCGCTATGTCTATATCGCCTCTATTTTACAAGGGGTCTACCAAAGAAAATCAGCGGGCAGACTGTCGGCCTCCGACAGGATCGACCGCGTGGTCACCAACCGCCTGCTGGCCCTGCCCATCTTCGCGCTGGTGATGTTCCTGGTGTATTTCCTCTCCATCACCACCGTGGGCACCTGGGCCACCGACTGGGCCAACGAAGGCCTGTTCGGAAAGGGATGGCACCTCAGCGGCGCCGCGTCCTACGAAGAAGCCGTGGAAGCTTACGCCCCCTACGCCGCGCACATCGCCGCCTTTGAGGCTGCCGCCCGTCAGGCGGGCCTCAGCCCGGAGGACGAGGCCGCCATGGCGGCTTTGCCGGCCGTCACCACGCTGATGCATGATGACGCGGGCCGGCCTGTGGGCGACATCACCACGTCCTACCTTGATTATGCGCAGGCGCTTGACGTCGAGGAGCCCGACCCCGCCGCCTTCGGTACCTGGGTGCCCGGCATACCCGTACTGGTCGAAGGCTGGATGCGGGACGCGAATGTCGCCCCCTGGCTCAGCGGCCTGATCCTTGACGGCATCGTCGCGGGTGTGGGCGCCGTGCTGGGCTTTGTGCCCCAGATGCTGATGCTGTTTTTGCTGCTGGCCTTCCTTGAAAGCTGCGGCTACATGACCCGCATCGCCTTCATCATGGACCGCATCTTCCGGCGCTTCGGCCTGTCGGGCAAGAGCTTTATCCCCATGCTGATCGGCACCGGCTGCAGCGTGCCCGGCATCATGGCCTCGCGCACCATCGAAAACGAGCGCGACCGCCGCATGACCATCATCACCACCAGCTTCATGCCCTGCGGGGCTAAGCTGCCCATCATCGCCCTGATCGCGGGCGCGATGTTCAGCAATGCCGGCTGGGTCGCCGCCAGCGCCTACTTTGTGGGCATAGCGGCCATCGTGGTCAGCGGCATCATGCTGAAGAAGACCAGGATCTTCATGGGCGACCCCGCCCCCTTTGTCATGGAGCTGCCGGCCTATCACTGGCCCACCCTGCGCAACCTCCTCAGTTCCACCTGGGAGCGCGGCTGGAGCTTTATCAAAAAAGCCGGTTCCGTTATTCTGCTGTCTTCCATCATCATCTGGTTCTTCTCGGCTTTCGGCTGGGAGGAGGGCCGCTTCGGCCTGGTCGACATGGAGCACAGCATCCTGGCCGGGATCGGCGGCGCGGTCGCCATCATCTTTGCCCCCTTGGGATGGGGAACCTGGCAGGCCGCCGTCGCCACCATCACCGGCCAGATCGCCAAGGAAAATGTGGTCGGCACCTTCGGCGTGCTCTTCGGGGGCTTTGAGGAAGTATCACAGAGCGGCTGGCAGGTCTGGCAGAACATGCGGGCCGCCTTCACGCCGCTGTCCGCCTACAGCTTCCTGCTGTTCAACCTGCTGTGCGCCCCCTGCGTGGCCGCGATAGGCGCGATCCGCCGCGAGATGAACGACCTGAAGTGGACGGGCTTTGCCGTCCTCTACCAGACCGGCCTGGCCTATGCCACCTCGCTGATCGTCTACCAGCTGGGCATGCTGCTGTCCGGCAGCCCCAGTACCCCGGGCGTGATCGTCGCCCTGGCGCTGCTGGCCTCGATGCTCTACCTGCTCTTGCGCCCCGCCGGCGACACCGATCTGCGGGCAAAAACCGCCGGCGCACGCTGACATAAAACCTTAGCGACAAAAGGAGCTCTATTATGATGACCTGGATAAGCAACAATATCGCCAACATCATCCTGACAGGCGCGCTGACCCTGACCGTCACCGCCATCATCCGAAACATGGTCAGGCGCAGGCAGCAGGGCGTCAGCTGCTCCGGCTGCAGCGGCTGCCCCTCCGCGGGGGCCTGCCCGAGCGAGAAGCAGGCCTCCTGAGCTGAAACCAGCCAGGCCTAAAAGACCATTCGATGGCAGCGTCTGAAGACGCGCTGAATGATCCGGTAACCGCAGCTTTTTCTCAGGCCGCCGCTTAAGCGGCCTTTTTTCATGCCTTCTCTGGCTTGTTGCCCGTAAACGGGTCTATATACTCTTTGAATGACATCTGATCCACCGCCATATCTGATTGAAGCTGTGATCTGATATTTTGCGCTATTTGTTCTTTGTTTCTTCTTGCCATATCAGCATCATAGCTTCGGTACCAGGAGTGACGGTTCTATATTTGTACTTCAGAGTCGCATGACAGTCGAATATCGTCAGAGAACTCTTTCCTTTATATAATTTTCCGACGAAACTTTGTCGCAAATACTATGTGATATTTACAGTTCCATTTCGTGCATGATAAGCTTTTACTGTTATTCATCTTCGATGACAAGCCTTCTTTGCTTACCTTGTAATTTTTACATCAGATCAATTGCAGCAAAGGAGGTTTCTGATAGCTAAAGCTTTCTTACTCCACCAGCTTTGCTGGTAGTTTTATGGGCTAAAGCGCACAAGAAAACCGCCACGCCTTTTGCAGCGTGACGGCTCCTTGTTCCATGGGTTTTGTTACTGCACTTAATTATTTCATTTCTTGTACCTGATTACTTCGCGTACTCGACGCTTCTGGTTTCACGGATCACGTTCACGCGGATCTGTCCGGGGAACTCCATCTCGTTTTCGATGCGTTTGGCGATCTCTTTGGCGAGCACCTTGGTGCCTTCGTCGTTGATATCGTCGGGCTTGACCAGGATGCGCACTTCGCGGCCGGATTGGATGGCGAAGGTCTTGTCGACGCCTTGGAAGCTGTTGGCGATCTCCTCCAGCTTGGTGAGTCGCTTGATGTAGTTTTCAAGCGATTCGCGGCGGGCGCCGGGGCGCGCCGCGCTGATGGCATCGGCGGCCTGCACCAGGACGGCCTCGACGGTGGTGGGCTCCACATCGTTGTGGTGGGCCAGAATGGCGTGGATGACCTCGGGGCTCTCACGGTACTTGCGGGCGATCTCGGCGCCCAGGCTGACGTGCGTGCCCTCCTGGTCGTGGTCGACGGCCTTGCCCAGGTCATGCAGCAGGCCCGCGCGCTTGGCGATCTGCACATCGACCCCGATTTCGGCGGCCATCAGACCGGCCAGGTGGCTCACTTCGATGGAGTGCTTCAATATATTCTGCCCGTAGCTGGTACGGTACTTCATGCGGCCCAACAGGCGGACGATTTCGGGGTGGAGGCCGTGCTGACCTGTTTCAAAGACAGCCTGTTCGCCGGCTTCCTTGATCTGCTCGTCCACATCGCGCCTTGCCTTTTCGACCATCTCTTCGATGCGGGCGGGGTGGATGCGGCCGTCCTGCAGAAGCTTCTCCAGGGCGATGCGCGCGATTTCGCGGCGCACCGGGTCAAAGGCGGAGAGGATGATGGCCTCGGGGGTGTCGTCGATGATAAGGTCGACGCCCGTGGCGGTTTCCAGGGCGCGGATATTGCGGCCCTCGCGGCCGATGATGCGGCCCTTCATGTCGTCATTGGGCAGAGAAATAACGGAAACGGTGCTCTCGGCCACATGGTCGGAGGCGCATTTCTGAATGGCCAGGGCAATGATGTTGCGGGCCTTCTTGTCGCCCTCCTCCTTGGCCTTCTGCTCGATCTCGCGCACGGAGGCGGCGGCATCGTGGTAGGCTTCCTTCTGAACGCGGCTGATGATGATCTGGGTGGCCTCGTCGGCGGTGATACCGGCGATGCGCTCAAGCTCCGCCGACTGTTCGTTCCTGAGGCGCTCAGCCTCATCCAGGGCGGCCTGGATCTCTTCGGATTTTCGGTTGATGCGCTCTTCGCGCTTTTCAAGGTTGTCAAACTTCTTGTCCAAGGACTCCTCGCGCTGAGCAAAGCGGCGTTCGCTGCGCTGCTGCTCGGCCCTTCGGTCATGGATTTCACGGTCCAGGTCCTGCTTCAGGCGCAGCACCTCTTCTTTGGCTTCAAGGATTCTTTCTTTCTTTTGTTCTTCAGCTTTGCGGGTGGCTTCGTTGAGCAGGTCGTTCGCGTACTGCTCCGCCCGCCCGATCTTTTGTTCGGTGATCTGCTTGCGGTACATGAACCCTGCCGCCGCGCCCAGCATGCCAAACACAACCATCAGCAGGATGGCTACTATTGGGGACATCTGTTCCTCCTTCTTTGGTGGTAAAACCGTCTCATTCAATATTCAGCGGCGACGAAGCAATAAGTCCGCCACCTGTCCACGCAAAACAACCGAGGGGGCAATTCCCCCGCGGCAGCCTGCTGAATGTATACACGAAAAGCATTATCGCTCAAACAGTCCCTGAAATTGTGCGAAAACTGTATGAATAAAGGCCCGCAGCCTTGCGGCCTGTTGGTTAAAGCCCGGTAGTGTATCAAAACAGCAAGCACAAGCGGCATCAGCCGATTGCTTGCCGGACAAGTCCATTCTACTGGACAGATTCGACATATGTCAAGTTGTTCTTCGTCAAGTTTCACAAAACTGAGCGGAAGGCTTTGCGCCTTGCTGACAAATGTAACAAAGAACAGGGGCAGTTTGCCTTTTTCTTGCCCGTGATGCTATACTTTCTACAGTTCTTTTGACCGTTTCTTGATTGGGAGGTGAGGCTGTGCTGATCTATTACTGCGCCAAGTGCCAGAAGCAAAATATGACCAATGTCTGCGAAAGCTGCGGCAAGGGCCTGCCCGGCACCGCCGCCCGCTTCATCTGGTCGGATTACCGCATGGTGCTGGGCGACGCGGTCCGGCTGGGGCGGGTGTTCCGCCTCCCGCTGATCGCCCTGGGGCTGCTCATCACGGTGATGCTGGCGCTGGAATATATCCTGACAGGCTCCCGCGCCTTCCTCTTCCTGACGGATTCGGGCATCCTCCCGCAGATGGTGCAGCTGTATTTTGCCGCCATCGGCACGGCCCTGCTGGTTCTGGCGCTGCAGGGGCGCGAAAACGTGCAGTATGTGATGGACCCCAAAGGCGTGCTGAAGCGTACCTGGATCAAGCCGGGCCGCCTGCGCTGCTGGGCAAGAGGCCTGCGCTACGACCCGCGCGCCGTCCAGCAAAACGCTGACGGCCAGCCTTTTTATATGGCTCACGAGGAATACCTGGTCTGGCAGGATGCCAAGCGCTACTCCCTGCGCCCGCACGCGGGGCGCATCAAGCTGTACCGGCCCTATGCCTTTGTCTTCATGACACTGAACCTGCCGCGCGAGGAGTATGACTACGCCGCGCGGATGGTCGCCACAAAGATCAAGATGAAGAAATAGCCGTGACGCGGGCGGTTTTTGTCTGTCCAACCCCTGTCCTTTGTTTGCCGGCCCATGGCCATGTCGATGAGAAAGGATGACCGACCTGTTATGAAACTCTTTGCCCGGGCCCTCCTGACGCTGACACTGCTTTTCCTGATCGTCCTCCCTGCCTTTGCACAGGCGGAGGAAAACATACAGCTTATCTACTGCATCCCCTCCCATGGCAGCATCCCGCAAAATCAGATGGATGATTTTATCGTCGATTTTATGCTGGCCAAGGAAGGCAGCGTGCGGATATCGCTGTTTCAGGACAGCGTCGAGGGCAAGGCGCTCAATGTGTGGACGGTGAAGCGCCCGGGCAACAAGCCGACCACCTTCAACTGGGACGGCAAGCTGCGAGGCAAGCTGATCGAGCCGGGGCATTATATCCTGCGCTTTATCACCAGAGACCGCCTTGAAGAAGCGGCGGACATCCTCTTTGAGGTCACGGAACCCCGGGAGCGTTTGCCCCTTGCGGCCACGCAGCCCGGCGGCTACCTGCCCGATGATATGGATATACAGAGCGTCTGGCAGGCCATGATGTCCCCGATAGCCGTTGTAGACGCGGGCGATCTCTACCATGAGCCGCTCTATGACCGGCCGGGCGGCAAAAGGATCGGCCATGTCCATGGGCAGACAGCGGGCCTGATCATCCTGGAAACAGATGTGGATGGCTACACCAAAGTGGGAGCCTGGGCGACGGAAGACGGCAGCTATATTGAGGGCTATGTCAGGCAGGCGAGGCTGAAGATGGTCGCGCCCGATCCCCGCCGGGGGCTGCTGATCGACAAATCCGCGCAAAAATTATATGTCTATGAAGCGGATGAGAGCGCACCCGAAGGCGCCAGACTGCTGGGCACATTGAACATCAGCACCGGTCTGATGGCCCGTAAAAAGGTGTTTCAGGAGACGCGGGCCGGGGCCTTCATCACCGGGGAGCGTGTCAAGAGCTTTACCAGCGAGGGCTACCGCTACGACTTTGCCATCCGCATCGACGGCGGCAACCTGATCCACGAGATGGGCTACAAGCTGGTCAATAAACAAAAGGATTTTTCGGACCAGACACCGCTGCTGGGCAGCAAGGCCTCCCATGGCTGTGTGCGCGTCGACCCCGTTGCGGGGGATACGGGCCTGAACGCCGAGTGGCTGTGGAAGCGGCTGCCCCGCAACACCAAGGTGCTGGTGCTGGATGACCCGGATGCGCGCATGCAAAGGCTGGAAGATCTGGGCGAAACGCCGGCCCTCGCCTCCGCGGCGCAGCCCGGGGATACGCAGGCTCCCGGCAGCCTCTTCCTTGTAAAGGAAGATCTTCCGGCGGCACAGCCGGAGGAAGCGGACGCCTCTGTCCCAGGGCCAGAGCCCGGGCGCACCCGGCTGACCATGACCTTTACGGGCGACTGCATCCTGGGCAGTGAGGAAAAGAGCCGCAAGAAGCCCGAATCCTTTGACA
>CAZVUU010000040.1:0-4757 GCA_964630465.1 uncultured Christensenella sp.
ATTCGCCCGGCTCATGGTATAGGCGCGGCCAAAGTTGCTCTCGCAGATACGTCCCAGCACCAGGCCCAAAATGAGGGCCGCGCTGTTGAACTTGAGCACGCTGAACAGGAGGCCCGCGATGCCCGCGATGGCCATGATCTTCACGTCCATGATGCTCATGTTGGTGGCATAAGAGCCGATGATGGCCAGCATGACGATGACGGGGCCCAGGATGGAATAGGGGACGGCCAGGATCTGGGCGAATACCTTGGCGATTGCGATGGCCACAATGACCATCACGATGTTTGAAATAATCATTGAGACAAAGGTAGCGCTCAAATATTCCGGCTGATTGACCAGCAGCAGCGGGCCCAGCTGTACGCCCTTCAGTACCAAGGCGCTCATCATGACTGCCGCGGCGTTGCCGCCGGGGATCCCCAGGCTGAGCAGGGGGACCATCGCGCCGCCCGTGGCGGCGTTGTTGGCCGTCTCGGAAGCAGCGATGCCGTCGATGATGCCCGTGCCGAACTTTTCAGGGTGCTTTGACAGGCGGGTCTCCGTGGAATAGCAAAGAAAGCTGGCGATGGTGGCACCGGCACCGGGCAGTATGCCGACGATGGTGCCGATGACGGCGCTGCGGGCGATGACCCATTTGATGGACATCCATTCCTTCCACTTGGGGATGGTGGTGTTGACCTTGCCGCCCCCGATGCCGTCCTCCGCCTTGAGGCGGTCGGGCTTCCCGGTCTGCTTGAGCACCTCGGTCACGGCGAAGACGCCGATCAGCACGGGGATCATCTCGATGCCCGACAGCAGCTGGTTGGAGCCGAAGGTCATGCGCTGCACGCCATAGGCAGGATCCTGGCCGATGGAGGCGAGCAGCAGGCCCAATACGCCCGATATCAGGGTGCGCAGAATGTTCTTGCTGTCCAGGCTGGTGAGGATGGACAGGCCCAGAAAGGTCACGGCGAACATTTCGCTGGGACCGAAGCTGAGCGCGGCCTGCGTCAGCTGCGGGCTGAGCATGAACATGGCCAGGGCCGACACAAGCCCGCCGATGGCTGATGTGACCAGGGCGACGCCCAGGGCCTTGCCTGCCTCGCCCCGCTGGGCCATGGGATAGCCGTCAAAGGTGGTCGGGGCGCTGGACGGCACGCCCGGTATCTTAAAGAGGATGGCCGCGATGCTGCCGCCGGTGATGGAAGAACAGTATACGGCCACCAGAAACACAATGGCCTGCACGGGGTTCATGGTATAGGTAAAGGGCAGGCCCAGGGCGACCGCCATGGTGGCGCTCACACCGGGCAAAGCGCCAAAGAGGGTGCCGAGCACCACCGCAAACAGCACCATCAGCAGGATGGACGGCTCAAACACGATGGCCATGCCTTGAACAAGCGTATTGAACATATTGTCAGCGCCTCCTTAACGTAAGATCGACTCAATCGCCAGCGCAAAGTTCCGCAGGAAGGGAACGGTGCCGCGCGGCAGATTGACGGAGAGAAGCACGCCGAAAACGACATACAGGAAGAGGGTCACGACCAGGGCAACGATCAGCAGCCTCCAGTGCTTGCGGTCCCCCAGCAGATAGCCGTATCCCAGCAAAAAAAGAAAACAGGTCACCATAAAACCCAGCGGTTCCAGAATAAAAGACGCGATGACCACGATGGCGATCCCCAGAAACAGCTTGCTCTTGAAAAAAGCGGGGATACCCGATACAAAGGCTGTCAGGGTGAAATTCTCCCGGCCTTTGTTCTTTTTGACAATGCCGTACATATTGAAGCACAGCAGCACCATCAGCAGCACGATCAGCACGCTCGGCCAGGTGCCGGGCTGCATGGCGTAGGGGTTGTTCTGCACCTTAAGAGGAACGGGCGCTTCCACGACGTGGAAAGCCAGCGTATAACCCAGACCAAGGAAGAGCAGGATGTTTAAAATCAGTTCAAACAAGGCTTTCAACTCCTCTAATGACCGGAAAGGGGAAGGGCCCCTTTCCGGTCATAATTGATTTAAGGTCGATCCCTTACTTGGGGGCAATCACGCCTTCTGCAGTCAGGTATTCGGTGAACATCTCGTATTCGGAGTCGATCAGCGCCCGGAAATTATCACCGTAGGTGAAGCCTTCGCGCTCATCATAGGCGGCGCGTGTCAGGAACTCGACCCAGGTGGGGTCTTCAACAGCCTTCTTCAGCGCTTCGATCATCGCGTCAACGGCCTCCTGCGGGGTGCCTTTCTTTGCGTAGAGCGCGCGCCAGGTGCCGACATAGGAATCAATGCCCAGCTCGCCGGTGGCTTCCATGTCCGGGTAGCGCGTCATGCGCTTCTCGGCGCAGGCAACCAGGGGGATCACGTCGCCGGATTCGATCAGGCCCTGGATCTCATCCGTTCCGGTGATCATCATGTCGATGTGGCCGCCCATCAGGGCCGCGGTCATCTCAGCGCCGCCGTTATAGGGCATTTCCAGTACGTCAAGGCCTTCAAGGGTCTGCTTCATGCTCACGCCATCGGCTCCGGTGGCGGTCAGCATGCCGATGGACACCTCATAGGGATGCTCGCTGGCATACTCGATCATCTCGGAGAAGCTGCTGATGCCCTTGGCATCCAGCGCCTTCTTGGAGCCGGCGATGATGTTGATGGAGTGCACCAGCTTGGCCACCGGCACAAACTCTTCGCGGTAATTCATGGACATGTTGCCCTGCAGGTCCTGCATGATCAGGCTCTGGGTGCCCAGCATGAAGGTGTAGCCGTCGGCAGGCTGCTTGTAGGTGAATTCGACACCGTTGACGCCGCCGCCGCCCTCTACGTTGAGTACGTCTACCTGCTGCCCCAGAATATCCTTCAGGATACTGGCCATGGGGCGGATCGTGCTGTCAGCGCCGCCGCCCACGCCCCAGGGACAGACGACGTCGATCTTGCGCTCGAAGGTCCATTCGGCCGAGGCGACTGAGGCCATGCCGGCGAGCATCAGAACAGCCATCAACAGTGCTACCGTTTTTTTCATAGAGACTGATTCCTCCTAAGAGTATATTTGGATCGGCCGATATACCCGACCGTTCATCCCCTTTGATACGCGTGGTCATTCCACCTGAGACCACATGACTTACCGATATGATAGACGCCATCATCAAATAAGGCAAGCAGGATTATTATTATGAATGTCATAACCTTAAGCTTATGTATGCAGTATGAAAAATACCGTCCGCATGAAGGGCGAAGACGGTGAAATCGGGAAGTTTTCTGCGTACGGGGCTGAGCGCGGCCTCCCCCGATGCGCGGCCGGTTATAAAGGACCCCGGGCCGAAGAGAGCCCGGGGTCCTGAGGCATCAGCGCCTTTTGACAGGCTTATTTTATCTGAACAGCGACAGCAGGACGCCCGCCGCAACGGCGGAGCCGATGACGCCGGCCACGTTGGGGCCCATGGCGTGCATCAGCAGGTAGTTGCCGGGCTTTGCCTTGGCGCCTTCAATTTGAGAGACGCGCGCCGCCATCGGCACGGCCGACACGCCCGCCGAGCCGATCAGGGGATTGATCTTGCCGCCGGACAGCTTATACATCAGCTTGCCGATCAAGAGGCCGCCCACGGTGCTGAACATGAAGGCCGTCAGGCCCAGGACGATGATGCTGATGGTCTGGAAGGTCAAAAAGGTCTCGGCATTGGCCGTCGCGCCGACGGTAACGCCCAGGAAAATGGTGACGATATTGATCAGCTCATTTTGCACGGTGGCCGACAGGCGCTCCACCACGCCGGATTCCTTAAAGAGGTTGCCCAGCATCAGCATGCCGATCAAAGGAGCGACCGAGGGCAGCAGCAGCACGCAGAAGATGGTCACGATGATGGGAAAGCAGATCTTCTCAAGCTTGGTCACCACGCGCATCTGGGTCATCTCCGTCTCCCGCTCCTGCTTGGTGGTCAGCAGGCGCATGATGGGCGGCTGGATCATGGGGATCAGCGCCATATAGGAATAGGCGGCTACCGCGATCGCCGGCAGCAGGTGCGGGGCCAGCTTGGCCGTCAGGTAGATGGCGGTGGGGCCGTCCGCGCCGCCGATGATGCCGATGGAGCTGGCCTCCTTGGGGTCAAAGCCCAGCAGCAGCGCGATCAGAAAGGCGACCGCGATGCCCATCTGGGCGCCCGCGCCCATGAACAGGGCCGAGGGCCTGGCGATCAACGGCCCGAAGTCTGTCATCGCGCCGATACCCAGAAAGATCAGCGAGGGATAGATGCCCAGCTTCACCCCCTGATAGAGGTAGTAGAGCAAGCCGCCTGCCTCCTCACCCTCGGGCCCCCCCATCAGGTTGGCCAGCGGCATGTTGGCCAGCAGCATGCCAAAGGCGATCGGGAGCAGCAGCAGCGGCTCAAACTTTCGGCCGACAGCCAGGTAGATCAGCACGCAGGCGATCAGAATCATCAGCCCGTGCTGCCAGGTCAGCGCGGAAAAACCGGAATCCGCCCATATCTTCTGTAAAGCTTCTAAAAACATATGTCTCGTCCCCTTCCTGTTGTGAGCCTCAGCCCTTCCCGGACAGGCGCAGCACCACCGCCGACATCAGCTTGATCAGCAAAAACACCGAGGACAACAGCACAAACACAAGGCCTATGCAGAATAAAGCAACCATGATCCCTTCCGAAAACGGCATGTTCGTTCCTCCTCCCAAAACTCCCCCATTATGATTGAGGCCATTATATCCGTATCAAGGCTGCAGGTCAATTCATCACAATGAGTTAATGCCTGTTATAACCTGCCGCTTCACAAGGAATGGGCGTTTACAAAGGGCATCC
>CAZVUU010000040.1:4767-19169 GCA_964630465.1 uncultured Christensenella sp.
CCGGTGCCGGCAGGAATAAATCAGGACAACACCTGAGATCCAGCCTCGGGTGTTGTCCTGTCTTTCAGCCGGCCTTGGTTCCGGGCTTATCCCGATGCGGACGGGAATGCCTCATTTTATCGTGTCGCTCGGGCACACTTCAACACATTTCCCGCATTGAAGGCATTCATTCCTGATGATGCGCGGATAGTCCCCCTTGTCTTCCCAGACAAAGGCGTCGGCCGGACAAATCCTTACGCATCTGCCGCACTTTATGCAGTCATCCGCGTGAACCATATATGTCTTTTGATTGAATCTTGAAAACACCGATAACAGCGTCCCGTAGGGGCAAAGATACCGATGCCAGAGCTCCGGCTGATAAAACAGCGTCATGATGATGCCTGCGGCAAACAGAGCCGGGAGGACCGGAAGCTTTTTCCCCGTTTTAAATACGATCACCATGGTTCCCAGGAACAGAGCCAGGAGACCATATCTTACCACAGGGCTTTTTAAGAGCTCAGGCGCGGGTTTTCTTTTTCTTTTCTTCTTCCCGGCATGCTCATCGATAAACTCCATCCCGGTATTGATAGGACAGACATACCCGCAGTAAAACCTGCCAAAGTAGCTTGATAACAAGAGGCTTCCCCCAAAGACCGCCATCCACAGCTGTATCTTGCCAAGCGCGGCCAGCAGGATGAACACGATCAAGGCGATCATCTGAATGGTTTTTCTTTTGTTCATTGCACTTCCTCCGCATGCGGTATATTTTTAATGAGTTTCTCTTCTCTTGTCGCTTTTTCTTTTACAAGAAATCTGTCGGATACCCAGATCAGCGCGGGGAGCACAATGAAGGTGGCCATCAAAGCCAGCAGTATGTTGATGACAGTCATCAAGCCGAAGTCTTTGAGGATGACAAATTTTGATGTCATCAAAACGCCGAACCCGCCGACTGTCGTCAACCCTGAAGCCAGGGTCGCCTTGCCTATGTTTTGAACCGTGGTCAGGAGGGCTGCCTTTTTCTCTTTGCCCAGGTTCCTCTCTTCCAGATATCTCTCCAGCAGCATGATGGTCATCTCTGTTCCCATTCCAAGGACCAGGGCTCCTATGGTTGCCGTAATGGGTGTGTATTTAAGCCCCAACAGGTACATGATGCCTCCCGACATGCCGACGATCAGAACAACCGGCAGCACTGCCACCGCCGCCTTGAAGAAGGATCGATAAAGCACCAGAAGGACCACAAATACCAGCCCCAGCCCCAGAGCAGTCATCTTCAGCCGACCGTCAGTCAGGCCTTTGACCATTTCCACATCCAATACGGATTTTCCGGTAATGGAGGTTTTCATCGGCGCCTCATCCAGCATGCCGTTCATTTCATGGACAAAGGCCTGCAGGTCCGCCGTTGACATGTGTTCTACGTTCATTAAAATGACAGCCTTGTTCATATCATTGTTAATAAACATTTTTCTCTGGTTTTCGGGCAAATCTTCCTCAATGATCTTTTTGTATTCTGATAAAGTTAAATCTTCTTCTCCAGAAACATTGTCCACCAGGTTATGGATCGATTTAATGTCAACGATTTTCCCGGGAAATGCGGCTTTCGCTTCCTGTGCAATAGATCTCATCCAGCCGAGGTTTGATTCGGTCAGCATGTTGTCATCTTCCATATAAAGAACCAGCTGATTCGTCGAGCCCGCGATATCCCGTACATAGTGAATGTCGTGCAGCGCATCCATATCCTGGGGCATAAAGGCTTCGATATCCGTCTCCACCCCCGTCTGAGTATCTGCCGCCGACCCCAGGCCCGCCAAGATCACTGAAATAATCAGCACTGCGGGCGCGAGCTTCATGATGAGGCTGACAAGCTTCCCGGACAACTTTCCGGCCGGTGTCGTTTTCTCCTTGTTTTTCTTCTTGCCGTCCCCGGCTTCAAAGGTAACGCTGTCTCTGGCCTTCAGAACGGGCATCAGCAGGAACACGCTTCCCAGGAAGCTGACCAGAACGCCTATGGTCAGCATCTTACCAAAGTCCCGTATCATCGGTACCGCAGAGGCGAAGAGTGAGGCAAACCCCAGCACCGTCGCCAGCACAGCTAGGCCCACCGCCTTGCCGATCTGGACCAGCGTAATTTTCACGGAGCCCTCTTCTTCATACCTGTTTTGAAACTGTATGGAATAATCTATGCCAAGGCCGATCAAGATCGGGAAAACCGCCATTGAGACCATGGTCATGGAAACACTCATGTGCCCCATGAGCCCCAGGGTGGCAATGACAGACACAAATATGATCCCGAGGCTTAAGACCCGCCACTTTACTCTGAATACCAGACTCAGTATGATCAGCATCAAGACCGTCGCGGAGCCCACCATGATCATCATGTTTGATTTCATTTCGGCTCTCAGGGAGATATCCAGTACCGGTTTGCCGGAAATGACATAAGGAAGATCAAAATCTTCTTTTTCTATGGCGCCTACGACTTCCCGGTAGATGGAATCAATGGCGGTGTCATCTATGTTTCCCTGCAGTTTGATCATCATCATGAGGTGCGTATCATCGATGACCGTATCGGAGAAAACATCCCTCAGCTCGCCGTCTTCATACAGTATGTTGTCCAGCTCTTTTTGGTTATGAGGAAAGTACGGCATAAACATTCCTGATTTTTCATGGAAGATGCTCATCCCCTCGCTCATTTTCTTTAAGTTTTCGCCCATCGTCATGAAACCGTCGGACATCTGTTTCAACTCATCCGGCGATATGCCACCCGACAGGCCGGCCTTCATGCCCGCGATCTCCGCTTCCATGTTCTCTTTCAGGCCGGACATGGCATCGGCCGGGTCCGGTAAGAGGCTGCCGCCGGCAGCCATCTCAGACAGACCGTCGCTCAAATCAAGCAAGTTGCTTCCCATGGCCAGAAATCCGGCCGCCATCCGGTCCAGCTCTTGCGAAGAGATGCCTTCTCCCGACAGGGCAAGCTTCATTTCTTCCGTCTTTGACTTGAGCGTTTCGCTTATATTGTTCAGAGCCCGGGCAGTGTTTTCGTTGCCGCCGGAAAGTTTGGCCGCGTTTTCTGACATGGCGGTCAATCCCGCGGATGCCTGCTCGATATTCTCCGAGAAAACGGCCAAGGCCCCGGACAGTTCCGGGTTTGCCTTCATTTCTTCCGACATCCGGTTCAGTTGAAGGGACAATTCATCCAGGCCTTGAGAAACCCTGTCCAGGCCACCGCTCAGCTCAAGAGTCCCCTTCGCCAGATTGTCCTGACCCTGGGTCAGTTCATCAAAGACGGCTGAAATATTGGATAATTCGCTCAGTGTACCCGCCATTTCTTCGGGATCGGGGAGATCCTTGCCGGCCAGTTCGTTTCCCAGGTCCGTCAGCCTCTTTCCCATCTGCCCCAGCCCGTCTCCCATGGTTGAAAATTGATTCTTCAATTCTTCTTCTTTATTGCCGCCCATATCTTCCAGAAGCTTGGCCGGATCCATGGATTCCAGTAAGTCGTCCAGCTTTTTCTCCACCGTGGCGGGGTCCGGCAGATCCTTGCCGGAAAGCTCTTCACCGATCTGGCTCAGCCTGTCACCCAATTCGCCAAGCCCGCCCGACAGATCCGGTATTTGTTTTGTTATTTCTCTTCCCTGCCTGTCGGTTATCTGGTGGACAATGGAAGCCGGGCTCATGAAAGTGAATATCGCGTCGCTGTACTTCAGCCGCTCCTCGACCTTCCACATTTTTTCAAGGTGATCCAGCTTCAGGAGCTCCTCCCGGTCGCCTTCAAACAGGACCATGATGGCGTCGCCGCCAAACTCCTGCTCCATGGCGTAATTGGAGAGATAGGCATCAGAGTCACCGCCGACCAAAGTCTCATTTCCCGTTGCCATGTTGACATTGACCGCCCCGACCATCATGAGCGCGAATATGATAATGGCCGCGAACACAGTTTTAAAAGGCGTCTTTTCGATTCTGTTTCCGATTTTTGAAAAAATATTTCTCATATCATCCATCCAGTCTTTTGTTATTAATCAATGATCTTCTTTATTATTTTTTTTGTATAGTGATCGATTTCCTCGTCATTCAGTTTAGGAAGGTATAAGAATGACAGGATGCCGCCCACGATCAGCCTGACGGCAAAATCCTCATCCCTTATCTGTATTCCCGCTTCTTTGATCGAACTTCTCATCAAGCTTGTCATTTGATTGATAAAGTCAAAATCCCCCACTTCCGGATTGATCTGGCTCTCCATCAGGATCAGTTTTATGACAGCCTGATGTTCGCTGACAAACTCAACTCTGCTTTTAAAGATTTGCTCAAGATGCCCGACAGGCCCCAGATTCCTCGATTTTTTGATTGATTCTTGAAAGCTCTCAAGCAATACAGGCTCGATCGCTTCCATAAAAACGAGCCTTTTTGACTCAAAATGCCTGAACAGCGTGACTTCAGATATTTGAGCTTCTTTGGCTATATCCAGCGTTGTTGACCTGTCATAGCCCTTTTCTATAAATACTTTTAACGCCGACTCCAGAATTTGCTTTCGTCTTTCCTCCCTGCTCATTCGCTGATGCTGCGTCATCATTCGCCCTCCTTAAGTAAGCACTAACTTTCATAATAGCTCTCCATTTTTCCTTTGTCAAGTCGAATTCCTTTTAACTCTCTTGCTTTTGTTCAGCTTCCCCGCCTTGCCGCGCTTCCTCTTTTTCACCTATCTATGGTAGAATATACCGTTGACTTCAGAGGAGGATGAAATCATGCCATCAAACCGGCCCGATCAAAGGGCAGAAGATACAATCGCCAAAACAAACCGTCAGCCCGGCTCGGACAAAAGCCCGGCGCTGATGCTGATGCGTGTCCTGCAGGGCGCTCTGATCGGCGGCGGGGCCATACTGCCCGGCGTATCGGGCGGTGTGCTGGCCGTCGTGTTCGGCATCTACCGCCCGATGATGGAGCTGCTGAGCCACCCCTTCAAGGCGCTCAAAAAGAACCTGTGGCTTTTCATCCCCGTCATCATCGGCGTGGGCATCGGCTTTGTGGGTTTTGCCAAGCTCATGGCGCTGCTGTTCGCGGATGACTCACCCTACCCGATCAGCCTGTTTGTCGGCCTGATCCTGGGCACCGTGCCGTCTTTGATGAAGACCGCGCGCAGTCAGGGCCGCAAGCCGAAGGCGGATATGATGGCCTTGGCCGCCACCTTCGCGGGCCTGCTGGCTTTCTTGATCCTGATCCAGTCGGCCAGCTCCATGAACCTGAGCCTGACCCCCCTGTGGGCCTTGATCTCGGGCATCGTCTGGGGCTTCAGCCTGATCGTGCCGGGGCTTTCCTCAAGCTCCATTCTGATCTTCATGGGGCTGTATAAAAACATCATGGACGATGTGGGCCGCCTGCAGCTTTCCACCGTGGTGCCGCTGCTGCTGGGCATCGCGCTGGTGGCCTTTTTGTTCGCCCGGGTGATCGACAAGCTGTTCGACAAACATTTCTCCGTCGCCTCCCATGCCATCGTCGGCCTGGTGCTGGCCTCCACCATCATGATTATCCCCACCGCCTTCACGGGCATCGGGCAGATCCTCATCTGTCTGCTGCTGGCCGCCGCCGGCTTTATCGCCGCCTGGTACCTGGGCGTCTGGGGCGAGAAATACGAGGCGCAGCGATAGCGGCAGGGTAAGCCGGACCGCAAAAGCGCGAAAGACGCTAAAATATGCGGATCAAGCCGTTCTCTTTCGCGCTTTTTCTGTCTTTCGCGCCTGGCATACCCCATGCCCCTTATATCGTTATGCCGATGTGATCACTATAGTTAAGGATGATAACATGAGCCAATTGAGCAACCTGGAAAAAGAGGTGCAGCGCAGGCGCACCTTCGCCATCATCAGCCACCCCGACGCCGGCAAGACCACCCTCACCGAAAAGCTGCTGCTCTACGGCGGAGCCATCCGTCAAGCAGGCAGCGTCAAGGCCCGAAAAGCCGCGGCCCACGCCACCAGCGACTGGATGGAGATCGAAAAGCAGCGCGGCATCTCCGTCACCTCCAGCGCCATGCAGTTCAACTACGAGGGCTACCACATCAATATCCTGGATACCCCCGGCCATCAGGACTTCAGCGAGGACACCTACCGCGTTCTGGTCGCGGCTGACAGCGCCGTGATGCTGCTGGACGCCTCGCGCGGCGTGGAGGCCCAGACCATCAAGCTCTTCAAGGTCTGCCGCATGCGGGGCATCCCGATCTTTACCTTCGTCAACAAGATGGACCGCGCGGGCAAGGACCCCTTCTCCCTGATGGAGGAGCTGGAGCAGGTGCTGGGCATCCGCGCCTGCCCCGTCAACTGGCCCATCGGCACCGACGGCGACTTTCAGGGCGTCTACCACCGCGACACCAAGTCGGTCGAGCTGTACTTCTCGGGCGATCACGGGGCCACCAGGGCCAAAAAGACAGAGATGACGCTGGATGACCCCGCCATCGAGGGGATGTTGGCCGGACACTATATCAGCAGGCTGCGCGAGGAGGTCGAGCTGCTGGATGAAGCGGGCGACCCCTTCGACCTGGAGGCCGTCCGAAGAGGTGAGCTGACCCCCATGTTCTTTGGCAGCGCCATCACCAACTTCGGCATCGAGCCTTTCTTAAACCGCTTCCTGGGCTATACCCTGCCCCCCACGCCCCGCGAAAGCGACCAGGGTGTCGTCATGCCCGACCGGCCGGAGTTCACGGGCTTCGTCTTCAAAATACAGGCCAACATGAACCCGGCCCACCGCGACCGCCTGGCCTTCGTGCGCGTGGTCAGCGGTGAGTTCCGGCGTGATATGAATGCCTGGCATTCGGGCACCGGGAAGCAGATCCAATTGAAGGCCCCCCAGCAGTTCATGGCCGATGAGCGCGCCATGGTGGAGGAGGCCTACCCCGGCGACATCATCGGCCTGTTTGACCCCGGCATCTACCGCCTGGGCGATTCGCTGTGCGAAAAAACCAAGCTGCGCTTTGAAAAGATCCCCATCTTCGCGCCGGAGCACTTCGCCCGCGTGCGCCCGCTGGACAGCATGAAGCGCAAGCAGTTTTTAAAGGGCATCGCGCAGCTCAGCGAGGAAGGCGCCATCCAGACCTTCACCCGCGACGAGCTGGGCCTGGAGCAGAGCATCGTCGGCGTCGTCGGCGTGCTCCAGTTCGACGTATTGAGCCACCGGCTCAAAAACGAATACAACGTAGAGCTTCTGATGGACCAGCTGCCCTGGCGTTTCGTCCGCTGGATCGTCGACAGCCCCAAGGAAGACCCCGACGATCTGCAGCTTACCTCCTCTACCTATCGCGGGCGCGACAGCCGGGAGCACCCCGTGCTCTTCTTTGAAAACGAGTGGAGCATCCGCCTGGCCGAGGAGAAGAACCCGGGCCTGAAGCTGAGCGATATCGAGCCGATGGGTGTCTTTGGGGAGTGATTTGCAATATCCGAACACATTGACAAGAGCGAGCATCCTAAGCCGATGATTCCGTCAAAATAAAATCTTCAGACAATTAAAAGCATTGCATAATTGAACGCTTGTGTTAAATCTCGAAAGAAAATGGACTCCATCCTCAAACAGAGTCCATTTTTTCGTTTTCTTTAATCTTTCAGATCGATAAGAAGAAGCTTATACCAGGAACGCTGCGCTTTTATAAAAGACCTGCTTCCTCCAGCTGATCTTGAATATCGTCCAAGGCTTCCTGGGCCGTGGTTTCCTCAGTCTCCAGTGTACTGAGTACATTGTTGATGATCTCGCTTACAGCGCCTTGCTCAAGAAGTGCCGGCGGGGCTGCGGCGTAGTCCATGCTGGCAAACACGGCGGCACGATTATCCGGCGGGGTAATCGTCAGGTACTGGCTCAGTCTGCTTTGGTCAGCGATGGTGGGCAGTTCCCAACTTGCATCCAGCCGAAGCTGCACGATATCAGGATCAGAACCCATTGCGTCGATGAACTTTGCCGCTGCTTCTTTCTTCGTACTTCCGGGTGACACGCAGTTTACGTTTGCAAAGAAGAAGGTAGCTTTATCCTTGAATCCCGGTTCTACGGTGATATCCCAGTCAAACTGAGCCTTCTCTGCAAAAGTGCCAAATCCCCAAATGCCGGTGATAATCATTCCGAGCTTTCCTTCAGTGAAAAGATCCCAGTCACCGCGTCCAGCCAACTCTTCGGTAGTAGGCATGACATGCTGTTCGCCGCGCAGGCGAGCGATCATTTTCTCCAGCACCTCGACGTTCTCGGGCGCGTTGACGGTAAAAACGCTGTAATCATCGTTCAGCAAGCTTCCGCCGTTGCCCTTGATGGATTTATAGAACTCATGATAGGTAACGGGCTGATAATAACCCCAGATATCATCACCCAGAGCTGTGATCTTTTCAGCGGCAGCCTGTGCATCGTCCCAGGTCCATGCCTCGGTGGGATGGCTGACACCCGCTTGGTCAAACAGATTCTTGTTGTAGAACAGCACGCAAGTAGAAAAGCTCATCGGCACGGCGTAAAGCTTTCCATCGCTAGACACAGCAGCCAGAGTTCCTTCTGAGTAATTCTCCCTGTTTATGCCAAGTTCACTCAGATCTTCAACTGCGCCGCGCAGCATATACGCCAAATAGTTTTCCATGTTCATCTCAAACACATCGGGCGCGTTGCCGCCGCCCACCTGTGTAGCCAGCTTGGTGAAGTAGTCATTATATCCGGTCAGCTGCACGTCGATCTTGATCTTGGGGTTTTTGCTTTCAAACACCTCGATCATTTTTTTCAGTGTCTCCTCCTGCGCGCCTGAAGCTGAGAAGGTTGCATAGGTGAGTACTACGGTTTCAGCGCTCACCACGGAAGCCAGTGACAGCAGCATGATAGCCGCCATCAGGAATGCCAACATCCTTTTCATGATATACCCTCCAGTAATTTATTTTGCAAACGCGTTTGCGTTTACTTTCATTTCAAGCCGCCAATAGCAATGCCTTGATCAACATACTTTTGAGACACCAGATACACTGCAAGGATCGGCAGGATAGTCAGTACGGCACCGGCCATCAGGACGTGCTCATTGTTTTTGTACATACCGTTCATATTGCCGAGTACTACCTGCAAGGTTTGCTTGCCGGTACTGGTCAGGACGATCAATGGCCACAGGTAGCTGTTCCAGCTGCCCATAAAAGACAGCAGGACCATCGTGGACAGCGTGGGCATTACCATCGGCACCGCAATAGAGAAAAAGATACGGTAAAATGAGGCTCCGTCCAGCATGCCGGATTCCAGGTATGAGTCAGGAACAGCCATCATCGCCTGGCGCATCAGAAACACCCCGAAGGCATTTGACAAAGATGGCAGGATGAGTCCTGTAAAGCTATCCAGCAAGCCCAAGCTACGCAGAATGATATAATTCGGCACCATTGTCACTGTTCCGGGGATCATCATGGTTGCCAGATATAATCCGAACAGATTGCCTGATCCCTTGAATGACAACTTAGCGAACACAAAGGCAGCCATTGTGGCCGATGTCACAGCGACCGTCGTGCTGATAATCGCCAGCAAGAGGCTGTTGAGTGAAGCGCGCGGAAAAGAGAAACCCTGCATGTTGAACACCCTCTCATAACCTTCCAGCGTCGGTCGTTCGGGTATCCAGCGAATAGGCAAGGTACGGATGGCCTCGGTCCCTTTAAAGGAAGAGGACAGCATCCATGCAAAGGGCAGCAGGGTAATGATTGCCATCAACAATAAGGCGAGATAGAAGGCAGATCGGCCAATGATCCTTCGTGAACGCAAGGTATCAGGCATCATAGTTCACCCACCTTTTTTGCAGATAAAACTGTATGGCCGTAAATATCATGATCAGTAAGAACAGCACCCAGGAATATGCGGAAGCCAGCCCCATCTTGTACTGTGCGAAAGCGTACTTATAGATACGCTCCAAAAACACTGTCGTAGCACCACCGGGGCCACCATTGGTCATGATGAGAACTGAGTCAAATACCTGCAGGCCATAGATGACATTGATAACTACCAGTAAAAACAATGTCGGGGAAATCAAGGGAAGGGTAATGCTCCGTAGTCTGCGCCAAGCACCGGCGCCGTCAATGGCCGCCGCCTCATAGTAGCTGTGATCAATCGATTTGAGCGCAGCAAGCACCATAAGGGCGTAATAGCCCGTATCCTTCCACACCGAAGCAAGAACAATTCCGGGCATTGCCCACTGTTTGCTGGCCAGCCAGGATGGTCCTTGGATACCGACCACCTCAAGCATCTGATTCAGCAAACCATACTTGCCCGACAGTACCCACTGCCAAACCACCGCGCAAGCCACCCAGGAAGTAATGACCGGGGTATAAAAGATCGTGCGGAATGCTTTACTGCCCCGAAAGGATTGATTCAGGATCAAAGCCTGCGAAACGGCTGTCAGCAAAATCAGCGGCAGATAGAGCACCAGATAGGTCAGGGTGTGGCGCAAAACTGCCGGAAATTCCTTGCCGCTGAGGATGCGTGTGACATTGTTCAATCCAACAAAGTTCATGCTGTTCAACGGACGAAGCAGGTCATAATCCATCATGCTGAACACAAGTGATGATAAGATTGGCAAAATACAAAACACAAGCAGCCCAATCATTGACGGCAGAAGGAACAGAGCTGTCGCCCTGCGCCGTTGCGCTTTATCAGGGATATACACAACTACACCTCCTCTGCATGATCAGCTTGTTCATCTATGTCTGCGGTAAACCGGGATCCTGTCGAGGGCGCAATGAACACGGTAGTTTTTTCCGCCTTCAAAGAATTGTCCGGTGAAATAATCTTCCCATACACCCTCGGGCAGATAGATTTCCCGCTCATGTGCGCCTTCATGAATGACCGGCGCTATCAGCAGGCTGCGTCCCAGCATATACTCATCATTTGCCTGACAGGCCAAGACGTCATGCGGAAAATCAAGGCAAAGATGCGCCATCATCGGGCGAAGGTTGTCCACACAATATTTTGCTTCTTCCCACAGATAAGGTTTAAGCTCCCGTCGTAGCTTTGCAAAATGTACTGCCAGACCAAGCAATGAAGGATCCTGAAGCTTTTCTGCCAGATTCCATGGGCTTCGATCGTTATTAAAGCCTTTTTCGTGGCTGGCATAAAACTGACCCGTCCTCGGCTCTGCATGCCACTGCATCACAGGGCAGAAGCAAGCCATTGCCGTAGCGCGAAGGTAGAGCTCGGCCGTGGGAAGTTCACCCGCAAAACCGCCAATGTCAAAGCCCCAGAAGATGATGCCGGAGAGCCCAGAGCTGATACCGGCATTGAGCTGGCTTTGGAGCTCGCTCCACAGGCTCAATTGATCACCAGCCCAATGCATGGGCTGAGTCTGTGCACCGACAAATCCGGCTCTGCTGAATGTCAGTCCTTTGACGTCCTTAGCTTCCAGAAAGTCATGATAAGCCCCAATATATTGAGATGGATAACGGTTGTGTGCTGCCAAACCGCTTGTTCCGTCGTGTAGCCGAGTCGTTCTGTCAAACAGAAATTCACCACCGTCGGTCTTAAAACCTTCCACTCCCATATCGAGAAGGTAATTCCGTTTATCAAACCACCATTGTACAGCTGCCGGATTGGTAAAATCGAGCAGCAGACTGTTATGGAACCACTTTTCCGTGATGCGATAAGGTGTCCCATCCTCATTCATGACACAGTATTGTTTCTCTATCGCTTCCCGCTCATCGCTGCGCAGCTGCTCGCCCCAACTCCCTTCCCACTCGTATTTAATGATGGGTATCTGCCAAAGCAACAGGTGTAATCCTGCCTCCCGGATACGCTTGATGAGGGCTGCTGGGTCATTCCAGCTTCCGTCTCCATTCCAGCGATAGAAGGTTCGCTCATCACTCCAGGCCTCCAGAACCATCACATCAGCCGGATAATCATATTTCTGCAGCGCAGACAACTGAGCTTCTACTTCTGCATCAGAGCTCCAGCCATTGGCTGATATCCAAAGGCCGAAGCTCCATTCAGGCGGCAGCTTTGGCTTACCCGTCAGGGTGATATACTGCGACAGAATCTCTCCGGGGGTTCCAAACAGCAACTCGCTGATCATCACCTCTCGTTCATCAAGTTCCTGTGTCAGGATTAACTCCTCTGTAAATCTCATCGAGACAGGAATTGCACTGTGCTGATAAAGCCCGTAACCCATATCCGTCATAAAGAAGGGCATGGGGATATAACTCTGCTCGCCCTGATGGGTAAACTTTTCAATTACGCGACCGCTGCTGCCTAAGCCGAGTTGATCCACTGCGTCAAAGCGTTCCCCGGTTCCCCAGACATGTCCCGCAGACCAGTTCCAGCACTGGCTCATACGATGAACACGGCCATCGCCATCAACAAGCATCATCAAAGATCGAAGCGACAAGACGGTATCGCTTAAACGTTTCACCTCGCAAAAAGACAAGTCTTTTGAAATGCGCAATGAAAATTCTTTGTTAAGCTGAAGCGACATATCCGTGCAGACATTTCCCATATCAACAGCCCGCTCTGTCGTCAACCGCAAATTCAAAGTCTCCCCTGCCTCGACCGCCAGGCTAAGACCTTCGGCAAAACATAGATACGCTGTTTTATTTTTACAATATATTTCCTCAGGCTGCTCAACAATAATTTCCCGGCAAATCGGCGCATGCCATACGCGTCCCTCTTCTTCATCTGTCACAATTGCGTAGCTCAAATTTGTGCCGAAAGGATAACCGGGTACAGAAAACCTGTAAATAGGAGGCTCATAAACTTCAGCCTCGATCATCGGCTGCTCTGCGCCGTTGACCCATAAACGCAGCACTGGCACTGCATCCGAATCATCCACGCGGCAACCCAGTGCGAAAGGCATATTCTCCATCACAAAGTATGGATAGCGGGCAAATCCTAAGTCTTCAAATGGCGTCAAGCCTTCCGGCAAATGTTTGATCATACTCACGCCCCCGCAATATCGCGTACCGAATCACGTTTCGTCAATGATATCGGCAGAATCAATTCCTTACGCACACGCGGGTTTTCCTCCTTGCTTTCAATGATCATCGCAACAGCTTTTCGTCCTTTTTCACCAATATCCTGGTGGACTGTAGTCAGTGAAGGGTCACTCATCTGCGCCAGGTAAACATCATCAAAAGATACGATTGACAGATCATGCGGTATCCGCCGACCCAGGCTGTTCATACCCTTGATCAACCCCATGCCGAGAACATCTGCCGTTACGAAAGCAGCTGTTACGCTGTTTTGTGTCGTGATCAACTCTGCTGCCTGACAACCATAGTCAAAATCAATGGTCCCAGAAAACACAATATCAGGATCAATTGGGATCCCTCTGCTTCTCAATGCCTCTTCATAGCCCTCAAAGCGTTTTGAGTTGACGCCATATTCTCGCAGTGACCCGGTTACAAAAGCAATCCGGCGATGTCCCTTATCGATCAAATAATCAACTGCTAGCCTGGCACCCCCTTTATCCTCGATACCGATCATATGAAAAGCCTCATCGTTGACATAGCTGTCAATCAATACTACAGGCACATCCATTTGCTTCAGTGCCTCCAGGTTTTCTGTCGGATAGGTCCCGATCAGCACAATACCATCCACGTCTCTGGTACGAGCGATATGAGTGTAATCCTGATCAACTCCCGTACCTGATAAGAGCAAGTGATAGCCGTTCACGCGAGCTTCATATTCAATGGCGGACAACAGCTCACCATAAAAAGGATTCGTAAACATAAACTCACGTCCCGGCTCCGTCTGGGGAATCACCACCCCGATCAGATTGCTGCGGCGGCTTGAAAGGCTGCGCGCGCTGAGATTAGGCACGTAATTAAGGCGTTTCGCCGCTTCCCATACCCGTGCGCTGGTTTCCGGGCTAATGGTCTCACCGGGACGATCGTTGAGAACATAGGAAACCGTAGTGATAGACACCCCCGCTTCTCGCGCGACGTCCTTGATGCTGATGCGTCTCATTTGCCCAACCTTTCATATCGATTACTGAAACGTTTCAGTAGATATCAATAATATACTTGCAACTTATCAAGATGTCAATACTTTTATATAATTAACCATATCGGCTATCCGTTTTAATCATGTTTGTCATTTCCGTCCCCCATTATTGACATTTAAACAAAACAGGCCTATAATTCCAAAGCCGGCGGAAAACGCCTGCCGTACCGAGGTTTTACTGCTTTGAAGCGATCTTATTTTCTTTTGTTGCTGGGCGCGAAGCTGCGCAGCCAGCCGCCTGACCGGGCGGCTTTTTCTGCCTGCGCTTAAGATCGGCCGACCCGGATATACAAAGGAGATTACACCATTGATTCGTTCAGATATACGCAATATTGCCATCATCGCCCACGTCGACCACGGCAAGACAACGCTGGTCGACCAGATGCTTCGCCAGGGCGGCGTGTTCCGCCAGAACCAACAGGTGCAGGAGCGCGTGATGGATTCCAACGACCTGGAGCGCGAGCGCGGCATCA
>CAZVUU010000041.1:0-19042 GCA_964630465.1 uncultured Christensenella sp.
TCGTGGAGCATGACAGGCGGTTTGTGGAAAGGACAGCGACAAGGATCCTGAAGATCACAGCAGAGTAGACTACTGCAATGCAGCATCGATCCTGTTAAATCCATTGGCTAAGCCTGTGGTGCACAAGGCCTTCATGTTCACTCCCTGGCAGCGTCTGAAGATGCGCAGAATGACCTGGTTATTGCAGCTTTTTCTCAAGACACCTCTTAAGCGACCTTTTGCTATCACTGAACGAGACAATGTACTCCTTGAATGACAACGAGTTCGCCATTACATCTGGCTAAAGCAATGTCCCGCTTATATTAAAGATCGTATTACGATCAAATATCATCATAAAACCGGAGGCCGCTTCTGCGGCCTCCGGTTTGCACGCTTTTATGCCAATGCCGGCTTCTCTCTAATCCCTCGGTTTATAGGTATACCTTGCGGTCAGCCTGGGGATGCCGCCGTAAGAACCGGTCGTATCGGCAAACAGACGGTAGCGCTCGCCCACTTCCCACTGGGTCTTGGTCTGGTTTTCCACCATCACTTCAAGCGGGGAGGCCGTGCGGCCGTCGGCGCAGTCGATGATGACCAGCTGGGGTTTGGTGGATACGACGCGCAGCACAGGCCCCGTAAAGGTATAGATCTGCGTGTTTCGAACGTGCGTGGGCAGATTGGCCAGCAGGTTGGTGTAGCCGAATTTTTCATCCAGTGGCCAGGCCTTGGGCGTGTAATGATCGGGATCGGGCAGGTAGTAGACATCGTACTCGACAATGGTGGGTTCGCGCCCGGGATAATCCGCCCGGATGATCACCGTATTGGTACCGATGCGGTTGAACACGGCGTCAAAGCTGAAGGCGCCTGTGGAGGCCAGGCTGGAGTCGTTGAGGTTGTGGTAGGGGCTCAGGATGATGATGGACGCCCCCGCGCGGGTGGTGGCCGATATGGTCATCTCAGGCTTGGAACTTCTGTCTTCCAGGGTGCTGGAAAGATCCAGCGGCACATCCTGCACGGCGCGGTAGATGGTCAGCTCCGTCTGGTTTTCACGATAGTACTGGCTGCGCACCGAGATATGCACCTTGTTTTCGCCGATGGGCTGGATGGGAGCGTTATAGGAGATGTAGCCGTCCTGCGTGTTGACGTAGGAGGAGTAATCCTCGCCGTTGATATAGACGACGCTGTTTTGCATCACGTGAAACTGAATGTTGTAGATCGGCGTGGAGGCCTGGATATAGGTGACGTCCGGCTTGATCAGTGTCAGGGGCGACAGGGGGATGTTGATGCGATAGTTGACGATATCCATCTGCACCTGTTCGCCGGCGCTCGTCCTGATATAAGGGGTGATGCTCACATCCATGGCTTCGGGAATATCTCCCTCCATGTCCTCATACCAGATATAGTCATGCACCTGGAAGGTGGCATAACCGCCGACCACCGTATAGCTGCGGCGAAGCTCCTTGATATAGATCTGTGAGCCTTCGGGCGCCGGGATCCGGATGGTATGGGCCGCCATGTCATCAAGGATCGAGGCTGTCACGCCCACCTGCGGGATGTCCTCCACGTCCATCTGATTTTCAAGCGTCGGCAGGTACAGATAGCGCCAGGCGCCAAAACCCAGGCTGCTCAGCACCAGCAGGACGATCAGCCAGGGCAGCGCGCGCCTGAGGCCAAACAGCCTGGCCCTTCGGGAGCGCACCGGTGCGATCGGGATGCCGGGCGCCTTGCCTGTGCCGCGCCGGGAAGGCGTGGCCATCCGCAGCTCCTCGGTGGCATAGGCATAGTTGGGCTCGGTCATATAGCCGTCATAGTCCACATGCCGGTCAAAGTCCGCGGCATCGCGCGGCCTGTCATCTTCCGCAAACATGCGACTGCGCCGGCTGGCCGCCGTGACGCCCGTCCCCGTCGGGGCATAGCCCCGCTGGGCGGCGCGCCGCCTGAGCTCTTCCTGGCGCCGCTCACCCTCGCGCTTGCGCTCATGAAGATCGCGCATCTCCTGCGCCAGCCTGGTCTTATGATCGACCAGCACCTGTTCTTCACCGAAGTCATCATAGAGGACGACCAGGGGGTCGTCGTCAGCGACATGCTCCTGAGGGCGCCGGGGTGCATCCGCCTGCCTGAGGCTGAGCGGTTCGCCGCAGGAAAAGCAGACGGGATAGCTTGCGCGGTTCCATTTACCGCATTTGGGGCAGATCATCGGTTCATACTCCTTTTAGGTCAAAGAACACTATTTATCATCACCCATCTTCAGCACGGCGATGAAGGCTTCGCTGGGCAGCTCCACCTTGCCGAACTGACGCATGCGCTTCTTGCCTTCCTTCTGCTTTTCAAGCAGCTTCTTCTTGCGGCTGATGTCACCGCCGTAGCACTTGCTGAGCACATCCTTGCGCAGCGCCTTGACTGTCTCCCGCGCGATCACCTTGCCGCCGATCGCCGCCTGAATGGGTATTTCAAACTGCTGGCGCGGAATGACCTCACGCAGCTTCTCGGCGATGGACCGCCCGCGCTCATAGGCCTTGTCACGGTGGACGATCATGGTAAAGGCGTCGCACAGTTCGCCGTTGAGCAAAATATCCAGCTTGATCAGGTTGCTTTGCTGATAGCCTTTGAGCTCATAGTCAAGCGAAGCGTAGCCGCGGCTGCGGCTTTTTAACTGGTCAAAGAAGTCGAATATCACTTCGTTCAGCGGCAGGTCATAGGTCAGCTTGACGCGGCCGCCCTCGTGCTGCATGTCAAGAAAGATGCCGCGCTTTTCCTGGCACAGCTGCATCAGAGTGCCCACATAATCCTGCGGGGTAAAGATGGTGGCAAACACAAAGGGTTCTTCCATCGACTCGATCTCGCCGACGGGGGGCAGGTTGGTCGGGTTATCGATCAGCAGTTTTTCCCCGTTATTCTTATTGACCTCATAAATCACGCTGGGTACGGTGGTGATCAGGTCGAGGTCAAACTCGCGCTCGAGGCGCTCCTGGATGATCTCCATGTGGAGCAGGCCCAGGAAGCCGCAGCGGAAGCCGTATCCCAACGCAGCGCTGGTCTCCGGCTCAAAGTGCAGGGAGGCGTCATTCATGCGCAGCTTCTCAAGCGCGTCGCTCAGAGCGCCGTAATCGTTGCCGTCGGCGGGGTAGATGCCGCAGTATACCATGGGCGTCACGGCCTTGTAACCGGGCAGCGGCTCCACTGCGGGCCTGTCGGCGTCCGTGATGGTATCGCCCACTTTGGTATCGCTGACCGTCTTGATGGAGGCCGCCACATAGCCGACGTCACCCGCCAGCAGCGCGTCCTTCTGCACATAGCCGGGGCTGCGGATGCCCACCTCCACCACCTCAAACTCGGCCCCGGTCTGCATCATGCGCATGCGCATGC
This sequence comes from uncultured Christensenella sp., assembly GCA_964630465.1. Taxonomy (GTDB): domain Bacteria; phylum Bacillota; class Clostridia; order Christensenellales; family Aristaeellaceae; genus UBA1038. The sequence goes on from CAZVUU010000041.1 coordinate 3,346, forward strand.
CCGGCTTTAAAACACCGTTGACCACGCGCACAAAGCAGATGGCGCCGCGGTAGTTGTCATAGACCGCGTCAAACACCAGGGCCTGCAGCGGCTCATCCTCCCGCCCTTCGGGCGGCGGCATGTGGTTGACGATCACTTCCAGCACATCGTCGATGCCGGTGCCCATCTTGGCGGATACTCGGGGCGAAAAGGCCGTGTCCAGCCCGATCGCCTCCTCGATCTCCTCACAGGCGCGGTCGGGCTCGGCGGAGGGCAGATCGATCTTGTTGATCACCGGGATGGTCTCCAGGTCGTGCTCGAGCGCCAGGTAGACATTGGCCAGGGTCTGGGCCTCCACCCCCTGGGTAGCGTCGACCACCAACAGGGCCCCTTCGCAGGCGGCCAAAGCGCGGCTTACCTCATAGGTAAAGTCCACATGGCCGGGGGTGTCGATGAGGTTCAGGGTGTATTCCTTGCCGTCCCGGGCCAGGTAGCGCATCGTGACGGCCTTTGATTTGATGGTGATGCCCCGCTCGCGCTCCAGCTCCATCGAGTCCATGATCTGGGCCACCATCTCCCGCTGCTGATAGACACCCGTTTTTTCCAGAATGCGGTCGGCCAGGGTGGATTTGCCGTGGTCGATATGAGCAATGATACAGAAATTACGAATCCTCTCCAAGCGTTCGTTCACAGTGTGCCCTCCAGTATTGATCGCTCCCGGTCCCAATGCCGCTGCATCTGGTCGTTGAGCAGGTTGATATTGCCGCAGCCCATCGTGAGCACCAGGTCTTCCGGGCGTCCGTGGGTCAGCAGCCAGTTTTCCGTGTCGTCAAAAGTGGGAGTCAGGTAGGCTTCGATGCCGGCTTTGCGCATCCCCTCCACCAGCATTTCGCTGTGGATGTCGCAGGGGTCTGCTTCCCTGGCGGCAAAGATATCCGTCACCAGGGTGATGTCCGCCTGCTCGGTGCAGGTCAGGAAATCTTCAAACAGGCCTTTGACGCGGCTGTAGGTATGCGGCTGCATCACGGCGATCACGCGCCTGTTTTGCAAGGCGGCGACGCCGATGGCGCTCTTCATTTCCGCGGGGTTGTGGCCGTAGTCGTGGTACATATGCATGCCCTTTACAAGGCCCGTAAACTCAAACCTGCGGTGAACACCCTCAAAGGCTGACAGCGACCTGCAGGCCGCCTCAGGCTCGCAGCCCAGGGCCACGGCCCCGGCCAGCGCATGCAAGGCATGCAATGCGTTGAAGTCGCCCGCGACCTTCAGCTCGACGCGCCCCAGGGCCTTGCCGTGCAGGCAGGCATCAAAGCGCGCGCAGCCGGTTTCATTGCGCGTGACATTGCTTGCCGTCCAATCCGCCTCGCCCGTCAGTGAAATGGTCTGATAGGCCCTGCCGCTTTGCGCCATCACGCGCAGCACGCGCGGGTCATCCGCCAGGCCGATCGACAGCCCTTCCCTAGGCAGCTTGTCAACGAACTGCGCGAAGGTCGACTCGATGTCGTCCAGGTCGCGGTAGCAGTCCAGATGGTCGGCCTCGATGTTGGTGATCAGGGCCATGGTGGGCGGCATGTGCAGAAAGCTGCGGTTGTACTCGCAGGCCTCTGCCACAAAGTATGCCTTTCCCCCTATGCGCGAGCCTCCGCCCAGGCGGTCCATGCTGCCGCCGATATGCACCGTCGGATCGCGGTCAAGGTCAAGCATCACCTGCGCCAGCATGGATGACAGCGTGGTCTTGCCGTGAGTGCCGCAGACGCAGACGGTGTTGTCATAGCCCTCCATCAGCTGACCCAGCAGCACGGCCCGCTCCATCTGCGGGATACCGGCCTGCCCTGCCGCCCTGCGTTCAGGATCATCCGGGGAAATGGCCGCGGAATAGATCAGAAGATCCGCCTCTATGGCCGTCGCGGGATCATGTCCGACGGATACCGGGATGCCCAGCGCCCTCAGCTCCTCCAGCGCGTAGCCATCCTGCGTGTCTGAGCCGCTGACAATAAAGCCTTCGGTCAGCAGCATCCGGGCCAGGCCCGACATGCTGGAGCCGCCGATGCCCACCATATGCACTTTCTTTCCCCGGTAATCCGACAAGCTGATCCGGTTCATCCCTTCACCCCCTTGGCGCCCTTGGCCCCGCTGCTCAAAGCCACGCCTTTCAGGATGTCAGAGCGGTACGCGACATCGTTTTCGCACTTTTCCTCGTAGGCATCCAGAGCGGTTTTCACCATGCGGTCGATCAGATCTGAATAGGGCAACTTTGGCTCCGACCGGTCCCACAGATAAAAGGCCAGGGAGCCCGGTATGGCATTGATCTCGGTGATCGACAGCCTGTCTGTCACCGAGTCGATCATATAGTCGATGCGTACAACACTCTTGCAGTCAAGCGCGCGGAAGATATCACAGGACAGCGCCCGCACGCGCTCGGTCATCTCCTCACCGATGGGTGCGGGTACGACGCGACTGAGGGAGGCCATGCCCTTGGCGCCCCCTCCCCTTGTATACTTGTCATGAAAGTCAAGCAGCTCGCCGCCTGTGATGGGCATCTCCACCACGGAGGCCCTCACATCCTCGTCAAAACCCAGCACCGAGCAGTTGACCTCAATGGGCTTGTCCACCGCTTCCTCCACCAATACACGGCGGTCAAAGGAAAAGGCCAGCTCCAGGGCATCGGACAGGCTCTGAAAATCCGTCGCCCGGCTTACGCCGATGGAGGAACCCAGGGTCGCGGGCTTGACAAACACGGGATAGGGCATCTCTCGCTCAATGGTCTTGATCAGCTCCACCGCGTCCTTTCGCCAGGCGCTGCGCAGCACCGGCATGTCCTTCAGCACCGGGAAGCCACAGCCTCGGAAAAACTGCTTCATCATGATTTTATCCATGGCAACGGCGCTGCCACCGATGCCGGTGGAGGCATAGGGAATGTCCATCAACTCAAGCAGCCCCTGCAGGCTGCCGTCCTCGCCATGCAGACCGTGCATGACAGGGATGACACAATCAAGCCTGGCGGTTATGTCCTGCCGCCCTCCGCCCAGCAAACCGCCCTTGACAAAGCTGAGCAGAGCGCCTGATTTGGCAGTCAAATCGGGCTGTACGCGGACAATGCCGGGCAGCTTTGGGTTAAAGCGGGGGACATAGCTTTCCATTTCTTTGAGGGGGTCGCCTGTATACCAGGCGCCCTCCTGCGAGATATAAACGGGGATCAGGTCGTATTTCCCGAGGTCAACGTGCTTCATCAGCTGCACCGCTGAGATGATGCTGACCTCGTGCTCACAGCTGCGTGAGCCGAAGATGACGCCCAACTGCATTTTTGTCATGCCATAGCCTCCTCAGCCCTCGCTGTATTGATCGGGCAGGTCGTTTTCATACAGGATCACATCGCCTTCGCCGCAGATCGTGTCAAGGTAGGCCCTGGCCTGCGGGAAGCTCGGGAAGGTGTGGATGTTTTCCTCATCAAAGCCCCGGCTCAGCAGCCCTTCGCGGATGGGCAGGGTATGCCTGGCTCCGATCAGGAGCACCAGATCTGCCACCCCGGCGATGTTTTCTCCGAAGGCGCGATGGAAGGCCTCTTCCTGCGCGCCCAGCTCGATATAGCCCGGCGTCACGATGATCTTGCGTCCCGGAAAGCCGGACAGCAGCTTCAGTGAGGCTCTGCTGCTCTGGGGGTTGGCATTGAAGGCATTGTTGATCAGCATGCTGCCGTCCTGCTGTTTTTCGGGCTTCATACGCGCCTCCACTGCCTCAAGCGAGGCGATGCCGCGCTTAAGCTGGGTGTCCGTCAGGCCCAGATGGCGGGCTGTCACGGCGGCCAGAAGGATGTTTGAAATGTTATGCTCGCCGATCAGCTCTGTCCGGCAGGGCAGGCGGGTGCCGTCCCCAAAACACAGCGTGAAGCTGGAGCCTTCATAGCCGCTGATCACATCTTCGGCCCAGGCGTCATCCCCCGGCCGGCCGGCGATGGCCTTGTCAAGAGATGTCGTCTTATCATACAGTTCCTTGACGATCGCCCCGTCGTTATAAAACACGGCAAACCCGTCCTCGGGGAGTCCGCGGACCAGGTCATATTTGGTTTCCATCACGCGTTCCATGCTGCCGAAGGTTTCCAGATGCTGGGGACCGACGGCGGTCAGGATGCCGATCCTGGGCTTCACCATGCGGCACAGCTGCCTGATGTCGGCACGGTGGCGCGCCCCCATCTCCGCCAGGATCACGCGGTGGGAGGGCTGCATGTCCTCCCGGATCACGCGTGTCAGGCCCATCGGGGTATTGAAGCTGCCCCTGGTCGCCAGCACGCTGTATCGCTGCTTGAGCAGGGTATCCAGAAAGAACTTTACGGAAGTTTTGCCGTAGCTGCCCGTGATGCCGATGCGGATCAGACCCGTCTGCCTGTCCAGGATCTTCATGGCATCGCGCTGATAGAAGGCTTTGATCGCCTCCTCCAGGGGCAATACGATCAAGGCCGCCAGGGGCAGCCATAGGAAGCTGAACAAGGGCAGGAGGGCACTGGCTCCCATCACGGGCAGGAGGGCGCGCAGCGCAAGGGCCAGAGCTGCCATGACCATGGTAAGGCTTGCCGCCAGACGCTTCACGCGGGCGGTATAGCTGAGGCTTCTCAGGCTCTTAGTCCTCAGGTGGACCAGCTTGCCGATGACGAGTCCGGCAACAAGAGTCATCAGGGCGCCCAGAAGCGGCCCCCAGTACCCGGCGCGGGGCGTCAGGGCGTCAGCCCCTGCCGAAAATACAAAGGCCAGCACCGAGAGCAGCACAAAAGGAGGCAGCTCCTGCTTCCATCTGCGCTTGAGCGACAGAAAGAATCCTCCGAACTGGTAGCTCTCCAGTTGAAATAAATGGATCAGCCCCTTTGAGGCCGGAACCGACGCCATGGCCGGCGACAGCCACAGCAACCAGGTAAACACATCATCAGCCACGCTGTTTCATATCCTCCACAATAAAGGCTTTGACCAGGCCGGCAAAGCGTCCCGGCTCCTCCAGATAAGCGAAGTGCCCGCGTCCCTCAAACACGATGAGCGCCGCGTCCTTCATCTCTTTTTCCATCGTCTGTCCCATCCAAAGCGGTGTCGCTTCATCGAGCTCACCCCAGACCAGCAGGGCCGGCTGCGCCACCTCAGCCAATATCGGGCGCAGATCCTGCGACACGATCTTCACAAAGCTGGGTTTCACATCCTCATCCGCTTCCTTGTAGTCCGCGGAACTGCGCCGGTCGCGCATGGTCCTTTGCAGCTTGTCAACGCCGCGCCCAAGCAGCGGGATGCCCTTGAGCTTTCCCAGGTTTTCCTGTGCCTTTTTATAGCGCAGAGCCGCCGCTGTTTCTTCGGCCGTCTTCTCCCTGACGAGGCCCGCGGCGCCCGTCAGCACCAGCCGGCGGACCAGCTGCGGCTCATGGGCGGCCAGCCACAGCGCGACACGCCCGCCGAAGCTGTGCGCCACCACCGTGACGCCGCTCAGACTCAGGCGCTCCATCGCCGCCTTGACCCAGGCGGCAAACTCCGGTACGCCCCAGGCGCCCGAAGGCTTGCCGCTTTGACCGTGGGCCGGAAACTCCAGCGCCGTAATATGGTATTCATCCGCCAGGAGCTTTGCCAGCGGCTCCATATGCCGCCGAAGGCTCACGGCCTTTCCCCATCCGTGCAGCAGCAGCACCTCTTCCCCGGCCCGGCCGTACTGCTCGATGTGCGAGGCAACTCCAAGGATCTCTGTCAGCATCCGTCTCTTTCTTTCTCAGGCGCGATACACAGGATGTATCGGCATTTATAGTCAGACCCCGAGCAGATCAGCCTGTACTCTTCCGGTACAGGCGCGATGCGCTCCAGCACGCAGCCGGCATTCAGGCAGGTCTTTCGGGAGGCTGTGTTGGATACATCCGTGGTGATCACGGGGTGCATCAGCCCTTCTCTGCGCATCAACGGGATCAGCAGGCGCAGAGCCTTGCCCGCATAGCCATGCCCGCGGTACTCGGGATGAATGCGGTAGCCGATATGCCCCAGATAGTACAGCTGAGGGCTTTCGCCAAGGCGCAGGCTGATATAGCCAACGGGCTTTCTGACATCAGGCAAACAGATATCAAAGGTATAGCCGTCGCGTATCCCCTCGCCTGACTCTAAAAAGCCGCCGGGCGACAGCGACAGGTCGATTTCTCCGTCCGAGTACAGCGTTTTGCGCCATCTCAACAAGCCAAACACACAGGCCTCCCTCCATCCCCACAGGAACGGTATCATATTCTATCATATTATGAAGAGTTGTTACAAGAAATGGAAGATTTAACGCTCATACGCAGAGCTTTGATTCATGGATGGTTGAACTCATCCGTCTTATATGTTAGACTTCAAAAAAAAGGAGTGTGATTGTATATGAAACGCATCATTGCCGTATTATTGTCGGTGGTGCTTCTCTCGTGCTGCGGCCTTGCCGCCGCGGCATCTATCGATCTTGATGCGCTGTCTGACGATGAAATCATCAATTTGGCCGAACGGCTTCAGGCAGAGTTTGTCAATCGAAAAATCGAAAAAACAGCGACTTTGCCTGACGGCAGCTACACCGTCGGAAAGGATATTCCGGCGGGCACCTACATCCTCAAGGGGACGCATGAAGGCTCCTGGTGGACTTCCGTTTATCTTTATACCGCCAAAGAGATGCTGAAAGACGAAGACAACAGAAAACCGGAAAAGGATATCACCCTGTTTGACAGTTCCGGCGAAAAATCATACCGCCTTGTTCTGGCTGAGGGCGATGTCATCATCGTCTCCGGAAAGGGCAAGGTAACCCTCACCATCAGCTCGGGCGTTATCTTCGAGTAAAGCAGTTCCGAAGCCCGGGGTTGGCGCCGGAAAGCGCCATAGTTTCCTCGCGGTGATCCCCTTTCACCTCACAAACAGCAGCTTTTCACAGCTGGTGGGATCGCCGCCGACGATCAGGTGCTCTCCCCGCTCAAAGACATGTTCCGCGCTGATGACGGGCGTGACGCGCTCGCCATTCTTGATCGCGATGATGTTGATATTATACCTGATGCGGACATTCACCTGCTTGATGCTTTTGCCTGCCCAGCTTTCGGGCACAGCGATTTCAAAAATCGAAAAGTCATCCGTCAGATTAATAAAATCAAATACATTGGCGGCGCTGTATTTGCGCGCCGCCCTGACCGCCACATCCCTTTCGGGATGGATGACCTCATCAGCACCGTTTCGCAGCAGGAACTTCTCGTGGATCGACCGGTCCGCTTTTGAGACCACATACTTCGCGCCCATGTCGCAAAGCAGCGAGGAGATCACGAGCGAGGCCTGAAAGTCTTCCCCCATGCAGACAAAGCATATATCAAAATTGCTCACGCCAAGCGACTGCATCACGCTTTCATCCATGCAGTCGCCGATCTGTGCCCTCGTCACATAGGGGAGCAGCTCGTTGACCCGCTCCTCCCTGATATCGACGACCATCACCTCGTTGCCCAGCGCCGCCATATTGATTGCCAGGTGCTTGCCAAAGCGGCCGAGGCCGATGATCAATGCCGTTTTCATCGCTTTCACTCCTATCCTATGATGATTTTTTCCTGCGGGTTTCTCAAAGACGGAGCCCCGGTCGCACTCAAACGCGCCGCGATCGTCATGAAGAGCGTCAATATGCCCACGCGTCCGCCGTACATCAGCACCATGACGATCACCCGCGACAGGGCGTTGAGCTCCCTTGTGATGCCGCTTGACAGGCCCACCGTCCCGATGGCCGAGATCACCTCAAAGGATATATCCTTCAGGGGCAGTCCCTGGGCCGCGATCAGCAAAAAGATGCCCGAAATCACAAGCACCATATAGATCGTCGCGCTGCAGTAGGCGCGCTTGAGCGCGTTATCCTCAAGCCGCCTGCCAAATATATTGATGTCATCGGAGCTCTTCAGATACGATACGGTCGACAGCAGGATGATCACGACCGTCGTGGTCTTCAGGCCGCCGCCGGTCGAGCCGGGCGAGGCGCCGATCAGCATCAGCAGCATTGTAAAGACCGACCCGCCTTCGCCGAGGGCGCCCATATCCACCGTGTTGAAGCCGGCCGTTCTGGACGCGACCGATTGAAAGAGTGAGGCCAGGAGCTTTTCCCCGGCCGCCATCCCCGCCAGCGAATGGTCGCTTTCCATCAGATAGAACATGCCGGTGCCGATCACAACCAGCGCAGCGCTCGACACAAGCACCACTTTGCTGTGCAGGCGGTATCGGCTGAAGCGCAGCTTATTTTCGATCACGTCATCCCAGACCACGAAGCCCAGGCCGCCGATCAGGATCAGCGCCATGACAGTCAGGTTGACGATGAGGTCGTTTCTGTAGGGCGTCAGCGAGGTATAGGGGGCGATGCTTCCCATCAGGTCAAAGCCCGCGTTGCAAAAAGCCGATATGGAATGGAATACGGCGTAGTAGGCGCCCGTTGCGGTACCCATCCGCGGGGCAAAGCGTATGAAGAGCAGGGCAGCGCCCGACATCTCAAACACGCCGACCCACAGCAGGATGCGGCGGATCAGCCGCACGATGCCGCCGATGTGGTAGGCGCTGACCGTCTCTGCCAGAACGCCCCGCTCCGCCAGGCCTATCCTGCGTCCCGCCATCATCAAAAACAAGGTCGCTACCGTCATAAAGCCCAGGCCGCCGATCTGGATCAGACTCAGGATGACAAGCTGCCCGAACAGGCTGAACTGCGTATAGGTATCGTGCAGCACCAGGCCCGTGACACAGGTGGCGGATGTCGCCGTAAACAGGGCGTCCGCCAGCGGCAGCCGCCCCTCCCTGCTCGCCGCAGGCAAGGACAGGAGGAGAGCCCCCGCCAAAATGACCAGGACAAACCCGATCGCGATCCACTGCGTCGGGCTTGTCCCGGGTTTTCTCTCAGACATCATCGGTCAACGGTCTCTTTTACTCGTCCTTCTTATACAGCGCCGTGCTTAGATACCGCTCCCCCGTGTCGGGCAGCAGCACCACCACATTTTTGCCCGCGTACTCGGGGCGGGCAGCCACCAGAGCCGCGGCGTGCAATGCGGCGCCCGAGGAGATGCCGACCGGCAGGCCTTCCTTTTTTGCTGCCAGGCGGGAGGCGGCGACAGCATCCTCAAACTCGACCGTGATGATCTCATCCGTCACGTCCGCGTCATACACGGCGGGGACGAAGCCCGCGCCGAGGCCCTGAATCTTATTGGGGCCGGGCCGGCCGCCTGACAGGACGGGGGACGCCGATGGCTCGACCGCGATGACGCGGACGCCGGGCAGACGTTCCTTTAACACCCGGCCCACACCGCTCAGTGTGCCGCCTGTGCCGACACCTGCCACAAAGGCAGCGATCTCACCGCCCGTATCCTCCAGGATCTCCTGCGCGGTCGTCCTGCGGTGAACACCCGGATTGGCAGGGTTGTTGAACTGCTGGGGAATAAAGGACCTGGGCTGATCGGCCGCGATCTCCTCCGCGCAGCGGATGGAGCCCGTGATGCCTTCGGGCCCGGGCGTCAGCACCACCTCGGCGCCCAGGGCTGCCATCAGGGCGCGGCGCTCCACGCTCACGGTCTCGGGCATGGTGAGGATCACCCGGTAGCCCTTGGCCGCCCCCACAAAGGCCAGGCCGATGCCGGTGTTTCCGCTGGTCGGCTCAATGATCACGGTACCGGGCTCCAGCAGGCCCCTTGTTTCGGCGTCTTCGATCATCGCCAGGGCGATCCTGTCTTTCACGCTGCCCAGGGGGTTAAAATATTCAAGCTTGGCGATCACATGACCGGCCAGGCCTTTTTCTTCAGCGAATCTGTCCAGCTGCAGCAAGGGGGTTTTCCCGATCAGCTCCGTCAGATTTCGGTAGATTTTCGCCATTTTTCTCTCTCCTTCCATGCCATAAACCATGCACTGTCTGCATGGTTTATCGACATTAACGTATACCCTGAACGAAGGTGATTGAATCATGACGGCCGCTGCCCCGCGCCATCGCCTCCCGGTCAAAGGCAGGGAGCGGCCGATATCAGGAACGAATCCTTATAAACTTGTTCTTCCTGATTAAATGTTAGCCTCAGCTTACTAAAAAGCGAGTGTTTTCAAGGGGTTTCGCGACCTGTACAGCTGTCAATTTTTTTGACTTTCACAAGGGCCTATGCTATCATATCCGCAGTAATCTGAGAGGAGAAAAGGGACCGTGTCGGGCAGAACCCAGAAAAAAACCCGCTTTAACCGGCAGTTTTTTGTCCGCGCGCTGAGCGTGTTTTTAGCGATTCTTATCGTCGGCGGCACGCTCGCGTCGCTGCTGCAGATTTTTTAAACAGACTAAGCTTATGCTCTTAGGAACATATTTACATAAGGAGGATACATCATGGAACTGAAGGGATCAAGAACCGAGAAAAACCTGTGGGAAGCTTTTGCAGGCGAAAGCATGGCCCGCAATAAGTATGACTTTTTCTCTCGCGCGGCCCAAAAAGAGGGCTATGAGCAGATCGCGGGCATCTTTGCAGAGACCGCTCTGAACGAAAAAGAACATGCGAAGCTCTGGTTCAAGGCACTTGAGGAGCTGGCCGAGGGCACACAGCCCGGCGATACTCTGAAAAACCTGCGCAAGGCAGCCGCCGGCGAAAACTACGAGTGGACCGAGATGTACAAAAACTTTGCCGAAGTCGCCCGCGAGGAAGGCTTCAAGGAGCTGGCCGTCCGCTTCCAGAAGGTCGCCGATGTTGAGAGGGAGCATGAAGCCCGCTACAACAAGCTGGCCGAGCACCTGGTCAATGATGATGTCTTCGTTGAGGCCGCCCCCACCAAGTGGCATTGCCGCAACTGCGGGTTCATCTTTGAGGGCAAGACCCCTCCGATGAAGTGCCCCGCCTGTGATCATCCCCGCGCCTATTTCGAGCGCCTGGCTGAGAACTACTGAGTTTAAAGGATATTCAAAACCTCCGCGCCAACCGGCTGCGGAGGTTTTCTTGTTCGCTTCGTGCCTTCCCGGCATGCGCGGCTAGACATACCCGCCGTCCCTTCCGCGGATGCTGACCTCCCCCGCCTGCAGCTCGACGAGGCCCGCCTCCGTCCGGACGACCAGACTGCCCTCATCGGTCACTTGCAGGGCGTGGCCGAATAGCTCTTTCCCCTCGCGCTCAAAGCGGACATCCCGCCCCAGGCTCAGGCAGCGGGCGCGGTAAAGCGCCATATGCTCCGGCACCCGGGGCAGGCCCTCCATGACCGCCGAGATGATCAGCCCGGCCAGCCTCTCTCTGTCAGGCGGGTCGCCACCCGTATCCAGACAGGCGGCTTTATCGGCCAGCTCAGGCGGGAAGGCTGCGCTGCCCGTATTGATGCCGATGCCGACCACGGCGCGGGTGACCCTGCCGGCGGACAGGGCAATGCCTTCCGACAGGATGCCGCCCACTTTTTTGCCCTGCTGCATGATGTCGTTCACCCATTTGATCTGAAGCCCGATAAGTCCCATCTCATCCCCCGCGCGCAGCACCGCGGCCGCGGCCAATGTGGTCAGGCTGCCGGGATGCAGCCCCTCCGTGTCCAAAGCCAGGCTCATGTACAGGCCGCCCTGAGGCGAGAGGAAGCTCCGCCCCAGCCTGCCGCGTCCGGCCGTCTGCCTGCCCGCGATGAAGGCCGCGGGGAGGCTTCCCCCTTCCCGCGCCCAGGCCTTTGCCCGCAGGTTGGTGGAGTCTGTGCCGTCATAGACCTGCAGGACGATATCATGCCCTGCCATGAAAGCTCTGATCCTTTGCTCGTCCATCCTTCCTCCTGTATGCTGGCCTTTCTCTGCACCCGATCCGGGTTGAACGGGGCCAACGAATGCCTTATACTGAAACCATCTTAAAAGAGGCGGTCAATGCATGAAAACAGTCTTGATCACTGGCGGCACGGGCGGCATCGGCGAAGCGCTGGTACGCGCCTTTGCCGGAGCGGGTTACCGTGTTGCCTTTGGCTATCATAAAAACAAAAAGAAGGCCGAAAGCCTGGCCAGTGACACCTCTGCCCTGCCCCTTTCCCATGACTTGCGGGAGGCGGACCGCTGCCTTGAATTTTTCGATGAGGGGCTCAAAGGGCTCGGCCGCGTCGATACCCTGATCCACTGCGCGGGACTTGACTGGCAGGGGCTGATCAGCGACATGCCGCTCAGCGAGTGGGACAGCCTGATGAACCTCAACCTGCGCAGCGCCTTCATTCTCTCGCGCGAGGCTCTCGGGCATATGCGTCGATCGGGCGGCGGCAGCATCCTGATGATCGGCTCCATCCAGGCGGCTTCGGGCGCAAGCTGCGAAAGCGCCTATGCCGCCGGCAAAGCCGGACTGACAGGCCTGGCCAAATCCCTGGCCCGTGAATGGGGCCCCTCCGGCATCCGCGTCAACTGCCTGGCTCCCGGCGTGATCGATGCCGGCATGATGGACGCTTTCCCGGCGGAAGACAAAGAGGCCCTGCGCCTAAATACCCCCTTGCAGCGCCTGGGAAGGCCCGGGGACGTGGCGGAGGCCGCATTGTTTTTATCCAGCGATAAAGCAAGCTTTATCACCGGGCAGGTGATCGGGGTGGACGGCGGCCTGGTCTTATGAGCCGAAACCGCGCTTATTCACCCCGGTAATAAAAGCCTTCATCCGGCAGCCGGCCCCCGACAGAGGCGGGGTTGGCCTCGTAGAGAATCTCAAACAGAGGGCTCAGCTGCGCCTGCATCAATGAGCCATCCACATAGACGATGTTGCACAAAGGGATGGCGTTTTCAGCGATCTTCTCATCGGGCAGAATGCCTGCCTTCACGATATCCGCAGCCGCCTGCGCGGGATAGGTATTGACATAGTCGACGGAGGCCGCGTAGCGCTCCAAAAAGACGGCCAGATCCCGTGGCCGTTCCTTCGCGAAGTCCGCGCGCACGACCAGGCAGCCCATGGAGAGCACCGCCTCCGGCTTGCCGTCCGCTTCAGCGGCCTTTTTAAACTCTTCCGTGATATCAAGCGCCACCCGATAGCCCGCGTCCTTCATCAAAAGGGCCGTCGCCATCGGCTGAGGCAGCATGACGATATCGGCCATGCCGGAGGCCGCCAGGGTAGACACCTCGTTGTGTTCGCTCTTGTAATCAAGCCTTGCCTTGACGTCCTTGACGCTGAGGATATAGTTCAGCGCGTACTCCGGCACGGCAGCCTGGCCGGAGAGTGTAATCGTCTTTCCCTCGAGGTCGGACACAGACCGGATGCTCTCGCCCTTTTCAAGCACATAGAGCACACCCAGGGTGTTGATGGCCAGCATCTGCAGGCGGCCCTGCGTCTTTTGATACAGCATGGCCGCCAGGTTCGTGGGCAGAGCAGCGGCGTCATACCTGCCCGCGGCGATCACGCCGACCAGTTCTTCGGGCGCCGCGGCAAGGGTAAAGGTATAGCCCGGCTCATCATCCGCCATCAAGGGCGCCAGGCTCATACCCGTGGGGCCGATCAGGCCATAGACGCGGATCGGCTCCTCGGCCTGCACGGGGGCAGAGGCCGTGAACAGCAGTGCTGCCAGCAGGCACAGAACGATCGTTTTTTTCATCAGTAGGCGCCTTGTCCGGGCTCTTTGCCTTCAAGAGCCGTGATGGCGCCGCTGGCCCCGATGCGGTCCACGCCCGCTTTGAGGTAGGCGATGATATCTTCCGCCGAACGGATACCGCCTGATGCCTTGATCCTGACACCGGGGCCGATATGGGTTTTGAGCAGCTCGATGTCTGCCATCGCCGCCCCGCCCGTGCCAAAGCCGGTGGAGGTTTTGATATAGTCGGCACCGCCTTCGGTGACGCATCGGCACAGGGCGATCTTCTCTTCATCCGTCAGATAGCAGGTCTCGATGATGACCTTCAGGATCTTCTGCCCGGCTTCCCGCTTGAGCGCGCGGATCTCCTCGGTCACCCGCTCAAAGCTGCCCGCCTTCACGTCGCCCAGGTTGACCACCATGTCGATCTCCCCGGCGCCGTCGGCGATGGCCTGACGGGCCTCCGCCGTCTTGATCTCTGCGGTGTTGTAGCCCAGTGGAAAGCCGATGACCGTGCATATATTCAGATCGGGAAAGGCTTCCCTGGCCCTCCTGACAAAACCGGGCGGTATGCACACGCTGGCCATGCCATAGCGCAGGCCTTCCTCGCAGATCACCCGGACCTGCTCCCAGGTGGCAGTCGGTTTCAATAAGGTATGATCCACATGCGAAAATATCGTTTTATTATCCATAAACTTTCCTCCATTGCTTCTTTCTATACCATTATCCTAACACGGCAGGGGCTTGTTGTCATCCGTTTGGGGCTGTGGTATGATGATTTTACCGGATGAATCCTATCTTCAGGAAAGGAAGACCGATTCTATGTCTTTTTTTCTCAGCAGCATCGCCGCAGGGGCATCCATTGCCTTGGGCGGCTATGCCTTTTTATCCGTTGAAAGCCGCTATCTGGGCGCGTTTTTGTTCAGCTTCGGCCTCTATGCGGTCTGCCAGTACCGGCTTCCCCTGTTTACGGGCCGCATCGCCTACCTGGGCCGGCCGGGCGGCTACAGCGCGTGCCGGCTGCTGGTAATGCTTCTGTTCAACTTTATCGGGGCAGCTGCCGTAGGCCTCTTGTTTTTGCCCGTGCAGGGCGGGATGGATGTACTCAGCGTCGCGCACAGAAAGCTGAGCCAGCTGCCCCATGAAAGCCTGATCCGAGGGCTGTTTTGCGGCGTCATCGTCTTCATTGGCGTGGATATCTTCGGCCGCTACGAGGACCCCCTGGGCCGTTACCTGGGAGTGCTGCTGGGCGTCCCCGCCTTTATCCTGGCGGGCTTTGAACACTGCGTGGCCGATGTCTTCTACCTGGCCGCCGCCTGGCGGCACGGCCTTGGCTTTGACTTAAGCCAGGCGCTGTTTATGGCGATGGTGATCCTAGGCAATATCATTGGCGCCTTGATCATGAACGCCCTTGTTCCGCAGCCCAAGCCAAAGACGACCTGATCCGGGAGGAAACCATATGAACTATTGCGAAAAATGCAGAACCATCGTTGACGATATCTGTCCCGTACACAAAGCAAAGCATCTGCGCGAACCGCAGCCCAACGACCCCGTGCTGATCGCCGAGCTCAGCGGCATCGCCGCTGCCATGCTTGAAGGCGTGCTGCTGGACGAAAAAGTCCCCTTCCTCAAGGAAGGCCGCCTGGGCGCCGGCATGAGCGTGTGGATCGGCAGCATGATGGAGACCTACAGCTTCTATGTGCCCTACGCCGTCCGGGAGGAGGCTCTAGGCTTGTACGCGCTGGTTAATATGCCGGTAGAAAATGAGGGGACAGCGAAGGATGAGGACAACATCTAATTTACGCTCAACTCAAACACTAAATATAAATCCGTTAAAATTGATTATCGGCCTTTGATACTCAACTATCAATGCAAGATATAGACTTATATGTTATTATTGATACCCTTTGTATAAATTGTACAATCGTTTTACTGCTAACCATAGGAGGCATAATGGCAACTTACAAAGAAATTCAAGATTATGTCAACAGCTACTATGGATATGTTCCAAAGACTTGCTGGATAGCTCATTGTAAGGAAATTTATGGACTACAGCCGAAAGTCTCAGCCAATAGGCACAGCACTGACAAAAGAAAACACCCTTGCCCCACTCAGAAGCAAAGCGATATATTAGAGGCATTCAAGTTTTATAGAATGGTAGATTAGCCTATAACTTATTCCTCTCCCACAGCACCGCTTCCCCTGCCTTGAGGCTGGCCTGTACATCGATCAGC
>CAZVUU010000042.1:0-18736 GCA_964630465.1 uncultured Christensenella sp.
TTCATCCCCCCTCCGCACAAGTTGTTCAGTGTCCAATATCTATTGTAGTCCTACATATGTCAAGAGGAAGGGCCTGAACGGGGATTTACAGAGAACAAAAACTATGCTATGATTGCGGCTGTGGTTTAGAACCTTATGCTCGGGTTAGCGATTCTCCACGCTTATCTGTGTGTATGGCAATTGTAACAGGGGAGCACCACGCCCCGCGAGGAGGATAATTCATGGATAAACAACGCAAGCAGGAAATTATCAAGACCTATGGCCGCAAGGAAGGTGACACAGGCTCGCCCGAAGTGCAGGTCGCGATTCTGACTGAACGCATCAACCACCTGAACGAGCACTTGAAGATCAACAAGAAGGATCACCACAGCCGCCGCGGACTGCTGCTGATGGTCGGACAGCGCCGCGGGCTGCTTGATTACCTGATGAAGACAGACATCGAACGCTATCGTACTCTGATCGGCCAGCTGAACCTGCGTAAATAAGATAAGCAAGGGTCCGGGACCATACAAGGCCCGGCCCTTTTGCATCATTCCGGGCAGGGGAGCTCGGAATGGAAGAAGAAGGAGTAAAGAATGGAAGCAAAAAAGTACACAATGGATTACGCGGGAAGGCCGCTCACCTTTGAGTTCGGCCGTTATGCCGACCAGGCCGCAGGGTCTGTGCTGATGCGTTACGGTGACACGGTGGTGATGGTAAACGTCACTTATTCCGAAACCCCTCGCGAAGGGCAGGATTTTTTCCCCTTAAGCGTAGATTTTGAAGAGAAACTATATGCTGCCGGCAAAATCCCCGGCGGCTTTATCAAGCGGGAATCACGTCCGACGGAAAAGGCAACCCTGACCTGCCGCCTGATCGACCGCCCGATTCGTCCGCTGTTCCCCAAAGGCATCCGTAACGATGTTCAGGTGGTGGCGACCGTGCTGTCGGTCGATGTAGACAACCCGCCGGACATTCCGGCGATGATCGGCTCTTCGGTCGCGTTGTGCGTCAGCGATATTCCCTGGGCGGGACCGACCGGCTCAGTGACCATCGGCCGCATTGACGGGCAGTATGTTGTAAACCCCAACGAGAAGGAACGGGCTGTGAGCGATCTGCATCTGACCGTTTCCGGCACGAAGGACGCCATCATGATGGTGGAGGCCGGCGCAAACGAAGTATCAGAGGATGTCATGCTGGAAGGCATCCTGAAGGCGCACGAAGTCATCAAGGAACTGGTATCTTTCCAGGAGAAGATCGTTGCAGAAATCGGAAAGCCCAAGAGGGAGTTTCCTCTGTTTGTAACGGGCGACGATATCAAGGCTGCTGTACGCGAATATGCCTTGGAAAAGATCAGATGGTGCTTTGACACCACCGACCGTCAGGAGCGTCATCAGCGCGAGAGCGATGTGAAGAAAGATGTTATGGCTCACTTTGCCCAGACCTTTGAAGGCCGTGAGGGTGAAGTGGGTGATGCGGTCTACGCGCTCAACAAAGAGGTCATGCGCCGTAAGATTCTTGATGAAGGCATTCGCCCCGACGGGCGCGGTACCGCTGAGGTCCGCCCGATCTGGTGCGAAGTGGGTGTATTGCCCCGGACGCATGGCAGCGCCGTGTTTACCCGCGGCCAGACCCAGGCCCTGACTGTGACCACGCTGGGATCCTTGCGTGAAGTACAGATTCTGGACGGGCTGTCCAATGAAGATTCGAAGCGCTATATCCATCATTATAATATGCCCCCTTATGCTACCGGCGAAGCGGGCCGCATGCGTGCTCCGGGCCGGCGCGAAATCGGCCACGGCGCTCTGGCAGAACGCGCGCTTGAACCCATGATTCCCAACGAGACGGATTTCCCCTATGCGCTGCGGCTGGTCAGCGAGGTGCTGAGCTCCAATGGCTCCTCATCCATGGCATCGGTTTGCGGCAGCACGCTTTCGCTGATGGATGCCGGTGTTAAAATCAAAGCACCGGTTGCCGGTGTGGCGATGGGGCTGATCAAAGATGATCAGTCTGACAAAGTATCGATTTTGACTGATATCCTCGGTCTGGAAGATTTTCTCGGCGACATGGACTTCAAAGTGGCGGGCACGATGAACGGCATCACCGCCATTCAAATGGATATCAAGATCAAGGGAATCGATGAGGGGATCCTGCGCCAGGCGCTAAGCCAGGCACTGGAGGGCAGACTGCATATCTTAAAGATCATGCTGGATACTCTGGCGCAGCCCAGAGAGCAGCTGAGCCGCTTTGCGCCTAAGATCGTCACCTTTATGATCAACCCGGACAAGATTCGTGATGTCATCGGGCCCGGCGGGAAGATGATCAACAAAATCATCGCAGATACCGGTGTCAAGATCGATATTGAGGATGACGGACGGGTAGCGATCGCGACCCCCGACGACGAGGCAGCAGCGAAAGCGCGCAAAATCATTGAAGGCATTGCCAAGGATGTCGAAGCAGGCGAGGTCTATCAGGGACGTGTTGTTCGAGTCATGAGCAACCTGGGGGCTTTTGTTGAACTGCTTCCCGGCAAGGACGGATTGCTCCATATCTCCAAGCTCTCCAATGAGCGCGTGGAAAAGGTAGAAGATGTTCTCAATGTCGGAGATGAGGTCGAAGTAAAGGTGCAGGAGATCGACTCTCAGGGCCGTGTCAATCTGATCAGAAACGATATCGAGTATGAGCGCAGGTCGTTTGCGCCCCGTTCTCAGGGTGACAGCCATCACCGCGCAGGGGGCGGAAGGCCGCCCCGCCGTGACGGCCGCAGCTGAGATCAACAAAGGATAGTTGACGGGGAACCTGTGTAATACATGCAGGTTCCCCTTTGAATCAGGAGAAAGTATGATAGAAACACATATTTTATCAAACGGGATCAGACTCATCATGGAGCGCATGCCCCACCTTCGGTCGACCTCTATCGGTGTATGGGTCAAAGCGGGGTCGATGCTAGAAAAGTCAAAAGAAAACGGCATCTCTCACCTGATGGAACACATGGCTTTTAAGGGGACGGGGCGCCGGAGCGCAAGGGATCTCGCGGATGAAATGGATGCCATTGGCGGGCACATGAATGCCGCCACCAGTAAACTCTATACTGCTTATTATGCGAAGGTATGCGACAGCGATCTGTATAAGGCAGTGGATATCCTTGCGGATATTGTGTGCAATCCCTTGATATCAGAAGAAGACCTGGAGAAGGAAAAAAGCGTTATTACCGAGGAAATCGCCATGGTGGATGATTATCCTGAAGAGAATGTCTTTGATCTGATGCAGGAGGCACTATATCACGGCCAATCCCTGGCCATGCCCATCATCGGAACGCGTGAGGGTGTACAAAGCTATACCAGACAGCAGGTAATTGACTACCGTCAAACTCATTATCATACCGGCAACACGGTGGTTTCGGTGGCAGGACGATTCAGGCGTGAAGAGCTGATCGATATGCTTGAAGAGGGATTTACCGGGTGGGCGGCCGGTGATGAAGCGCACTATCCGCACACAATTTCAAATGCCACGGCCAGAAAGCTCTATAAGGACAGAGAGTCTGAACAAACGCACATTTGCCTCGGATATAAAGGCCTTCCTCAGGGCGACAAGCGCCGTTATGTGATGATGGTATTCAATGCGATCTTTGGCGGCGGGATGTCTTCTCGTCTGTTTCAGAAGGTGCGGGAAGAACAGGCACTCGTATACAGCATCTTCTCGTCTCCTTCATCCTATCCGAGCTGCGGTGATTTGACTATATATTCGGCAGCCACGCCGAAGAACAGCCCTCAGGTGATCGGACAAATTCGTGAGGAGGCAGACAAGCTGATCCGTGACGGGATCACCAGCAAAGAGCTGTCACAGGCCAAGGCCCAACTGCGTACTTCCTTTGTGCTGTCTCAGGAGAGTGCCTATGCCCGCATGAGCCACCTGGGTACACGCCATCTGCTTGGCATACCGATCAGCAGCTCAGCACAGACCTTACGAGGGATCGAACGTGTGACTGAAAAGATGGTGATCGATCTGGCTACTGAGATTTTTGATCATAGCCCGAGCATTGCCGTTGTCGGTAAAGGTGCGGCTAAGCTTCTGGAATAGCGCGCAGGCCTGCCCTCCTTGCGCACAAATACTTGATGAGATACAATAGATAGCGGAAGGGGGCGAATACCGTGAGGAATATAATCTATTCACGCATACCGATAGCTTTGATGGCAGTGTTTGCGCTTTTATTGTGTCCGGGCGCGTCCGCGCAAGAGCAGGGGCTGCTGGTTGACTATGTCGTCCACGAGGCGGGTGATTCATTCGTCTCCTTGCCCGTTCTTTCCGGCCATACGGATTCTGAGACGGAGGCTGTAATCAATGCGGCTGTCTATGCGGACGGCGGCTTTTCTGACTATCTGCGCCTTCTTGCTGATCTTGATCCGCTGGGCACCGGGCTTCAGGTGAAGTCTCGTGCTCAGATCATCGATGGACAGGATGGTCCGGGGGTGCTGGCTGTTTTGATCACTGCTTCAGGCCGTATTGGGCCGGGCAGGCCGGGTTACAAAGCAATACCCTTAATGTATGACTTATTGGACGGAACGGCCATACAAACTGACCGGATCTTTTTGGATGTTGACGCGGCACAGCATGCGCTTGACAAGCTAACAGAAGAAGAAATTGAACCCATCATCAGTGATTATCTTTATCCCGATGGTCTATACCCGGTGCCTGTTGAGCAATTTCTGATCGATGAAAGCGGCATCGGCTTTTATTATCCTCAGGATGACTACACTACCTTGTCCGGACAGAGCGGCTCCGTGCACTTTCGTTGGTATGAATTGAAGACTCTTTTAAAATCGGGAGAAAATGATCTGCTTCCCTCACTGAGGTTGAGCAATGCCTCAGAAGACCCCAAAGCGATGATTGAATCTTCTGTTTCAGGGGGGGCATTGCCCGGCTTGCCGGTCCGGCTGGGGCATACGCTGGAAGCGCTGCTGGAAGAATATCCCCTGCTGACAGATGCTGAAGTTTTACTGTCAGGGGAAACATATCAGCCGGAGGATGCCCGTTTCCGCGGTTCTTTGGTGATCGCGCGGGATGGTGTGATCACCGGCATTGTGAGTCATCGGATGGAGCTGTGGGGAATCATAACCGGAGAGACCGGTAAATCACAGGTTGTGGATGTCATGGGTCAGCCGGAATCCAGCTTGACGCTTGACGAAGCGGCGGCAGAGTCCTACGGGCTTGAGACGGGAAGTCTGGATAGCTACACTGTGAGTGAACATGTGTTTCGCTTTAACTTTGACTCAGATATGATATTAAGAACTGTTTGGCTAAGCCAAATTGATGAAACCAGATAGGACGCACAAGCATTGACATCATCCAGATCATCCGGGAATATCAGATCGACAGATAGGGGCGGCGCTGTCACGCTGACGGCGGGTATACTGTCCCTGGCTCTTGGTTTTGGTCTTTTAATAGGTATTACTTTACAGACAACAGCTCATACCGTAGTCATGTTTAAAGACATGGCGCTTGGTCTGGGCGGTGTTTTGTACCACGCCACTCCTTTTTTCTTTTTCTGGATGGGATGGCTTCTTTGCATCAGTGCAAGACACTATGTGTCTTTTCGTTCGTTTGTCATAACATTCATTCTATATATGTCACTATTGGCTCTGCTGACCATGCTGACGAGCGTAACGGGCTTTGGCACATTAATAGACTATATTTCGCGCGTAAACCCACCCGACAGCTACGGAGGATACCTGACCCGCTCATATCGGCGATACAACAACCAACTCAACCCCCTTCCGGGAGGGGGCGCCATGGGTATGCTGGTCGCTTTTCCTGTCTCGAAAATACTCGGGCAGGTCGGGGGTGTCATATTCCTGATCATTTCCATGATCATATTGGTTTTCGCTTTGTTCAGAATCAATCCCGTTTTGATTTATCAGCGCTTTGAATCTTTTATGCAGCGCGGGCAAAGCGAGCGCCCGGATACTCATCAACCTGTCACCGAGCCTGTATCAACGCCGGAACAAGCAGTGCAGCAGGACCCTCAGGCTCAGGGAAACTATGAACCACGGACAGAGCCCTATTTTGTGGAACCTCAGGCGGGTCCGTTTCAGTCACATTATAATCAAAACAGTGTTTCTCCTGCCGGCAGCTACGCCCCGATTGCTGAGCAGCCGGTGATGTATGACCGGCAACCTGAGGAAGAAGGCTTTACAGCCGTAAAGAAGGACTTTTATGAGGCGCCGGAGGAGAAGCCTGCGTTCAGACCTTTTGCCCGTAAAAGGCCTGAATCAATTGCCCAACAGCCTTCCGGCGCTCAGGCGTCCACGCGCGCTCTTGCTTCTGATGATTCTTCTTCAGGGTTTACAGAAGTGAAGGAAAGCTCCGGGACTGCTGCGCGGGAAAGCAGCTCGAGGCACGATCCGGACAAGCGGGTGAGCACCTCACAGCCATTCCATGTGCCTGCTATGCCTGCCTCCGGTTTGGTCCGGCAAGCACCGGTACAGTCGGATGAACCCTATAAGGGACAGCCTGCTGCTGCGCTTGACACCTTCAAAGAAACTCATGATGAGCCGTTTATTGAATCTGTTTTCCCATCTGTGCAGGATGGGGGAACGGAAGAGAAAAAGCCTTCTGCCTCTGTTGAACAGATCAGGGAGGTAGGAATCGCGCCTGCAGTCGCGCTGACAGGAAAACGAGTTGCGGTAAAGCCTTCAGCCTCCTCCCGCTCAGATGCGGGGCAGGATAGAAGGACACCGGTCAAGCCAGTTGCCAAACAAACAAGCATGCAGATCGACAGCTATCAAAGACCGGGTCTCTCATTGATATCTGCCCCGCCGCCTGATGCCAACGTGGATACAACACAGGAAGACCAGGCAAAGGCAGAAAAGCTGATATCAACTTTAGCCAGCTTTAATATATCGGCAACTGTTAACCAGGTGGTTCACGGCCCGGCTGTGACCAGCTTTGGTATCCGGCTGGCTGAGGGAGTCAACATCAATAAGCTGCGCAATGTGATGGACAATATTTCTGTGGAACTGCTGGCCAAAAGTCCGGCGCGGGCTGAGATTCCTATCCCCGGAACACCCCTGATCGGTATTGAAGTATCCAACGACAAAGCATCTACGGTTTACCTCAGTGAAATTTTGTCTTCACCAAAGATGAGGGAAATGAAATCGCCGACCGCCGTAGCTTTGGGTAAGGATATATACGGGTCTCCTGTCATCTGTGAATTGATGGATATGCCGCATCTTCTGATCGCGGGCGCCACAGGAAGCGGTAAATCCGTTTGCATCAACAGCATCATTACAAGCCTTCTTTACCGCTCTACGCCCAGGGAAGTTCGACTGATTTTGATTGATCCCAAGTTTGTCGAGCTTCAGCCTTATAACGAAGGTCCTCATTTGCTGCTGCCGGTAGTCGTTGACCCTAAAAAGGCTGTTATGGCGCTTGAATGGGTCTGCCAGGAAATGGACGAACGCTATAAGGCGCTCGAAAAGTACCGCGTGCGGAATATCGATGCCTATAATGCCAAACTGCCGGCAGATGAAGAGCCAATGCCGCGTATCGTTGTCATTGTCGATGAGATGGCGGATCTGATGTTGACAGCCGGCAAAGCGATCGATGAGCATATCAAGAGAATCACAGCCAAGGCGCGCGCCGCCGGCATCTGCTTGATATTAGCCACGCAGCGACCTTCCGTAGACGTGATCACGGGCGTTATCAAGGCGAATATCCCAAGCCGTATTGCTTTTCAGGTATCTTCCCAGATCGACAGCCGGACTATTTTGGATTCACAAGGCGCGGAAAAGCTGCTGGGTTATGGCGACATGCTTTATTTCCCCCGCACATTGAAAGCGCCAAAGCGCGTACAAGGGTGTTTTATCAGCGATGCGGATGTCGCGCGGGTGGCAGACAATGTGAAGAGCCGCAATCGCGCGGAATATAATGCGGACATCATGGAACATATTGAAAAAGAAGAAAAGAAGGATGCGGGCGGAGGAACACAATCTTCCGGCGGACCCGATGGAGAGGATAGCTTTGACGAGCTGCTTCCCAAAGCCATCGAAATGGCGGTTGAAGCCGGGCAGATGTCCATATCCATGCTGCAAAGGGTGCTTCGTATAGGTTACGGGCGCGCAGGAAGGCTGATTGATGAAATGTCCAGACGCAATATCATCAGCGGCAACGAAGGGACAAAACCCCGCAAAACACTGATTAGCCGGGAACAGTATCGGGATTTGTTTGAAGATGAAGCAAGCTTCTAGACCAATCACGGCAGTCTGATCATCAGGCTGCCGTATATGCTGAAGACAAGCCCTGCTGACATGATAGCCATGCAGGCTCTTCTGCGGCTTTGTGTCATGTTTTGTTGTGTGAGATAAACAGCGGCGTAAGGAATGAGGTCGACGGCATAACGCGAACCGAACTGAAATCCTCCGAAGGTACGATGAGTCAATAAGAGCAAGAGATGCAGGACGAACAAAAGCGCAACAGTCGCCTTCAATGCGTTTAAACGGGATAAAATAATATCAGCAACGAAACAGAAAGCCAGCAGCAGCAAAACGGGGTTGGCAAGGAAAAGAGAAAAACCGAACTGTTTGAGTGACAATGGCCCTTCATAAGACTGTTCAAACGGCAAGCCGAAAACAAAGTTTGCTATATTGGCAGGGATATGGCGGATAGAAAATTGCTGACCGCCTTGAAAGGAGAACTCCGGCAGGTAGTTGTGTCCGAATTCGAAAGGGGCACCAAATCGGGCCATATTATACCATCCGTAAGCACAGGCAATGCAAAGCCCCGCCAGAATACCGGGAAGAATGGGTTTCAGACGGTGCTTCAAGCCGACGGTGCTCAAAGGTTTCTGCCCGGAAAGGTATATATAAAGTAATAAAAAACCATACAGGGCATTAAAAGGCCTGCATCCGACAGACAGGGCAAAAAATGTCAAAGATAGGGTCCTGCGCTCTTTAAGCATGCTTTGAATGGCAAGCGTCGTGAACATAAAAGCCATCACCTGCGCCTGATACCACACAGAAGCATGGGCAGCATTGAGGAGGCTGTGCATAGCAAAAAAGAGCAGGAAGAAGCCTGGTTTTCATGCCACCCGGTCAACATCAGCATATGCGTTAACGCATAGAAAGCGATCAATATATACAGCTTGACTAAAATTCCGTCCGGAATGTTTTCTCCGAAAAAGAAGCTCAGCAGGAAAAGCGGTATGCTTGGTACGGGAGGGAAGCTGACATAGTAATGCCCGTCGAAGACAGCAAGCTCCAGATGCGGTACGTCATCCGGCAGATACATCTTTCCGTCCCGCCAGGCGAGCGCTTGCAAAGTATAGCTGTTGTAAGAGCTTGAGATGAAAGGGGAGGCAGCCAGGAAAATATGAAGAAGAACAAACAGCAGGATCATCAGCAAGGCATAGCGATGCTTGTGCTTGATTGAAACTGAGTACTTTGCTGCGGCATCTTTCATTCCCATTACTCCGGATCATTGATATTGCTGAGAGTATATCACCAAACCCTTAGAATAAAAAGACATTTGAAAAGTGCATCTTGCAGCTCTTCGTCAGTAGAAAGATAAAAAAAGAACATGATAGAATATCATGAACAGAACTAAATTTATTGACCTGCATTTTCCTTGACTGGTGGGCCGGTACGTGATAACATTGTCTGGCACTGTGCCTTGGGCAGATAGGAAGGGATTGAGTGGTTGGCTATTTGGATACTGGTCGGTTAGTACTGGGGCCTGGTGTGGTCTGTCTGGGTTTTTTCGACGGAGTTCACATAGGGCATCAGGCCATCATCGATCAGGGTAGAAAAAAAGCCGCTGAGTTAAGTTTGCCGCTCTATGTCCACACCTACGATATACCCCCGCTGAACATGATTAAACACTCTGATGCTGTAAAGGAATTAAGCCCCTTGCCTGAAAAAGCAGCTTTGCTGGAAGCAGCCGGAGTCGATGTAGTGGCGGTCAGCCGATTTAATGAGCAGCTGATGCACATGAGCGGGGAGGATTTTTTTACCGGGATCCTTCTGCATCGTCTGAACGCGCGTTATTTGATCGTAGGTTTTGATCATCGTTTTGGTCACAGGGGCGGTACGGACACCATTGCGCTGACAGATCTGTGCAATGAATATGGTGTGGGGCTGAGCAAGGTAGAGGCGGTCAGGCTCCCTGATGGGAGAGCTGTCTCCAGCACAGCGGTAAGAGATGCTCTGGCGCGCGGCGATACGGATTTAGCGCAGCGCATGCTGGGCCGCCCCGTTTCCGAGGAACTGAAGAAAAGGTTTTTCTCTGTGAGAATAGATATAGAAAAGGTGGAGGAAGATTTCGCATGAAGAAGAGGATCGCGGCCTGGCTGGCCTTGGGGCTGATCACAGTGATCGCAGGGCTGATGTTGGCCATGACCAATGAAGTGACAAAGGACAGGATCCAGACTCAGGAAAAAGAGGCACAGGAACAAGCGCGAAGAGACGTGCTTCCGTCGGTCGACTCCTTTGAAGCAATTGAAATAGAGAATCTTGCCCCCCTGACTGAACTATATGCCGGTAAATCCGGTGATGATGTTATTGGATACGTCGGTATGGCCTCATCCACCGGATACGCCGGTCCCGTACAGGTGATAGCAGGCGTTGATGCTGAGGGGAGAGTTACGGGGATATCCGTCGGCGGAAGTGATTTTGCGGAAACCGCCGGCCTCGGGGCCAAGGCAAAAGACCCTCTGTTTATGGCCCAGTTTTCGGGTAAAAAGACACCGGTACGGGCCGTCAAGTCATCCGCTGACAGCGGTGAAAATACGATTGACGCGATTACTGCGGCGACCATCACGTCCAATGCCGTGACCAGCGCCGTCAACAGCATCGCGAGTAAAATAGACTCTTATCTTAATCCTGACGATGGCATGCCTGCGGAAGGCACGACTTATACTGCTTCGGCACAGGGCTTTGCAGGCCCGGTTGCCGTATTTGTGACGGTAAAAGATGACAACATCATCACCGGCCTGGACATTGGAGATGATAAATTCGCCGAGACGGAAGGGTTTGGTTTAAACGCGAAGAACCCTGACTTTACCAAGCAATTTATCGGCAAAACCTTGCCAATCACCTCGGATGAGATAGACGCGATCTCCGGCGCTACGGTTACGACCGTTGCCGTGATAGAGGCATTAAATAAAGCAATTGAGGACAAAGTGGTCGTTGCGCCTCCCGCGCCTGAAGGAACTCGCTATACGGCCAGTGAAAAAGGCTTTGCCGGCCCGGTCGCGGTTTTTGTAACCGTTACAGATGAGGGCAGCATAACCGCGCTTGAAATCGGCGATGATCAGTTCGCGGAAACAGACGGCTTTGGGCTGCAGGCAAAGGAGCCGGGCTTTACAAAGCAGTTCATTGGGAAAGCTTTGCCTCTTTCAAGCGATGACATCGACACGCTCAGTGGCGCAACTGTTACGACGAATGCTGTTGTAGCCGCAATCAACCGCGCATATGAAGAAAAACTTGTGGATGAGACAGCCGATCAGCCCCAGGAAACGCCGCCAATTGATGAGCCAGTCTCAGAGCCTGTCATCCCTGAGGGCGCGCGGACGGCAACTGCTTCCTCGCAGGGTTTTGTTGGACCTGTTGCCGTTACCATCTGGCTGAACGAAGACGACAGCATTGCTTCACTGGTGGTGGGCGATGATGACTTTGCGGAGACGCAGGGCATCGGTACCCGCACTCAGGACGAGGAATATACCGATACCTTTGTCGGTAAGAAGCTTCCTCTGGCCGAGGGCGATGTGGACGTGTTGTCCGGGGCGACGGTGACGAGCAAGGCGATCGTCAAGGCCATCAACCTTGCCGCCGAGGAACTGGGCCTGGCTGCGGAAGAAGCGGCGACGGAGCCGGAAGAAGGGCAAGATGGTCTGATTGTGCTACAGGCTTCTGCCGAAGGGAGAAACGGCCCTGTGGTTGTGACACTCACATTGAATGAGGATCATACAGTTGCTTCGCTCGTTGTCGGTGATGAGACATTTGTCGAAACAGTCGGAATCGGGACCAGAGCGCAGGAAGAAGAGTTTATTTCCCAGTTCATCGGCAAAGCACTTCCTCTGGAGCCCGGTGACGTGGATACCCTGTCAGGCGCGACCATCACAAGCTCAGCCGTTATCGAGGCAATCAGTAAAGCCGCGGCAGATCTGGGGCTTGTGTCTCGTGATGATATAGAATTTGATCCTCAAACAGGTGAGAAAACAGTTTCTTTCTCTTCGAAGGGATATGGCGGACCTGTTGCCGTGACTGTGTCGCTCAGCAATGACAATACAATTGTTTCCTTGATCATCGGGGATGAAAACTTTAAAGAGACGGTTGGTATCGGCTCCAAGGTGCTTGATGCAGACTTTGTCAATCAGTTTATCGGCAAGCAGGTCCCGCTTAAAGCGGGGGATGTGGATACCATCGCTAACGCCACCGTCAGCAACGAGGCTGTCATTGAAGCGATCAACCAGGCTATCAGCGGCCTGATTAACTGAAGTGCATAGGATAGAAGCAGAAAGGCGGGATAAAAACTTGAGGAAATTTACTTTCCGCAGCGGCATTCATCCGCTGCATGACATTCAAGAAGGAAAGGGCGCGACACGCAACAAGCCCATCCGAACCTATGTAGCAAAAACAGTATCCATTCCCATGGATATGCATATTGGTGCGCCCAGCAAACCGGTGGTTAAAGCAGGCGACCGTGTTCTGATGGGACAGATGATTGCGGAAGCGGTCGGAGGACTGGGGGTGCCAATCCATGCAAGTGTTTCCGGCACCGTAAAGGCAGTCCTTGAGAAGCCGATGCTGAGAAGATCTCCCAGCATGTGCATCGATATTGAAAGCGATGGGCTGGATGAATGGGCTGAGTTGCAGCCGCTTGGGGATGTCGAGAAGGTTGATCCCGCGAAGATCATCCCTGCCGTGAAGGCCGCAGGTATTTGCGGCATGGGCGGCGCCAGTTTTCCCACACACGTCAAGCTCTCGCCGCCTTCTGATAAAAACATGGATACTATTATCTTAAACGGAGCGGAATGCGAGACTTATTTGACGGCCGATTTTCGGCTGATGCTGGAACAGCCTGAACGGATCGTTGACGGTTTGCGCGCAGCCATGCGCGCCATGGGTATCAGCCGCGGGCTGATCGGCATTGAAGATAACAAAGCTGAGGCAATTGAGGCGATGCAAAAAGCAGTCTCGGGCCGTGAGGGAATAGAAGTCTGCGTTTTGAAGACCAAATACCCTCAGGGCGGTGAAAAACAGCTGATCAATGCCTTGCTGAAGCGGGAAGTTCCTTCGGGGGGGTTGCCTTGTGACGTTGGGGTGCTTGTCCTTAATGTCGGCACCGCGGCCGCCATCACCGATGCCGTGGTTGAAGGCAAGCCATTGATCAGCCGTGTCACCACGGTGACCGGGCGGGTCAATGAGCCTGACAATCTTCTGCTGCGCATCGGCACCGCAGTCAATGACGCTGTAGAACAATGCGGCGGTTACAGCAAAACGCCCGGAAAAATCTTTTTTGGCGGCAGCATGACCGGCAACTGTTTGCCCAATGATACGGTAAGTGTTTGCAAGGCTAATAACGGTATCGTGGTTTTCGACGAGCAGGAAGCGGTGATACCGGAAGAAAACCCCTGCATCCGCTGCGGACGGTGTATTTATGCCTGCCCGGTTTTCCTGAATCCCATGGCTATGAAACAGGCGTTTGAGCTGGATAAGTTTGATGAGCTCGAGAATAAGCTGCATGTGAATGATTGCATTTTATGCGGCGCCTGCTCATATGTTTGCCCGGCGCGTCAGTATCTGACCCCAACGTTTAAAGATGCCAAGGATATCATAGCTGCAAGGAGGGCAAACAAGTGAGTTTGCGTATTTCTACGGGCCCCCATGTTTTGACCAAGGAGAGCACGCAAACCATGATGCTGGATGTGCTGATCGCCTTGGCCCCCGCGACGGTTGCCGGGGTGTATCTGTTTGGTTTGAAAGCGGCCTGGGTGTTGTGCGCGGCTGTTATCAGCGCAGTTGTCAGCGAATACATCTGGCAGAAGCTGATGAAGAAAAAGAATAGCCTGGGCGATCTGTCAGCCGTAGTCACCGGTTTGATCATGGGATTGAACCTGCCCTCCGGTGCGCCTCTGTGGATGGCAGTGCTCGGCAGTGCCGTTGCCATCATCCTGGTCAAGCAGCTGTTTGGCGGCATTGGTCATAACTTTATGAATCCCGCGATGTTTGGGCGGGCCTTTCTTCTGGCGTCCTGGCCTGCCCGAATGACCAGCTTTCTGCTGCCTGAGCGCTTGCTGGGGACTTCACAGGCGGCCTTTGGCGTTGACCTTGCTTCGGGTGCCACCCCGTTGGTACCGCAAAAGCTGGGCCTGACCCCCGACATCGCGCTGAGTGATCTCTTTCTGGGCAACATTCCCGGCACAATCGGTGAAGTTTGTAAGATAGCCATTATCATCGGCTGTATTTACCTGCTTGCTGTCAAGGTAATCTCCTGGCACATTCCTGTGTTTTTTGTGGGGACGGTCGCGCTGTTCAGCTGGCTGATCGGGGCTGACCCGCTTGTTGCCGTGCTATCGGGCGGCGTGCTGTTTGGTGCTGTCTTTATGGCGACAGATTATGCGACAAACCCGATGCAAAAACTGGGGCAATCTATTTTCGCTGTCGGCTGCGGCGCAATGGTTGTCATCATCCGCGCCTGGGGCGGGTACCCGGAAGGTGTCACATATGCAATCCTCTTTATGAACTGCGTGACTCCTCTGATTGATCGTTATACGAACCGACGTGTATATGGGATGGTGAAAAAGCATGGCTAAGAATAATCTGAAGGGAGTTTTTGTTAATGGGATATTTAATGAAAACCCCGTATTTCGTATGGTCTTGGGCGCTTGTCCCGTCATTGCCGTTACAACCAGCGTAACCAACGGCCTGGGTATGGGGATGGCGGCTACATTGGTGCTGCTTGGCTCAAATTTTGTGATATCGTCTCTTCGGAACTTTATTCCTGACAAAGTGCGAATTCCGGCCTATATGGTTGTAATCTCTGCCTTTGTTACGATTATTCAGCTGCTGATGCAGGCTTTTGTACCCGCCTTATATGAGTCGCTTGGCATATTTCTTCCTCTGATAGTGGTAAACTGCATTATCTTAGCGCGTGCGGAAGCCTTTGCCGGCAAGAGCAATGTGGTTCCATCCATAGTGGATGGCATTGGCATGGGATTTGGTTTCACCCTGGCTTTGGTCATGATCGCTGCGGTACGCGAACTTCTTGGGACCGGGGGCATCATGGGGCTGCAGGTTTTAGGCGCAAGCTTTGAGCCTGTGCTGCTGTTTATATTGGCTCCCGGAGGGTTTTTGGCCTTTGGGCTGCTGCTCGGCATACTTAACGCCATCGGTGATAAACGCAAGTCATCCAAAGCGAATAAGGAGGTAAAAGCGGCATGAGGTTAGCCGATATTGGGGTTTTCCTGTTCTTTGTTAATGCTGCTTTCAGCAATAACTTTATCTTTTCCCGCTTCCTTGGCAACTGCCCTTATCTGGGCGTTTCCACAAAGCTGGAAACCGCCACCGGTATGGGGGTCGCCGTCATCTTTGTGATGAGCATCGCGTCCCTGTTCAGCTATCTGGTGTATCATTATATCCTGATTCCTTTAAGCTTAACCTACCTTGAAACCATTGCTTTTATTCTTTTAATCGCGGCGCTGGTACAATTTATTGAAATGTTTATGAAAAAGTCTTTGCCGGCGCTGTATGAGTCCCTCGGCATCTACCTTCCGCTGATCACCACCAACTGCGCGGTGCTGGGTGTCGCGCTGCTTAACATGAGGAGCAACTACAACCTTCTGGAATCTGTGCTCAGCGGCACGTTTGGTGGCGTAGGTTTTTTACTGGCGATCGTGTTAATGGCAGGTGTGCGCGAGCGGCTTGAAAACTCTGATATTCCAAAGTCATTCAAGGGCTTTCCCATCAGCCTGGTCATAGCCGGCTTTATGGCGGTTGCCTTCATGGGCTTTGGCGGCCTGGTCAAATAAGGAGGCACAGGTGAATACTACAAGTATATTATACGCAGTTGCCGCGCTTGGCGGCATGGGAGTCTTTCTGGGGCTTATGCTGGGTATTGCAGGTAAAGCGTTTGCCGTTGAGGTGGACGAGCGAGTGGCGCTGGTGCGGGAAAAGGTTGCGGGAGCGAATTGCGGTGCCTGCGGGTATCCCGGATGTGATGCTTTCGCCGTAGCGGTCGTAAAGGGTGAGGCGCCTGTGACAGGCTGTACTCCAGGCGGCGTAAAATGCGCGGAAGCGCTTGCTGAAATCATGGGGGTATCAAGCGGCGATCTGAAGCCCATGATTGCCCGGATCCGTTGTTTGGGCGGTTGCGGTGTCTCTGCTGATCGCTATACTTATGAAGGTTTGAAAAGCTGCCGTCACGCTGCGGGATTGGCAGGAGGCCCTAAAGTTTGTTCAAGCGCCTGCTATGGTTTGGGCGACTGTGAGAGGGTCTGTCAGTTTGATGCGATCAGCTTTGTCAATGGCCTGTGTGTGATCGATCCTGAAAAATGCACTGCCTGCGGCATGTGCGTAAGCCAGTGCCCCAATAATCTGATTAAACTGCTGCCTCAGGCTGCCACCGTGACTGTGCGCTGCCGCAACACGCAGCCGCCCAGAGTTGCCAACTCTGCTTGTACCTTTGCTTGTATTGCCTGCAAGCGCTGTGAAAAGGCCTGCGAGTATGACGCCATTCATGTGAATAACTTTTTAGCGGAAATCGATCCGGACAAATGTACCCTGTGCGGAGCTTGTGTCGAGGTCTGTCCTAAAAAGTGCATTACGATCAGCGCCTGAGCCTGAAATGATTTAAAAGCGCAGCACGTAAAAGCTGCGCTTTTATCATCTTTGGAAAGTGTGAAATCTTATGAAGCGAATCGTTCTTATGCTGTTTGTTGTGCTGCTGGCCGTCTCTTTCGTCAGGGCAGAGAATGACCGGCTGACGCCGGAAGAAACACAGATGTTACTTGACTTGCTGTCAGAGCGGGATGAAGATGGTCGGGCTTATGTCGTATTGCCTGAAGGCTTTCAAATGCCGGCCACAGGATTTGAAGGAGAATACAGCTTGCTGATACTGGGCATTGATCAGCCATCGGACAGCCTGAAAGGGAGAAGCGATACGATGATTCTGGCAGTGCTCAATACCCGCCGGAACAGTCTGAAGCTGATCAGCTTTATGCGTGATCTGTATGTCAACATACCAGGCAGCGGGTACAACAGGCTGAACGCCGCATACGCCTTTGGCGGAGAGAAGAGGCTGAAAAAAACATTGGAGGATAACTTCGGCGTTGCGGTTGACGGATACCTGGCTGTCAACTATACATTAATGGTCGACTTGGTTGACGCCATCGGAGGAGTCGAATTGAACGTGGAGGAGTATGAATTAAAACCTCTCAACGGTATTTTGGAATATTATAATTACCTTAGGGGGTATCCGGAGAAGGAAGGAATATTGATGTCCTCGGGCAAGAGTGTTTTGACCGGACTACAGGCGATGAGCTATGCGCGGATCCGAAAGACTGACAGTGACTTTGAGCGGGTAGGCCGTCAACAGCGCGTAATTGAGGCGATCTATCATCAGATGAAAAAGGCTTCGGTCGATCAGGTGATGGAAGCTGTTTCGAGTTTTATTGGGGATGTGGGAACGGATGTCACTTTCAGCAATGCAATCAGTTTGCTGAATGATGTCGTCAGGCTTGATGATCTGGAGATTAAAACACTCAGAATCCCTGTGCAAGGCGCCTATTCTTCAAAAATGATTAATAAAACTTATTACCTTGTGCCAAACTTAAAAAAGAACAGAAATGCAATCGAAGAGTTTTTGCGTTTTGACTTGCCTGTCCCGGAGGTTGATAAACAACCATAAACACGATACAATAACTCTACTAATAGGAGGTAACGAACGATGTACAGCCCAGTAATTGAAACCGCGAGAGAAAAAATGGAAAAGACGAAGGATGTATTTAAGCGTGACATGCAGACCCTTCGCGCAGGACGGGCCAACCCGCAATTGCTTGATCGGATAACAGTCGATTACTACGGAAGCGTGACTCCGCTCAATCAAATGGCGAACATTACCGCGCCCGAACCGCGGGTCCTGATCATTTCTCCCTGGGATGCCAAAGCAATCCCTTTGATCGAAAAAGCTATTCAAATCAGTGACCTTGGTATGAATCCCGCTAACGATGGCAAGATCATCCGCTTGATCGTGCCTGAGCTGAACGCAGAACGACGCAAAGAATTGAGTAAAAAAGTCAGCCGAGCCGCTGAAGACTCAAAAGTGGCGCTCCGTTCAATCCGCCGTGACGCGATGGAACAGATTAAGAAACTAAAAAAAGAATCGGCTATCACCGAAGACGATCAGCGCAAGGCCGAAGATGAGATGCAAAAGGTGACGGATGCTGCTGTTAAAGACGTTGATATGATGGCTGCCGAGAAAGAGAAAGAGATTCTCTCCGTTTGAATCTGAGTCAACTGCTTGGTTTACCCCTGGACCGGGCCCTGTCCTTATGTGCGGCACAGGGCTTTCAGCCGGTAGTTGTTGAAACACGTTCACCAAGGGAAAAGTCGCCGGATAGCAGATATGCCCGTGTGGTCGCTGTACGGCAAGACGCCGGAAAATGCAGCGTCGTTGTCGCCTTTTTCAGCGCTGAAGGGCCCAAGGAGCCATCAAATGCCGCAGAATAAGAAAAATATGCCTCGTCATGTCGCGATCATAATGG
>CAZVUU010000043.1:0-18488 GCA_964630465.1 uncultured Christensenella sp.
CCTGAAACAGAAAATCCGCCCGCTTGGGGCGGATCTTATCTGCGCCTTTTGCCGCCTCTGAGCAGCCCATGGATCGAGTCTTTCAGCTTCATCGGAAAATGCTTGTGTTTTTTTACCTGTACCGCCGCGTCCAGGGCCAGGCGCCGGAACTCCATGTTCTCCGGGTCCAGCCGCACGGCTTCCCGAAGGCTTGAGTGGGCCGTATCATATTCCTTGAAAGCCATCAGGATCTCGCCCTGCAGGGCGTACCATTCCGCGTCCTTCATGTCCGCGCGGCCCAGCTGCAGCAGAGCGGACTCCAGCTGCCCCTGATCCAGCAGGCGCCTGGCCGTCGCCTTGGCCTGCTTCAACGGCGCCTTGTGATAGCCGGGGGCGGGCTTAAAGGACTGGGCCATGGCCTGCTCGTAGGCCAGGTTCAGCCGCACCATGCGCTTTTGCGCCGCCTCCTGCTCATCCGGGTCCCGGAACAGGTCCGGGTGGCAGCCTTTCACCAGGCGGTGATAGGCGCTTTTGATATCCTGCGGGCTCGCGCCTTCTTTGAGCTCCAGCTCACGGTAAGCGTTCACCAATGTCATGTCCATGCCAATTACTCCGCGTCCTCGCGACGCACGTCCGCCCCCAGAGCGCACAGCTTCTGCTCCAGGTGCTCATAGCCTCTGGCGATAAAGGCCGGGTTGTAGATTTCGGTCACCCCGTCCGCCATCAGCCCCGCGACCACCAGCGCGGCTCCCCCGCGAAGATCCATTGCCGTCACGGGCGCGCCGCGCAGCTGCGGCACCCCCTCCACATAGGCCGTCCGGCCCGTGATCGTCACCTTGGCGCCCATGCGGCGCATCTCGTCCAGGTGCTTGAAGCGGTTGTCGTAGATGTTCTCATGCACTTCGCTGTGCCCGCTCGCGCGGCACAGCAGGGCGCTCATCGGCTGCTGCAGGTCGGTGGGAAAGCCGGGGTATTCCTGCGTGCTCAGGCGGATGGCGCGGTGCCCCCGCTTTACCTTTACCCAGATCACATCGTCCATGCTGGTGACGGATACGCCCATCTCAAGCAGCTTCGCCGTCAAGGCGTCCATATGCGTGGGAATCACGCCCCGGATAACGACATCGCCCCGGGTGGCTGCCGCCGCGATCATCAATGTGCCCGCCTCGATCTGATCGGGGATCACGGCATAGCTGCCGCCGCGCAGCTTCTCCACACCGCGTATGCGGATGGTGTCGGTGCCCGCGCCCTTGATATTGGCCCCCATGCTGTTTAAAAAGTTGGCCAGGTCAACCACATGCGGCTCGCGCGCGGCGTTGAGCAAGACAGTATTCCCTTTGGCCTTCGCGGCCGCCAGCATCACGTTGATGGTGCCGCCGACGGTCACCACGTCAAAGTTGATGATGGTGCCGCGCAGATCCCCCTTCAGGTTCATCATGCCGCCGTATTCGTCGATCTCGGCGCCCAGCATGCTGAAGCCCTTGATGTGCTGGTCAATGGGCCTGGAGCCGATATCGCAGCCGCCGGGATAGCCCACCTCCGCCTCGCCGCAGCGGCTAAGCAGAGCGCCCATCAGATAATAGCTGGCCCGCATCTGCTGGGAGTACTGAAACGGGACCGAGCAGGACGCGGCCGGCCGCGGATCGATGGTCATGCGGTTGTTCTCTGTATCAAAATCCACTTTTGCGCCGAGTTCGTTCAGGATGCGGTGCAGCACACGCACATCCTCGATGTCCGGCAGATTTTCAATATGGACGATGTCGCTGCAAAGCAAAGCCGCGGGAATCACCGCGACCGCAGTATTTTTACCGCCGGATACATAAGTTTCACCATTCAAGGCCCTTTCCCCCTGGATGACGAGCTTGTAATGATCCATCCGCCGGCCTCCTCGACACATCTTGATGGGCCAGTATAGCATGCTTGTAAAGGGGATGTAAACCTGAGCGGAGTTTAAAGCAAACGCAGGCTCGGGCAGGGACTTGAAACTGCAGGCGCAGGCTTCTTTGATTCGGCGAGCCTGTCTTTGAAAGCCTGCTTTGTTCATGTAACGCAGAAACGGCGGTTTCCCGCCGTTTCTTTATGATCCTCAGGCCTTTTTGATGCTCAGCACGGCCTGCTCGCCGTTGACATCCCATTCCCGGGTATAGCCGCCCTCCAGCTCCTCCCCTTTTGTCAGGCTGAGGGCGAGCACAACGTCCTTCACCATATCGCCGAAGGCTTCTGCGGCCTCCGTCACGGCTTCACCGGACTGGTAGCTCACGTCGATGCGGTCGGTCACCTCAAAGCCGGCGTCCTTGCGCATGGTCTGCAGCTTGCTGATGAGTTCGCGGGCGTAGCCTTCGCGCACAAGTTCAGGCGTCAGCACCGTGCTGAGCGCGACGGTCAGTCCCTTTTCTTCCAGTGTCGCCAGACCGGGGCGCTGGACGGCTTCGACCAGTACATCGTCCTGATCCAGCACCACCTCGCTGCCATCCACCTCAAATCGGAGCGGCCTGCCTTCTTCAAAGCCGCGGACCGCGGCTACACCGTCCAGCTCCTTGAGGGCCGCCGAGATCTTACCCAGCAGCCTGCCGTAGCGCGGGCCCAGGGTGCGCAGCTGCGGCTTCAGGAGGTAGCCCGTAAAAGCGGAGCTGTCCTCGGTAAAGACGATCTCCTTCACGTTCAATTCATCCTTGGCCAGCTCTCCGTAGGGGGCGTCAAAGCTCGCGCCCTTCACATAGAGGGCCTGCGCGGGCTGGCGCACCTTCATGTTGGCCAGGTTGCGGCAGGCGCGGCCGAGGGTGACGACGCCCAGGAGGGCCTTCATCTGCCGCTCCATCTCGAGGTCGATGCGGCTTTCATCCGCCTCGGGGAAGGCGCACAGGTGCACCGATTCGGGGGCGTTTTCATCCACCGAGCGCACGAGGTTCTGGTACATGCTCTCCGCCATAAAGGGCGTGAAGGGCGCGATCAAGCGGCAGAGGGTGCTCAGCACCTCGGCCAGGGTCACGAAGGCCGCTTCCTTGTCGCCTGCCATGCCCTTGCCCCAGAAGCGGCTGCGGCCGCGGCGGACATACCAGTTGCTCAGATCGTCCACCAGGTCCTGGATGGCGGCTGCGCTCTCGGGGATGCGCAGCTTGCCAAGCCCCTCGTTGACCAGTTTGACGGTGCTGTTGAGCCTGCTCAAAATCCATCTGTCCATCAGACTCAGCTCTGCCTTGTCTAGGTCATGTTCGAGGGGGTTGAACCGGTCGATATCGGCATAGAGGATATAGAAGGCATAGCTGTTCCACAGCGTGGACATAAACTTGCGCTGACCCTCGCTGACCGCGTCCTCCGAAAAGCGGCTGGGCAGCCAGGGAGCGCCCGCGGTATAGAAATACCAGCGCACGGCGTCCGCTCCCTGCTTGTTCAGAATCGTCTCGGGGTCGACCACGTTGCCCAGGTGCTTGGACATCTTGTGGCCTTCCTTATCCTGCACATGGCCCAGCACTAGGCAGCTTTCATAAGGCGAACGCTCAAATACCGCCGTCCCGATGGCAAGCAGGCTGTAAAACCAGCCGCGCGTCTGATCGATGGCTTCGCTGATGAACTGGGCGGGGAAGGTGGCTTCAAACTTTTCCTTGTTTTCAAAAGGATAGTGCCACTGGGCGAAGGGCATGGCGCCTGAATCGTACCAGCTGTCGAGCACTTCCTTTTCGCGGTGCATGTCTTCACCGCACTCGGGGCAGCGCAGCACGACCGCGTCGATATAAGGCCTGTGCAGCTCGGGCAACTCAAAGGG
Organism: uncultured Christensenella sp.; assembly: GCA_964630465.1. Lineage (GTDB taxonomy): Bacteria > Bacillota > Clostridia > Christensenellales > Aristaeellaceae > UBA1038. Next base: position 3,740 of record CAZVUU010000043.1, read on the forward strand.
GCCGACGCTCATGTTTTTCAGTTCTTCCACGCTGCCGACCACATGTATATGGCCCTGCTTACAGGTCCACACCGGCAGAGGCGTGCCCCAGTAGCGCTCGCGGGAAAGGGCCCAGTCGATCACATTTTCAACGAAGTTGCCCATGCGGCCTTCCTTGATGTTCTCCGGGTGCCAGTCGATCGAACGGTTGTTTTCCACCAGCTCATCGCGCACGGCCGTCATGCGGATAAACCAGCCCGCGCGGGCATAGTAAAGCAGCGGCGTGTCGCAGCGCCAGCAGTGCGGGTAGTTATGGGTATACATCTCCTTTTTAAGCAGCAGCCCGCGGGAAGCCAGATCCTCCATGATCAAAGGATCGGCGTCCTTGACAAACTTGCCCGCCCAGGGCGTACCCTCTTCAAACTCACCCTTGGCGTCCACCGGCTGCAGGAAGGGCAGCCCATGCAGGCGGCCTACGCGCGCGTCATCCTCACCGAAGGCGGGCGCGGTATGCACGATGCCCGTGCCGTCGGTCAGCGTGACATAGCCATCCGTCACCACGTACCAGCCCTTTTCTTTGGGCGTCTGCCGCGGAGGATAGAGCGGTTCATACTCGATGCCGCTGAGCTCCCCGCCTTTGACGGTTTTGATCACCTCGATCTGCGCCGCGTCATCCGCGCCGAAGACATTTTCAATCAGCGCCTTCGCCATCACAAAGGTCTCGCCCCGCAGGCTGAACCAGACATAGTCTTCCTTTTCATTGACGCAAAGCGCCACGTTGCTGGGCAGCGTCCAGGGCGTGGTCGTCCAGGCCAGCAGGTAGGTATTCTCCTGCCCCTTCACCTTGAAGCGGACATAGGCCGAGTACTCGCTGACCTCCTTATAGCCTTGCGCCACCTCATGGCTGGCCAGCGCCGTGCCGCAGCGGGGGCAGTAGGGGACGACCTTGTGCCCGCGGTACAGCAGGCCCTTGTCGGCGATCTGCCTGATGCTCCACCAGACGGACTCGATATAGTTGTCGTGATAGGTGACATAGGGGTGCTCCATGTCCAGCCAGTAGCCCACCTTTTCGGACATATCCTGCCATTCGTTCAGATACTTCCAGACGCTTGTTTTACAGGCCCGGATGAAGGGCTCCATGCCAAAGGCATCGATCTGCTGCTTGCCCTCTAGGCCCAGGCTCTTCTCAACCTCCAGCTCAACGGGCAGGCCGTGTGTATCCCAGCCGGCTACGCGCAGCACATCCTTGCCCTTCATGGTGTGAAAGCGCGGGATCAGGTCCTTCATCGCGCGGGTCAGGATGTGGCCGATGTGCGGCTTGCCGTTGGCCGTCGGCGGCCCGTCATAGAAGGTAAAGCGCTCCTTGCCTTCATGCTGGCGGAAGCTCTTTTCGATGATGCCCTTCTCTTTCCAGAAAGCGGTTACTTCCTTCTCACGTCCCACAAAATCCATGTCCGTTGAAACCTTTTGATACATACTGCCCTCCAACAAATAAAAAACGCCCGTCCCCGATTGGGACGGACTGATCCGCGGTACCACCCAAATTGACGCCGAAGCGCCCGCTTGTGCCTGCCCGGTTATGCGGGCGGCGGCCGGTAACGGCGGCAGCCGGGAATGATGATTCCACGCTCCAAGGTGATCCGGCGTCAGGCGGTCTCCGCCGGGCTTGCACCATCCCCGGCTCGCTTGGGGCCATGCCTGCACCCCTCCTCTTCACAGCTCGTATATTATATGTGGTGGCGAGCAGTTTGTAAAGCATCAGACATACAGCGCGCGATCTGAAGGATAAGCCCTTTGGACCACCTTCCTGTCTTTATAAGAAACCCGGCGCGTCCTGCCCGCCGCACTTTAACAGAGATACATATACTCCGTTTAGGTATACTTGCAGCGGTTATAATATATCTCGACACCGATGCTAAAGGAGAAAGAACGACCATGTTTAATTTTTTCGGCACGAGGACCAGGATATCCATCAATGACGCGGCTGAGGCCGCGAAAAAAGATACTTCCATCCGTCTGTTTGACGTGCGCAGCCTGGAGGAGTTCAGAGAAGGCCATATTCCCGGCAGCGTCAGCCTGCCGCTGGACCGGCTTGCAAACGCTCAGGCCCTGGTGCTTGATAAAGGCGAGAAAATCTACGTCTACTGCGCCAGCGGCGCGCGCAGCGCCCTGGCCGCCAACAGCCTGAAGCGGATGGGCTACAGCGATGTCACCAACATCGGCGGCATCATGAGCTATTCCGGCCCTATAGCCCGATAAGGATTGAGGTATACCATGAAAAAGAAGCAAATGCTGCTCCTGCTCGGCCTGCTGAGCGTATCGATGCTGCTGAGCGCCTGCGCGCCTGCCGCCCCCGCTGTACCCGGCGGCCCGGCGATTGACCCGGTGCCCACGCTGCCGGCAGAGCAGAAGGAGACTGACATGCCAAAGGCCGAGTACAAAAAGCTGTCCGCTCAGGATGCCAAGGCACGCATCGACAGCGGGGATGCGCTGATCATACTGGATGTGCGCGAGGATGATGAGTTTGCCGCGGGGCATATTCCTGGCGCCGTTTTGCTGCCCGTAGGCCAGATTACGAGCCGGGCGGGTGATGTGCTGCCGGACAAGGATGCCGAGATCCTGCTCTACTGCCGCAGCGGCAACCGCAGCCGTACGGCTGCCATGCAGCTGATCGAGCTGGGCTATACCAATGTCCATGATTTCGGCGGCATCATCAGCTGGCCCTATGAGACCGTAAAAGAGAGCCCGTAAAGAGACCGCCTCAGCGCGCAAAGATCGATAAGCCTCCGCGGCAGCAAGCGGAGGCTTATATTTGTTTTCATTTTGTGTTAACATATACGTATGAAAAGGAGGGATTCGTTTGGCAGACAGATTGCGCGAACTGATCGCGGGCAGTGATAACATCGTCTTCTTCGGAGGCGCCGGCGTATCCACCGAAAGCGGCATCCCCGACTTCAGGAGCGTGGACGGCCTCTACCATCAGCGCTACGCCCATACGCCCGAAGAGATCCTGAGCCATGACTTCTTCATGCGCCGAACGGAGGAATTCTATGCCTTTTACAGGGATAAGATGCTCTTGCCGGATGCGGCCCCCAACGCGGCCCACATCGCTCTGGCAAAGCTGGAAGCTGCGGGCAAGCTCAAGGCAGTCATCACGCAGAACATCGACGGCCTGCACCAGGCCGCGGGCAGTAAAAAGGTATTGGAGCTGCACGGCAGCGTCCTGCGCAACCATTGCATGGACTGCGGCAGGTTTTACAGTCTTGATGAAGTGCTTGCTTCAAAGGGAATCCCGCGCTGTGAATGCGGCGGCACCGTCAAACCCGATGTGGTGCTCTACGGCGAATCGCTGCCCGAGGGCATCATCGAAGAATCTATCCGCTATATCCGCGGGGCCGATATGCTGATCGTCGGCGGCACCTCGCTGTCGGTCTACCCGGCAGCCGGCCTGATCGATTATTACACAGGCAATAAGCTGGTGCTGATCAACAAATCAGCCACAGGCGCCGACAGCCGCGCGGCGCTGTGCATCCGGGAGCCCATCGGCGAAACCATGAGCCGCGCCCTCTCCTAATTTTTAAAGTCGCTTATAAACCTGTGATGAGCAGCACCAGGGGGATGCTCGCCAGGCAAAGGATCGTGCTCAGCGATACGCCCGTCGCGGCAAAGAGCGCATCCTTTTTTTCTCGTTCGGCATACATCTGCGTCGCCACGGCGCCCGGCATCGCGCAGGCCAGCGTGATCACGCCCAGCGGCACACCCTCAAAGCCCAGCAGGCGGAACAGCGCAAATCCCGCCAGCGGCAGCGCCAGCAGGCGGATGCCGATCGCCCACCATAGCACCGGGTCCTTCATGGCACTGCGGCGAAAATCCATCAGCCTGGCCCCCGCCACCAGCATGCTCAGCGGCGTGGTCATGCCGCCCAGCTGCGCCACCATGGCGGACAAGGGCATGGGGATGCGAAAACCCGTCATGAAAACGAGCAGCGCCAGCAGCGAGAGGATCAACCCGACATTCTTTGACAGCGCGGACAGACCGGGCAGTTTGCCCGTCATCAGTATCTCCAGCGTCAGATAGATGGTGCAGTTCAGCCCCACCACCGCGGCCGCCAGGTAGACGACCCCCAAGTCACCGTAGACGGCCGATATGATCGGCATACCCATATAACCCACATTGGGCAGGGCGGAAATCCCCGCGAATACGGAGGCCCGCCGCTCGGGCATCCTCTTGTTGACCAGATAAAAGACAGCCAGCAGGCCGGCGCTCAGCCACAGCAGGCTGGCCAGCGCGATGCGCAGAAAATCCCCCCGCAGGTCCTCCCCGCCGTCCTTTTGTACCATCATCAGCACCAGGCAGGGCATGGCCACCTTGAGCACAATGCCGCTGATGCCGCGGATCACCTCGGCGGACATCACGCCGCTCTTTCTCAGGATCAGCCCAAGCCCCATGATCAGCAGCATCATCAGGATCTGGTTTACAACGGCAGCAATGTCCATTTGTCCTCCAAAGCAAAAAAATCCTGCCCCACTATACTCAATGCGGGGCAGGATGTAAATGGATTTTTCGTGATGCAATGGACAGGATCAGTTCAATGACGACAAAAACGGCCCTTGCTTTATTTCATATAGTTTACTTCAGCGCGGATGCTATCTGTGATACCAGTGCCCACTTTTCTTTATGAGCGGCTATTTGCAGCAGCTCTCGTAAGGCAACTTCGTCCGCATACTCCAGCAGCATATCGATATCCTCACCCTGTCCCGCCGATACGCAAAGCTTATACAAAGCCTGCGCGCTCAGGCTTTCGGCATGTTCGTCAATCCACTCATCATCATGCTCACGCAAGGCGAGGGCAGCGCGGCTCTGATCATCTTCTTTTCCGGCCTTATACCGCTCTTCTCTCCCACGATGATCAAAGCCGCGAAAGGCATGCGCCATCCGTCCATCCGGGAGTTTATTCAAAAACCCGCCCGGGAGGAAGGGGAGAAGGAGCATCCTGATATTCACGTCTGATCCTGTCTGTGCTTGCTTGAAGGCTTCAGTCAGCACCAGCTCGGAGGCAAAGGGCGCCAGGCCGGAAACCTGCTCCTCCCTCCCCTGCCTCACTGCCTGCATGAACAGATCATCAATCATGTCAGATTTCAGGAAAGGGTATAATCCGGCGACGACACTCCCGGGCTTCAGTTTCACCGCTGCACGCGACAGCGCTTCGGATGATGCAAAGGGTGCAAAAGCCGCTATCCGTTCAGGCTGGGAGCTGTCCGATGCCCTTTCAAGCATGGCATCCACGGTGTCTGTGTCTAAAAAGGGCAGGAGTGACACCATCTCCTCAAAACTCATCGGAGGGAGATCTTCGGGGTTGGGCGCGCCTTTCGGTACTGCGCCATCCTGCTTCACCGCCGTCTCATCCCCGTCTTTCCTCCCTTCTTTCAAAACGGCAGGCTCTTCAGCGGGTATTTCCAAAAGAGTATCCCCGGCCTGCAAAGGTCTCGCCGCTTTTTCTTTGAAAGATCTTCCTTCCGCGCCCATCAGCAATTCTTCCATCGGTAAGCGGTACAGTTTGCTGAGGGCCAGAATCGTTTGTATGTCGGGCAGAGCCGCGCCGGTCTCCCATTTGGATACCGCCTGGTGGGTCACATTCATCAGCGCAGCGATGGCCTGCTGGCTCATGCCGCGCTCCTGACGCAGCATATTCAGCCTCGCGCCGACTTCCTTGGGATTGATCATGTTTGTATCCTCCTGTGCTTCATCCGGGCGGCCGCCTCGTTAATGAAAGCATAGGAGCGCATGGCCGGGCTGTCAATCGAATGAAAATAGAATCGGGTGATTCAACCGGCGGTTGAATCAGGCGTATCATCCTGTACCTTCCCTCTTTTGACGGGTCTCTGTCCCTTCGCCAATGTTAAAAACATCCCCTTCGACGACGGAGCTGATCGATCCCGCAGCCATATTGACAAAGTATATACGCCCTCGTACACTGAATTTATGAAGCATGAAGCAGAAGGGAGGCCAAAGCCTTGGAGAAGCTGCGCGAGGCGGGCAAAAAGATGCTGTTTTGGGGCGCGCTGGCGCTGATCATCTGGGCCGGGTACGAGCTGTCCGTCCGCTGGGACACGCTGGATAAAACCACCAATACCGTGCTGCTGATGGCCAGGGACAACCGCATCTCTCTGCTGGATGTGCTGATCAAGTATCAATACATCGACGCCTTGAGGACGCCCTTTTTCCTGGCAGCCTGCGTGATCGCGGGCCTCATCGCCCTGCTGCTGCGCTCCAGGCCCTTAAGCGCCTATGCCCTCATCCCGCTGTGCGCGGCGCTGCTGTGGCGGCAGACCGAGGCAAAGGCCTTGTTCTCGGCCAATATATGGCAGATGCTCAAATTTTTGCCGCTGATGCTGGTGATACTCGGCAGCGGCATCAACCTTGCCTTTTATTATTACATCAAAAAGCGCCGGAAGGCGGGACACAAAGCCCCGCCGCCCGGCACACGCCACTTTCAATAATATATAAAGTTCTTTACAGCCCCTTCACCCGGCCATCTGCAGCGCCGGCAGCTGCCTGCGGATGGCTTCCATCGTTGCCTCGGCCATCATCCGGTGGCCGAGTTCATTCAGGTGGATGCCGTCCAGGCTGTGAATGTTCTGGTCAACCACGTTTTCAAGGAAGTATTCGCGAATAGGCAGGCACATGCAGCGCAGCCTGGCCGACACGCGCAGGGCGATGGTCGAGTAAAGCTCCTGCCAGCGGTAGATGCGCAAAGCCGCGCCGCCCAGATAGCTCAGGATGTTTTCCCGGGACAGCCCCCGGCTGACCCACTGAAAATAGCGTTCGGCCTCCAGGGGCGGCAGGGTGCTCAGCACCGGCAGGCCGCCGCGCCGGCGCACCAGTTCCACCATCGCGCGCAGGGTCTCTTCAAACTTCTGCGGCAGGGTTTTAGGCTCATGCGGCCCTGCCGGATCTTCGGCCACGGCCGCCCAGTCCATATCACAGTCATTGCCGCCGTACTCGATCAGCACGAGGGTGCCGGTAAGCGGCGAGCTGTCACCCATCATCTCCGCCAGCCCTTCGGGGGCCGTGCAGCCCATGCGCGAGTGGTTGATGATGGGGATGTCCAGCTCGCGCTCCACCAGGCGTACCGCATTATCCCGCAAAATCGCGTAGCGGCCGCGCGCTTCGTCAAAGAATATGCCCTTGAGCACCGAATCACCCCAGATCTGAATGGATGTGATCTTCATTCCACTCACCACCTTACATAGTTTCTAAAACTATATTAAACGTTTATCGTGATGATGTCAAGCAGTTTGAATAAGCTATTGACAGCATCAAAGGAAATATGCTACACCTTGAACAGACAGGTAAAGGAGAGTAGGCATGGACATCAACACACTGCGCGACGACATCAAGGACTGGGACCTGGTCAGGTGGGAAAACTTGCCCGACATCGACCTGTACATGGACCAGGTACTCACCTACCTGCGCCGCCAGCTCGATCTGTTTCAGGGAGAAAACGAGGCCAGCCTGGTCACGCGCTCCATCATCAACAACTATGTGAAGGACGGCATTGTCCCCCGCCCCGTCAATAAGCGCTATGCCCGCGAGCAGCTGTCAGCCCTGATTATGGCCTGCGTGCTCAAGCGCGTGCTGCCCATGCAGCAGGTCAAGCAGCTGCTACGCCCGGGCGACCGGGACAGCTACGCCGCCTTTTCCCAGGGCCTCAAGAAGGCGCTGCGCCGCGAGGCTGAGGCGCTTGAGCGCATGGAGGATGAAAACCCGGACCCGCGGGATCTGGCGCTCGACTATGCCCTGCGCGCCGCAGCCAACTGCCTGATGGCCGACAGGCTGCTGGATATGGCGGAGGAGCGCTGACGCGCGTGAAGCATGGCCTTTGGCCATGGGAAAAGGCGGCTTTGCCGCCGGGAAGTGCAGCCTTCGGCTGCGGGAAGCAGTTGGGGTACAAAATAGCCCCGGCGGTCTCTCGATCCTCTATTGCTTCACGGCGGCAGAGCCGCCGCTTCCCCACCGCTTCACGCGGCCAGAGGCCGCGCTTCCCGTCCCCTCATAATCTCCCCAGCTTCCTCGCCCGCTCAAAATCTTCCGGCCCGATGTGGCAGTAGCCCCTCGGGTTTTTATCCAGATAGTCCTGGTGATAGGCTTCAGCCGCCCAGTAGGCGCGCAGGGGCTCCAGCTCTACATAAAAGGCCGGGTGCTTCGCCCGCTCTTCCTCCGCCAGCGCCTTGATCCGCGCGGCGTCCTCTTCATTGTCCCAATAGATGCCCGTCTGGTACTGGGTGCCGATGTCGTGCGCCTGACGGTTTTTCACCGTGGGGTCGATGGCGCTGAAAAAGAGCTTCACCAGCTCATCAAGGCCGATCACCGTTTCATCATAGCTGACCTTCACCGTCTCGCGGTGGCCTGTATTTCCCGCGCATACCTGCTCATAGCTCGGGTGTTCGGTATGCCCGTTGGCATAGCCGCTTTGCGCGTCCTTCACGCCCTGCACCAGCGACATCAGCTTTTCCATCCCCCAGAAGCAGCCGCCCGCAAAATAGATGGTCTTCACGCTCACGCCTCCTTTGTGTTACAGGCCTATTATACCCCGCGCCCGCGCTGTGATATAATCAGGCCTGACAGGAGGTTAAGATGCCTTTATCCTTAAGTGCCCTGATCGCGGGGGCGGTCGTCCTGCTGGATCAGATCAGCAAGCATTTTTTAAAAGACGCTAACCGCGTCCTTTTCCCGGGGCTAATCCGCCTGAGCGGCGCGCGCAATACGGGCGCCGCGTTCAGCTTATTTTCGGGCAACGCCTGGCTGATACCGCTGCTGACGGTCTCCATGACCCTGGCGGTACTTGTATACATCATCCTGGCGCGCCCCAAAGGTCTGACGGGCATCGGCCTGGCCCTGGTGCTGGGCGGGGCTCTGGGCAACCTGATCGACAGGCTCCTGCTGGGCTATGTGATCGACTTTATCGAGCTGAGCTTCATCCGCTTCCCCATCTTCAACATCGCGGACATCGCGGTGGTGTCGGGCTGCGTACTGGCCGCTGCGGCCATTCTGTTCAGCCGGGAGAAAACTCATGACTGAGCTGCGCTATGAGGGCCGCGAAGAAAGGCTGGATAAACTGCTGGCCACGGACAGCCTCAGCCGTTCGCGCGCGGCCGCGCTGATCCGCGAAGGCTGGGTGAGCGTCAACGACATTGTGGTGATTCAACCCTCTTTCAAGCCGAAAAATGGTGACGAAGTGGTGCTTACTCTGCCTGAAGTGGCAGATTCATCCAATATAGCGGAGGACATCCCCATTACGCTGCTGTATGAGGATGATGCCCTCGCCGTCGTCATCAAGCCCTGCGGCATGGTGGTGCACCCGGCGGCGGGCAACGAATCGGGCACCTTGGTCAACGCCCTGCTCTATCACCTGGACAGCCTCTCCGGCATCGGCGGCGAGAAGCGCCCGGGCATCGTCCATCGGCTGGACAAGGACACCAGCGGCCTGCTGATCGTCGCCAAGGACGACCGCGCCCACGCGGAGCTGTCCCGCCAGCTGGCCGAGCGGGAGATGGAAAAACACTACCTGGCCCTGGTGGCCGGGCGGATGAAGGAAGCCGAAGGCAGCGTCGACCTGCCGATCGGCCGCAGCCCGAAGGACAGGAAGAAGATGGCCCCCCGGCCCGACGGGCGCAGCGCGCTGACCCTCTGGGCGGTGCTTGAGCAGCATAATGACCGCGCCCTGCTGGATGTATGCCTGGTGACGGGCCGCACCCACCAGATCCGCGTGCACATGGCCGCCATCAACCACCCCGTGCTGGGCGACCCGCTCTACGGCGCCAAGGGCGCGCCCCGTGCCCCCCGCCTGATGCTGCACGCCTGGCGGCTGGCCTTCGCCCACCCCCTCACGGGCGAAGCGATGCGCTTTGAAGCCCCGCCCGAGGAGAGCTTCGGCTATCGGGAAGACAACCCATGGCGCTGATCATCCGCGACATGGAGGCACGGGATTTCGAGGGCAAGGCCCGCGTGCACCTTCTCTCCTGGCAAGAAACCTATGCCGGCCTGGTCGACCAAAGCTTTCTGGATGCGCTCAGCTACGAGAAGTGCCTGGATATCACCCGCCGCTTTCCGCAGAACACGCTGGTGGCAGAGCTGGATGGCGAGGTCACAGGCTTCGCGGCCTACGGCGCCTGCCGGCATGAAGGGCTTGAAAACTACGGCGAAATCTACGCGCTCTATGTATTGAAGGCCCGCCAAAGGCAGGGCATCGGCCGTGCCCTGATGGCGGCCTGCATGGGCCGGCTGTCCGCCCACCCCGCCATCGCCCTGTGGGTATTGACGGGCAATCAAAACGCCATCCGCTTCTACCGCCGCTGCGGCTTTAAGCTTGACGGCACGCAAAAAGAAATCATCCTCAGCACGCCCGTCATGGAGTCGAGGATGATCCGGCGGCTTTGATGAAAGGCCGCCCATTGCCTATTCAATTTTTACTTAATTAAAGCTAATCGTTTCCCGCCCGTACTTTGGGCGGGATCCCCAGAAGCTCAGATATCGTCACCATCTCATAGCCCCGCGCCGCAAGTTCGGGCAGGATCACCTTCAGGGCCCGCAGGTCCTTCTTGCGGCCGTGCAGCAGGATGATGCTGCCGTTTTGCGTGGCTTTCAGTATCTTTCTGGCGTCGGTCGAGTCCACGTCCCACAGGGCCACGTGCTCGTAACCAGCCTCGTTGATCGCCTTGGCAAAGGCGCTTTTAGTGCCCTTGTGGCGGCCCGCGCCGAAGGGGTAGCGCACGGTGTTCATCTCATGGCGGTAGCCCAGGGCCTTTTCCAGCCTGTCCTCCATGTTGTTGAGCTGGGCCAGGATGCTCGACTTGCTGGCCTCTTCCAGGTTCCTGTGCGTGTTGGAATGGTTGCCCAGCTCGTGGCCCTCATCCAGCGCTCGCTGCCAGCTGTCCCTGTCCTTCTCGTGCAGGTTGATGCCGATGGGGTAGAGCGTCATCTTGACGCCGTATTCCCTGGCCAGATCGAGAAACTCGGGCAGCAGGTCCGGCTCATACCAGTCGTCTATGGTGATGGCGATGCGCTTTTCCTCGCGGCTGCCGTTGGTATACTGGGTGATATAGCTTGGCCGCTCCTCCGCCAGGCCGCTTGAAAGCACCAGGCAGCACAGCAGGCCGATGATCAACAATTTCCGTAACATTCCGTCCCCCTTTATATATTTCAGTATAAGAATGCCCGCCCTGCCTGTCAAGGCGGGGCGGGCAGAGGCGCGCGGGCCCGGGCACCGTCAGCCCAGCACCATCCTGTCGGGGATCTCTTCATCCCCGCCGCGCGCTTTTTCAAACATCTTCAGCAGGTCTTCCACCGTCAGGCTCTTTTTCTCCTCGCCCGACACATCCACGGCGATGCTGCCGCCGGACATCATGATCAGCCGGTTGCCGTAGCGGATGGCGTCGCGCATGTTGTGGGTCACCATCATGGTGGTCAGGTTTTCCTCGCGGATGATGCGGTCGCTCAGCTCCAGCACCTTCTTGGCGGTGCGGGGGTCCAGCGCCGCGGTGTGCTCATCCAGCAGCAGCAGCTTCGGCCGGCGCAGCGTGGCCATCAAAAGCGTCAGGGCCTGGCGCTGGCCGCCCGACAGCAGGCCCACCTTGGCCGTCAGCCGGTCCTCCAGCCCCAGGTCAAAGGCCAGCAGCGCCGCCCTGTACTCCTCCCGCTCGCGGCGGGTCACGCCCCATGAGAGGCCGCGCGGGCTGCCACGGCGCTTGGCCAGGGCCAGGTTTTCTTCGATGTTCATGTCGGCGCAGGTGCCGCGCATGGGGTCCTGAAACACGCGGCCCAGGTGCTTGGCGCGCTTGTATTCGGCCAGGCGCGTCACATCCACGCCGTCCACCTTGATGCTGCCGCCGTCGGGCGGATAGACGCCCGCCACGCAGTTGAGCAGGGTGGACTTGCCCGCGCCGTTGCCGCCGATGACGGTGACAAAGTCGCCCCGGCCCAGGGTCAGGCTGACGCCCTCCAGCGCCACGCGCTCGTTGACCGTGCCCGGGTTGAATATCTTGCGCAGATTGTCGACCTTCAGCATCTCACTGCCCTCCCGGCAGCGTGCGCCGCCTGGCCTGCGCCATTTTTTTGAGGTTGGGCAGCGTCAGTGCCAGCACCACGGTGATGGCGGTAAACAGCTTCAGATCGTCCGCCGGCATGCCCATCTTCAGCACAAAGGCGATGATCAGCCGGTAGATGATGGCCCCCATCACCATGCTGGACAGGCGGATGAAGAAGCTGCGCTTGCCGAACAGCACCTCGCCGATGAACAGGCTGGCCAGGCCGATGACGATGGCGCCCGTGCCCATCTGCAGGTCCGCGTAGTTCTGCGACTGGCCGATCATGGCCCCGGACAGGGCGATCAGCGCGTTTGACAGCATCATCCCCAGGATGATCGTCGTATCGGTGTTGATGCCCTGGGCGCGCACCATGTGCGCGTTGTTGCCCGTGGCGCGGATGGCGCTGCCGATCTCGGTGCCGAAAAACCAGTAGAGCAGCCCGATGATCGCGCCGCAGACCGCTACCCCCACGATCACCACAGAGGGGCCCTTTTCCACGCCCAGCAGCTCCGCCACCGGGGTGTAGATGGTGCGCATGCGCAGCAGCGAGATGTTGGCCTTGCCCATGATGCGCAGGTTGATCGAAAACAGCGCCGTCATCGTCAGAATGCCCGACAGCAGCGAGGGGATCTTGAACTTCGTATGCAAAACGCCGTTGACCAGCCCCGCCCCCATGCCGCAGAGGATGGCCAGCAGCAGGCCGATATAGGGGCTGCCCCCGCCCGCGATGGCCTGCGCCGCCACGGCAGCACCCAGGGTGATCGAGCCCTCGGCGGTCATATCCGCCATGCCCAGCACCGAATAGCTGATGTAGACGCCGATGGTCATCACCGCCCACAACAGCCCCAGCGACACCGCGCCGATAACGATATCCTGCATCTTGCGCTTACTCCTTTGGCCCGGCAAGGGCCGGCAGGCGGGGCATCACCCCGCGCCTGCCGGCCGTCCGGAAAAATTATCTTATTCGGCTGCCTTCACCTGGTCCAGCAGATCCTGAGGGATCTCAAGGCCGATGGCCTCCGCCGCCTCCATGTTGAAGGCGTAGTCAAACTCACTCTGCGCCTGGATGGGCATGGTGGAGATATCAGCGCCGTTGAGCACCTCGATGGCCATCAGGCCCGTCTGGTAGCCCAGCTTGTAGTAGTTGAGGCCCAGGGTAGCCGTGCCGCCCGCGTCCACCATGCCGGATTCGCCGCAGATGATCGGGATCTTTTTGGCCGTCATCACCTCGGAGATGATGGGCATGGACGAGGCCGCCACGTTGTCGGTGGGGATGTACAGCACATCGCACTGGTCGGCCAGGCTTTGCGCCGCCTGCTGCACGTCGTTTGAGTTGTTGACCTTCACCTCCACCCACTTCAGACCGCGCGCCTCAATGGCCTCCACGGCGATGCGGGCCTGCAGCACGGAGTTATCCTCGCTGCCCGTATACAGCAGGCCGACGGTCTTTGCCTCCGGCACCAGCCTCTGCAGCAGGTCGATCTGTTCCACGATGGGGTTCATGTCCGTGGTGCCGGATACATTGTAGCCCGGCTCCTCGTTGGATTTGGCCAGCTTTGCCTCCACATAGTCGGTGATGGCCGTGCCCAGGATCGGGATCGTCTCGGTCTTGCCCGCCAGGGTCTGAGCGGCGGGGGTGGCGATGGCCAGGGCCAGGTCCACCTTCTGGGCGATGAAGCTGTCGGCGATGGTGGCCAGCGTGTCGCTGGCGCCGTTCGCGTTTTGCGAATCGATGCGGATGTTCTCGCCGTCCACATAGCCATTATCCCGCAGGGCATCCACAAAGCCCTGGTTGGCGGCGTCCAGCGCCGCGTGCTGAATCAGTTGAACGATGCCGATCAGCGGCACCTTGCTTTCGGCCAGGCCCGCGCCCGGCACCAAGAGGGTCAGCGCCATGACGGCGGCCAGCAACAAACACTTCTTTTTCATGGTGACATCTCCTTTTTTTCTGCATCAGGCTAAAAAACAAAACCGCCCGCTGCCATACATCGCAGAGGGCGGAATAACCCGCGGTACCACCTCAGTTCGCCGCCCGAAGGCGGCCTCAAGGGCAAATTGCCCGCCCTGTAACGGAGGCATCCGGCCGGGCCTACTCTCATCTTCAGCCTGCAGCATACGGGGTGTACTCAAGACCTTTGCCCTGCCTCCTCGCAGCACCCGGAAGCTCTCTTGAAGGACGCCCGGCCTCTACCTGTCCCCGATCAACGCTGTTGAACCGTATTGTAAACTGCATATTTCCTGTATACAATGCGGTTTTTGGTCAATAAATGCCCAAATTTAGCGAATAGGTGCAAAATACAAGGAATGTACATTCATTTCAGCCGGAGGCTGAAATGAAAATGCGTAATGCGTAATGCGGAATGCGGAATGAGGAACGGCGCTGCAGCGCGGGGTGGGGGTACGGCTCACACAGAGTACACAGAGGCACAGAGGGAGACATTCTGAATGCGTAATGCAGAATGCGGAATGAGGAAACTGCCGCTGAGGCGGCATAATGAGGAATGCGAAATGGAGAATTCGTAATGACCGGGCACAGACGTTTGGTGCAGGACATTGCCTCTTCAGCGAGCACGGCAAGGCTCTCTCCCGGTTTATCTCCGCTTCGCAAAGCGATCATTCCGCATTACGTATTCCTAATTACGCATTAACCTCCCGCTCCGCAGAGCGACCATTCCGCATTACGC
>CAZVUU010000044.1:0-1905 GCA_964630465.1 uncultured Christensenella sp.
CGTACCATACTTGGGATGGATGTCCTTCTTCATCAGTAATCACCTCTTTTGCGCTGCATTGCGGATTCATGGCGCGCAACCATGAGCCGTACAATGTAGTATAACAGAACCCGAATTGAGGTGCAAGCAGTTTTTTCACCCGCAACCAAGCGGGGGGTGATGAATGTAATCGCCTTCACCCGGCCCCGCGGACCTGAACACATTGTTTCAGTATTTTTCTATCATAACAGTGTTAAATCTTTGCATAATAACCCGTTCGGTGCTATACTCTTTTGTAATAGTACTTTACTTAGGGAGGGATCTTAATGCGCCCCAATATTCTTCTGCTGATGTGTGACCAGCTTCGCGGTGACTGCATGGGGATTGCAGGTCATCCTGATGTGAAAACGCCCTACCTGGACACCCTTGCAATGGACGGAACAATGTTCACCAATGCCTATTCCGCCGTACCCAGCTGCATTCCGGCACGGGCGGCCTTGATGACCGGGCAAAGCCAAAAGAAGCATGGCCGCCATGGCTACCGGGACGGTATCCCCTGGGACTATCCGCGGATGCTGCCGCAGGAGCTTTCAAAGGCAGGCTACCATACCGAGGCCATTGGAAAAATGCATGTGCACCCGCCTTTGCGGCGCTGCGGCTTTCATAACCTCACGCTGCACGACGGCCATATCGGCTTTTATCGGAACCCTGCAAAGCCCTGGATCGAGCATCAGTTTTCCCATGATGCCTACCTGGCCTTCCTTAAGGACCGGCACGGCGAGGCCGCCGATGTATTTGATACCGGCATCGAATGCAACGCGTGGATTGCCCGCCCCTGGATTTATGATGAAATGAGCCACCCCACCAACTGGGCCACCACGCAGGCCTTACAGTTTCTGCAGCGGCGGGACAGAGACATGCCCTTTTTCCTGAAAGTAAGCTATGTTCGTCCGCATCCTCCCTGGGATTCACCCGCCTGTTATTTCGATATGTATCGGGACAAGGATCTTCGCGCGCCCGCGGAGGGCGACTGGAATGACCCCGGCCGGACGCAGACAGAGGGCCGGCGCTTCGACTCTCCCTTCGGCTGTGCCGATGAGGAGCTTCTCAGGCAGGGCATGGTGGGATACTACGCCTCCATCACCCATGTGGATCACCAGATCGGGCGTATCCTGAAAACATTGGAGCAGGAACAGATCCTTGAGGATACCATCGTCCTGTTTACCTCTGACCATGGAGAAATGCTCTTTGACCACAGCCTGTTCCGCAAGGTGGTGCCCTATCAGGGGTCCGTACATGTCCCCCTCATCGTTCGCGTGGGCAAAAATCTGGATATAAAGCAGCAGGCTGTCAGCGATGCCCTGGCTGAACTCCGGGACATTGCGCCCACCTTTTTGCACTTTGCCGGCGCGGATATTCCGGATACCATGGACGGCCTGTCCCTGGCAGGCGCCCTGCAGGGAGAGCCCTTGAGCCGGGAATGGCTTCACGGAGAGCACAGCGGCGGAGAGCTGTCCAATCACTACATCGTCACCCGGCGCGACAAGTATATTTGGTTCAGCCAGACCGGACGGGAACAATACTTTGACCTGGCCGCAGACCCGCGGGAGACAAATGACCTGATAGACAGCCCGGCGGCATCAGAGCGCATCCAGTCACTGCGGCAACTGCTGCAGGGGGAACTGTCCAAGCGATGACAACGACAACAGCCGCCAACCAATCCTACCTCAGGGCCCTCAACCAGCGCAGGACACTGGGCTCCGTATTCGAGCACGGCCCGGTTTCCCGCGCGCAGCTGGCGCGCATGCTCAAGATCAGCAAACCTGCCATGGCGGACAATGTAAGCCGCCTGATCGATCTGGGCATCATCATGGAGACGGATGAAAACAGCTCTCCCAGGGCAGGGCGCAAGCCCATCCTGCTCCG
>CAZVUU010000044.1:1915-18320 GCA_964630465.1 uncultured Christensenella sp.
TTTCGTTACATCGTCACGCTGGATTTCAACTATGAGGGGTCCCGGTTCGACCTGTTTGATCTGAGCGGAGAAACCGTCAATTCCTTTTATATCAAACAGACCCCGCACCAGCATTTCTCGGCATGGACCCGTATGTGTATCAGCGCAGTGCGTACCCTGCTGTCATCTCACAATATCGATACGGACGCCTTGGCGGCGATTGGCGTATCCTCACCGGGCATCATCGACCCGCACCATGAAGATATCATCAAAGGGCCCATGTTCGGCGCATTCAACCCCAAAGCGCTCTATACGGAGCTCACTCAAGAATTCTCCTGCCCCATATACCTGAAAAACAGTACCAATGCCTCCGCTCTGGGCGAGCTGTCCAAGGGGGTGGCGCAAGGAGAGAAGAATATAGTATACGTCAGCTGCGGCCAGGGTCTGGGCGCCGGCATCATCGTGGATCGCCGGCTGTATGAAGGCAGCAGCATGGCGGCCGGCGAGATTGCCGGATTCGTAACGCCGGAAACGGTATCCGACAGCCTTTCATTGGAAAAACGCATCTGCATGGAAGGATTGCTGGCACGCTTTTATGAAGGCGCGCCCGCAGAAACCATCGACCGGATCATGAAAAAGGCCCGCGCGCAGGATGAACTGTTCAAGGAGCTGGTAGCCTTGTGGAAGGCCGGAGATGCTTTCCTGCGGGATTGCGTGCAGGACATCACCGTACAGCTGGGCTGTGCCATATGCAACCTGGTGATGGTCCTCAACTGTGACATGGTGGTGCTGGGGGGCGAATACTTAGCCTTTGCTTCTCATTTGATCCCGGCGATCCGGTCCATGGTGCAGCAGCATTGCATCAAACCAAGCAAAGTCGTGGCCGGCGCGCTGCAGGATACCGCCGCCAGCGTAGGCATGGCCGCGATTTGCCGCGAGATGTATTTTGACCACCTGTGTGAAATAAGCGGAGCGTGAATAATCGATATATACAACATCAGAAAATATTTCGTCTCTTCTGGCTCTGCTGGATGGCCTATTTTGCGGCTAACCTCGGGCGCCTGTCCTACATCACTTCCATGGCCGAGATCCTGCGCTCGGAAGGGATGCGAAACGCCGCTGGCGGTCTGATAAGCACGGGCTTCTTTATTTGCTATGGCGCAGGCCAGCTGGTCAGCGGATATCTGGGTGACAGATTCTCACCCGGATGGATGGTGGGTTTCGGGCTCTTCTTTACAGGCTTGTTCAACCTCCTGATGGGCATGTGCGCCACGGATCGGCAAATGCTGATCGTGTGGTGTTTGAACGGGGCAGTGCAGTCCGCCTTGTGGCCGCCTATTCTGCGGATCATCGCGGAATATTTTCCGCCTGAGTATCGGAAAAAGGCCTGTGTTTATCTGGCCGCAACGTATCCCGCGGCCCTGCTGTTCTCCTATGGCGCAAGCGCCGGCATGATCTCGCTGTGGAGCTGGCGGGCTTTTTTCTTCCTGTATGCGGTGCTTTTGACGGCGGCGACGGCATGGTGGATCATCGGTTTCTTCCGCCTGTCTGCCTTCCGGACGGCACAGGCCGCTCCCGACGTGAAAGATGAGAGCCCCGCGGTATCCGGCCCCGCGCGGCTTCCGTGGCTGGTGCTGTCTTTGTTTTGCGCGGCACTGATTATGCAGGGCATGCTGCGGGATGGGCTGATGACCTGGGTGCCTAGCTATCTCTCCCATACATTTCAGCTGGATTCCGCCGCCGCGATCCTGTCCAGCGCAGTGCTGCCCATCATCAACCTGGGCGGTGTATACGCGACAAATCAGCTGTATCGTCTGTTTCGAAATGAGGCTACGGCCTCCTTGCTGCTGTTCGCGCTCTCTGCATTTGCCACGCTGTTTCTTATGCTGTGGGGACATGCGAGCATCCCGCTGTCGCTGCTGTGTTTTTCCCTGGTCACAGCCAGCATGATGGGGATCAATTTGCTGCTTGTAAGCTTTGTGCCAACTTATTTTGCAGGGCTTAAAAAAGTCTCCTTTCTCACGGGGCTTACCAATGCCATGGTCTACATTGGCAGCAGCCTGGCAACCTATGGCATCGGGACCATTGCGGACCATTTTGGCTGGTCCACACTTTTAGTCGTGCTGATCGCAGTCGCGAGTATTGGCTGCGTATTATGCCTTGCGGCCATCAAACCATGGAAAGCTTTTGTCCCGACATAAAAGCCGGCATCCTTCGGGATACCGGTCAGGCTTTTCTTCATTTCTTAATTTTCTCTATTTCGCGCTGACAGACGCTTCGCTTTCAAAAACCGCTCCATCCCATGCCGGGCGGATGGACAGAGGCTGCAGCAAGGCTTCCAGCTCTGATTGCAGCAGCCCGGCATTATGGCTGAAATGAGTAGCAAAATATTGAGTCCTCTCATCGCAGCAGCCGTGGCTCTGCAGCTGTTGTATCATCCGCTGCAAGTCCGCGATGTTCATGTGGCCGCTGCTGCTGCGCTCAGGACCATGCGTGCAGTCCATGCTCACGTAGGTCAATGATGATCCCTTCAGCAGGCTTGCCAGGCTGGCGATGACGGCATCCGGCAGCAAAGCCGTATCATTGGCGTAAAACAAGCTGTCTCCGCCTTCTTCCCGGATCAGATACAGCAGGCAGTCTTCCGCCTCATCATGCTTCGCGGGAATGGCCGTGATGGTGAGCTTGTCATGCCGGATGGTCTGCCAGGGCTCTGTTTTGATGACACGGAATGAGGCATCTTCCTCAGCGCCAAACTCAATTTTAAGAGCTGTGCGTATCGCCCTGACGCAGGCGTCATTGCCATATACCAAAAGAGGCTTTTCATCGGGGATATGGCAGTAGTGTGTTGTGCTGCGTCGGGTCAGCTCCGCCGCGTCCAGATGATCCGTGTGAGAATGTGTCAATAAAAGGCACTCGATTCCGGACAGATCCAGACCATATAATAATCGTTGCGCATATATATCCGGCGACAGGTCCAGCAAAAGCGAATCGTTGATGAGGATGCTGGCGCGCATACGGATATCCCTGCCTCCATGCTCTGCTGCTTTTTGGCAAAGCGGACATCTGCAAAAAAGCGCAGGGATCCCCTCTGCCGCGGCGGTTCCCAGATACTGGATCTTCAATTATTTCACCTCTTGTACAATATTGGAGAAGCTTTGCTTCCGGCGGCTCCGGCCGCTTTTTTACTTCTTCAGAAGCCCTTGAATGATCTTCCCGTCGACCGGGTCTATGGGGAGATCCAGCCAGTCGCACAGCGTCGGCAGGATATCCGTGATGGACATCTTTTCGATCTTTCCTCGGCGCACGCTGGGCCCATACGCGAAAAACAAAGTTTCATAGTCCGGCAGGGTCGGCAGATAGCCATGCAGCGCTTTATATTGCGAGGGCAGGATATAGTCCGGCTCCTGAACTGACGCCCAGCCGGATTCAAACCCATAACCATCGGCGGCCTCCAGAACCAGCGACGCGTCCCTTCCGCAGCCCAAAGGTATAAACTCCTCGGGCTCCATCACTTTTGCAATGCCTTTGCACGCGGAGAATGCTCTTTTGATGTCCCGGAGCATTTCTTTTTCTTTTTCCGTGCCTTGGCAGCTTTCATGCACATACACATAGGCCATCCCGTCGCAGGAATCCACCCAGGCATCCCATTTTACGAGCTCTTCGTTTTCCCATTGACAGTAACCAAGTTCTGCCATGAACATATTGCCATAGACGGAGCGGGAGATGTCCCGCTGGGAGTGATCGCCCGTCACCACCAATGTGATATCCTCTCCTCGCTTGATGCCAGCGTCCACCCGGCTGATCAGATGGCTGACGAGCTCGTCATACAAAGGCAGGTATTCCTTGGCCTGCACGCTGTCAGCGCCGTAGTGGTGTTTGGCATCGTCCATGCCATACAGGTGAAACATGGCGATATCGGAGGGATAGCGGTCCAGGTTCTTTTTAATCATTGACATCATGCCCTTGTCCAGATCGGGCTGAGTGCCGAAGAACCAGGCTTTGGAAAGCGCCGGATGCAGCATCAGGCTTCGGGCGGCAACTCCCGGCGAACCCTGGGTAAACAAGAGATGCATTTGCGCGAAAAAGTTTCTCGCATTCCAGATCTTCGGCTTTGCCGGATTCATCTCCGGCAGGTTATAGCGTATGTTTGCGCCGCCGCTTACGGGCCAGGAAAGGGATAAGACTTTCTTGTCCGCCCGGGCCGCATAATCCCACAGGGCTTTTCTCTTGAGCGCGCTCGCGTAATGCTGCCAGCGGGCAAACTTTCGCCCCGGTTCCAGGACATAATTATTGACGATGCCGTGATTTCCCGGTACACAGCCCGTAATGATACTGGCGTGACTGGGAAAAGTCAACGAAGGATAAACGGATTGATTCCTTCCGCACCAGGCGCCTTGTTTCATCAGCTTTTGAAAGCCGGGCAGCGCCGCCATGGCGTCCAGATCCGTACGCCCCATGGCATCCAGGGAAAGAAGCAGAATCTTTTTTTGCATGCTCTCAGCCCTTTACCGCGCCGGCGGTAAGGCCGCCTACGATCTGTTTTTGCATAAACACATAAAACAGCATGATAGGCATCAAGGACAGCAGGAAGGATGCAAAAATGGCGCCGTAATCCGTCTGATATGCCGTCTTGAAGTTATACACATACAAAATCAGCGTCCAGAATTTACTGCTCTTGTTCAGCATGAGAAGCGGCAGCATGAAATCGTTCCAGATCCACAGGGCGTTTTGAATGGCCACTGTGGCCACGATGGGCTTCATCAAGGGGAAAATGATGCGCCAGTATGTACCGAAATACCCGCAGCCGTCGATATAGGCCGCTTCCTCCATATCCGGCGGAATGCTTTGCAGGTAGCCTCCGCACAGGAACACCCCTTCGCAGGTGGAGGAGGCAATATAGACCACAATGATGCCCCCCACGTTCATCAGATTCAGGCTGCTTGAGATGATGATGAGAGGAATCATTTTCGCCTGAAAAGGAACGAAGAGCCCTACGATCAGGAAGTAAAACAAATACTTGAACCATTTGTTCTGCATCATATGCCGGCTCGCGCCATATGCCGTCAGGGGAAGCAGAATGGTGGTGAAAAAGAGAGACACCGCCGTGATCAGCATCGAGTTACGGAAACTCAGCAGCAGGTCATTTTTGGCAAACAGCTTCTGAAAGTTTTCCGTATACAGACCGGAAGGCAAGGAGAAATAATTATCCGCGATCTCCAGGTTGCTTTTAAAAGCATTGAACAGCACCACCAGCATGGGGATCAAAATGATGACGATTCCCAGCATAAGCGCCGTGTAGATCAGTGGACGGAAGGAGTATCTTGAGGGTTTGTCCGCCATTCGCGTGGTCATTGCCTTGCCTCCTTTAATCATATACGCGCCGTCTGTTGGACCACGCGATCTGGAAGAGAGAAATGCTGCTCACCAAAACAGCGAGTATCATGGATTCCGCCATGGCAGCGCTTAGCCTCCGCTCCACAAAGCCATGCCTGTAAATCAGCATGGCCATGCTTTCCGTAGCGCCGGCGGGCCCGCCTTCCGTCATGCCCATGATGAGATCGTATACCATCAGGCCCTGCTTCAGCGTCAGAACAAACACCATGGACAGCGTGGGAACCAGGAAGGGAACGGTGATCTTCCAAAACCTCTGCCATCCGTTGGCTCCGTCAATCGAGGCGCTTTCATACAGCTCAGACGGAACGGTCTGCAGCCCCGCCAGGAACAGCACAATGGGAATAGCCAGTCCCTTCCACAGATTCACAAACAATATCGCGTACATGGCTGTATTGGACCGGGACAGCAGGCTGATCTCCCAGCTTTCAAAGCCCCACATTCCGCCAAGCTGCGGAAAACCCTTGGTCATGATCCCGTTGAATACAAGGGCCATGGTCAGGTTGGGAAGGACCGCCGGAAAAAAGTAGAGAGAACGGAAAAATCCACGGGCTTTTATCTTTGAATCGAGCATAAGCGCCAGCCCCATACTTAACACCACGGTGAACAGAATGAGCCAGAAGCTGTACACAAGGTTGAACCCTATGGCTTTGGTAAATCGTTTGGTAGAGAAAATGCTGATGTAATTGTTCAGGCCGACAAAATTGATGGATTTTGAAATGCCGTTATAATCGGTAAAGCTGTAAAACAGCCCGCCCAGAATGGGGGCAATAAACAAGACAGCGTAGAGAATCAGTAAGGGGATGGTGAACGCAAAAAACGCCTTGTTCCGCCTGCGGTAAAATGCCATTCCTTGTGGTTTGCTGATCATGCTCTTACTCCTTTAGCTGAAGGCCTCCAATGAAAAAAGAAGGGGCCCCTTCCAAGTGAATCGGAAAGGGGCCCCTTTATATTATTGATAGTCGTAATCCCGGAAGTACTCCACGCAAATGTCGTTGGTGGCTTCTAAGAAGGCATCCACATCGTTGGCGCCGAGGGGATCGATGAGAGCCTGCATGGGCGCTTCCCAGGCGGTACGGAAGCCGGCAGGCCAGTACACGCTGGGGGTAAAGAAGGCCGCGCCTTCGTTGAGGGTGTCTGCCATGGCTGACAGGGCGGGCACATTGTACACTACCCCTTCAATAACGGGGGGATTCTTTTCGTTGTCAGCATACCACTGAGCAATCTCCTGGGTGGAGAAAAACTCAAGGAATTTGAGGGCGGCTTCCGGATGAGCGCACTCGGTGCTGATGGATAAAGCTGTATCGATGGAGGCGGGAACGGTGTTCGCTTCGCCCGTGGGGTTGGGGATCGGGATCATCTCGATGTCCAGATCCGGGTTCATACTCAGCAGACGCTGGACGCCCCAGCTGCCGTAAATCATCATGGCAGCCTTTTCAGTCGTCATGTCGTTGAAGGCCGCGTCGTAGTCCGCGCCCAAAACGTCCTTCTGGCCGTGCTTGTGCAACTCCACCAGCGCTTCCGCCAGCCGGCGCATCTGCGGTTCGGTCTTCCAGTCTGCTTCACCTTGGCCTACCTTGCTGATGGTGGCGGTGATGTCGTTGTCGATGATGCCGGCCAGACGCTCACCCATCTGACCGAGCTGCTCGGTAGATTTGCCGTAGAATGTGAAGGGCTGTACCCCGGCTGCCTCAAAGGCTTCACAGACTGCCAGCAGCTCATCCCAGGTTTGGGGATAGGCAAGATTGTTGGCTTCAAACAGGCTTTTGTTTACCAGCATGCCGTAAGCGCTCATCGCCACAGAGAGGGAATAGTCCTTCTCATCGTACTGAGCTATGGAGCGGGAGCCTGCCGCCACACGGTCCATAAACGCCTGATCGGACAGATCCAGCAGCGCGCCATCCTTCATCAGATCGCGATAGAACTTTTCCGCGGGCCAGATGGTGATGATATCCGGGATGTCATTGGAAGCAATGCGGCTTACCAATGCGGTTTCCGGATCGGGCACGCTGGTCAATTCGATATGGATGTCAGGGTTTTCCGCTTCAAAACGGTTGATGATCTCGGTGAATTGGTCCACAACGTTGGTCTTTTGCAGCCACAACTCTACGGTGACTTTCTCCTGTGCAACGGCAGTGCCGGCAAACAGCGTTGCGCACACGGCCATCACGAGCAACAGAGCAGAGATCCGTTTCTTCATGGGTGTTCCTCCTCATTCCTTTTGTTCATTTATTATTTCCGCACACATGCGGGATAGCGCCACTTCTGAGCCTATTATAGTAAAGTAGTATTACTTAATCAATATAGAAAATAGCAGAAGTTTCTGCGCATTATATGTTCATTATGCACAATATTTGATTGAGGAGGTGCTTGTCTGAATCAAAAATCATTGGTGAAACTATATGTATGCACTTATTCTTTGCCGTTTTGATCAATAATTCTGAACATGTATTTTTATGGTAAAGATGTATTACTTATGTTTCTGTCGGAACCTCTCTTTGAGGCAAACACTATGTCTGCTGCAATAATGCAGACCCTATCTCACATAACTCTTGTCCGATGTCATCCAGCAAGTGGCGAAAGCCGCAAAAACCTGTAGCGGGATCCACGTAGATGGCAGAGGCCATGCGCTTGCAGCCACCCTTGCACACAGGCTGATAATGGCAGGTGGAGCAGGCATCGGGCAGACTCTTCCTGGAACTTAAAAAGCCGGTGGCCGTCAGGGAGCGCCTGACCTCCTTCAATGTATGTGTGGCCAGGGACAATCCCCGATATTCATCAAGAGCGTAAAAATCACAGGGGTAGGTGCTTGCGTCAGCCTCAACGATGTTCTGTATCTGGCATGATCCGTCAATACCGCAGGCAGTGGTTTGTTTTCTGACAAAGAGATTGACGATGTCATCAAAAAGCTTGATGCTGATATAGTTTCCCTGCAGGACCGCCTGTTTCCACAAGGAGAAGAGTGAAGTATAAAAGCGATGGAACCGCTGAGGGCTGAGGGCCCAGGGCAAATCATCCTGCCCGAGTTCACCCAGGCAGGGCGTAAGCTGGATGTATTTGATTCTCTCTTCTGTCAAAAACCGCCACATCCTTTGAGGATGCCTCGCCAGCGTGTTGGTCAGTGTGCAGAGTATATTATACTCCACACCTGCCTGCTCCATCATTCGTCTGGCGCTCATTGCCCGGGCATAAGTGCCCTTCCCCTGAGGATCCACCCTGTGCAGGTTATGATGAGCGGCATAGCCGTCAATGGAAAGACCGACCAGGAAATTATTCTCTGCCAGAAAAGCGCACCAGTCAGGCCCTATCCGCATGCCATTGGTCTGCAATGCATAATGAACCGCGCCTTGAGACAGTCCATACAAGGTTTGCTGAACGCGCACAGCTTCTGTGAAGGCGCGAAAAAAGGGAAGACCGGCGAGGGTGGGTTCGCCTCCCTGAAAAGCGATGGCAAAGGTATCATCGGGCGCAGCTTCAAAAAATACATTAGCGATGACCGCCTCCATGGTCTGCCGATCCATCAATCCATGGGAAGCAACTTGCCGATGGCTGCTGACGTTACGATAAAAGCAATAGCTGCAACTGAGATCACAAGAGGAAGATGCCGGCTTGATCATAAGGGATGTGTGCATTCCTCGCTTTATTCCTTTCGGTGAATTTGGGGCCATATACCTTGATATTCAGGAAGAGTATAGCATGGAAGCATGTATATATCTTCTTGCGCAACTCTTCAATTGACTCAATTCGAGCCGTGGCAGCCCTGAGTGAGAAAAATCTGTTTCTTCCCGTCATAGGGACACACGTTTTATTTTATACTGTAATATAAGACAATTTTAATTTTCACGAATTTTAGCTTATAACGAATCAATCACCCGTGAAAACGCGCTGTCAGGGCTTGATATATGCATAACCTTCCGCCTGCCTGTCTGCCAGCTCCCGTACTCCGGCGGGCACGATGCTCACGAAAGAGGCCAGCCGGTCCGCGGCGATGCCCTGCCCCTTCAGGGAGTTATTGCAGGCGGCGAACCTGACCTTTCGTCCGGCCAGTTTCTCCATCACGGGCACATGCTGCCCGTCTGAAAGATAAGCCGGCACCGCCGCGCCGTTTGCCAGCACCTCAATGACCGGATCCGATCCCTGCCCTTCATAGCTCTGCAGAAGATTATCCACATTACTTAACAGGCTAGGCCATTTATCCGGCTCATTGATATGAAAGATGACTTTTGCTCCCACAATGATTTCCTCGTTTCATGCTTTTTAGGCCAATGCTGCCTGCCGCCCTCCCTCAGTTTCCCTTCTTCCAGAAGGAGGGGAGCATGAGCAGCATGACCGGGTAGATTTCCAGCCTGCCGATGATCATGCACAGGGACAGCACGGTTTTGCTCATGACGGACAGATCGGCAAAGTTGCCCATCGGTCCCACGGCATTGAGGCCCGGCCCTATGTTGTTGAGGGTGGCGATCACGGAGGTCACCGTGGTCACGATGTCTTGACCTTCCATGGCCACCAGAAGCACCGCGGCAGAAAAGATGAGTATATAAAAGAAGAAAAAGGCCATCACGCCGCTGACCATCTCCTCGTCCATCACGCGGCCGTTGACCTTGATGCTGCGCACCGCGCGGGGATGATTGGTCCGCATGATCTCGCGCTTGATCACCTTGAACAGCACCAGGATACGGATCACCTTGATGCCGCCTCCGGTCGACCCCGCGCTGGCGCCGATAAACATGATCAGCATCAGGATCAATTGGCTGAACACCGGCCATAGGTTGAAATCAGCCGTCGCAAAGCCCGTCGTGGTGATCAGCGAGCTGACCTGAAAGGCGGAGTGCTTCAGCGAAATAGCAAAGGAGCCGTAGATCCGGCCGTAGATATTGAGGGCGATCATCACCGTAGCCGCCGCGACGATGAAAAAATAAAAACGCAGCTCCTCATCCTTGAGCGCGCTTTTTATTCCGCCCTTCAGAGCGGTGTAATACAGCGTAAAGTTGACGCCGAACAAAAACATAAACACCGTGATCACGATCTCGATATAATGGCTGCCATAGGCGGCGACCCCGGCATTGCGGTTGGAAAAACCGCCCGTGCCGGCTGTTGAGACGGCATGCAGCAGGGCATCGTACAGCGGCATGCCGCCCGCCAGCAGGAGGATCGCCTCAATGGCGGTCAGCGCGATGTAGATAGTGTACAGTATTTTAGCCGTCTGGCTGATTTTAGGCACCAGCTTGCCGGGTGAAGGCCCGGGCGACTCCGCCTTTAAAATGTGGATGCTGTTCGCCTTGACCGAAGGGAGGACGGCGATCATCATCACCAGCACGCCCATGCCCCCCATCCAGTGCGTAAACGCGCGCCAGAACAGGATGCCCCGGGGGAGGGATTCTATCTCCTTTAAAATCGTCGCTCCCGTGGTGGTAAAGCCCGAGATGGATTCAAACAGGGCGTTTTCCGGCCCGGGGATGGCGCCGCTGAACAAAAACGGCAGCGCGCCGAAGACCGACAGCAGAACCCACCCCAGGGCCACGATGGCAAAGCCGTCGCGCGCATAGAGGCCGGGCGCCCCGGCCTTTACCCGTGAAAGCGCAAGCCCTGCCGCCGCCGTCACCGCGATCGCCAGTATAAAGGCCAGCGCGTCCGCCTCCGGGTAGATCAGCGCCACCAGCAAAGAGGGCAGCATGCAGCCGGCTTCCACCAGCAGCAGGTTGCCCACGCTTTTTGAAATCATGCGATAATTCACAGCTTATACCCCGGGCTCCACCATGTCGTTCAAATCGGAAAGGATCGTGTCATAGGCGATCAGGATGACGCTGTCCCGCTCCCGGATCATATCATTGCCATAGGGGATGATGATCTCGTTTTGGCGCACGATGGCCGCCACCAGGATGCCCGGCTTGATCTTCAGGCGCTTGAGTGGCACATCGATGAAGCGTGTGCGGCTGTCGGCCGTAAACTCCAGTGCCTCCACCCGCCCGTCCATGATGCGGTACAGGGACTTCACGGGGTTGCCCACCGCGTTTTGAAGCCCTCTGACATAGCGCAGGATGTAGTTGGAAGTGGTGATCTTGGGGCTGACCAGGTTATCGATGCCCAGGCCTGTGATGGCGGCGGAGAAGTTGATGCGGTTGATCTTCGCCACCGACTTGCCGACGCCGTATTGCCCGGCGATCAGCGCCGTGATCAGGTTTTCCTCGTCCCGACCCGTCACTGAGACAAAGGCCCCCATATTTTCCAGGTTTTCAGAGCGCAGCACGCCCTCATCGGAGGCATCGCCGTGGATGATCAGCGCCTGGGGCAGCATCTCCGTCAGCTCGACGCAGCGGGCTTCATCGATCTCAATGATTTTGACAGAAACCTCCATTTCTTCCAGAAACCTGGCCAGGTAATAGGCGATGCGCCCGCCGCCCATGATCATGACGCTTTTGATCTTCTGTACATGAACGCCCGAGCGCCTGAAAAACTGTATCACCTTGGAGGGGCGACCGACGATATAGATGATGTCGCCTTCGTGCATGATCGTATCGCCTCTGGGGATCAGGACCCGGTCATCCCTCACCACGCCGCCGATCAGGATGGGCAGCGAGCCACGCTTCGTCATCTCCTTGAGGCTCATGCCCGCGATGGGCATATCGGGCGTCACCTTCATCTCCATCATCACCACACGGCCTTCGGCAAACACTTCAATATTTTCCGCCGAAGGAAATTCCAGCAGGCGGGCGATTTCCCCTGCCACGGCCTGCTCGGGGTTGATGATCATATCCAGGTCCAGGTCTTCTTTGAGCCTGAAGAGCTCATCGGCATATTCCGGGTTGCGGATGCGAGCGATGGTATGCTCCGCTCCCAGCTTTTTGCCCAGCAGGCAGCAGACCATGTTCATCTCATCATTGGTGGTGGCGGCGATCAGGATATCCGCCTCGCTGACCCCGGCCTCCATCAGCACCTTGGTGCTGGAGCCGTTGCCCTTGATGCACATCACATCCAGCGCCCCGTCGGTCTTGCGCAGAGCCTCCGGGTCCTTGTCGATCACCGTGACATCATTGTCTTCCTGAGACAGATGCTTCGCCAGATGATAGCCGACCTTGCCGTCGCCGATAATAATGATCTTCATGCCTCTTCTCCTCAACCTTCAAAGGGTGGTGATCCTCAGGCAAGGACCGCCACCCCGTTTCAAGCCCGCGTCCGCGGATGACAGCCATCCACGCCTGAAAATGTACCACTTGCCATAGCGCAAGTCAATCACTGCGCCAAGGCCGCTACCGGCCTTCGTGTTCCAGGTAAACCAAGACCTGTTCCATTGAAACATAGGACATTCTGCCGTCCTCATGCAGCCGCAGGACGAGCTCTTCGTCCTCCCAATCCTTTCCCGGCTTCAGGATCAGGGCGCCTTCCTTCAGCTCTCCCTCAAAAGGCGGAGCCGGCGCGTCTTCCTTGCCGGTGAAGCTCACCAGACCTTGACGAATGATGATCTTCTGAGTGAATCCAAGAGGCTCCGCCTCCATCAGGCGGCCCATTACCTCCACCCTGACGGGCCTCCACCCGCCGTCAAAGTCATCGAGAACGGCGTCTATGCGGACCGGGGAGGCTTCCCCCGAGGGCAGCTGCCCCGCAGGATTTGCCTGAGCCTGCCCGCCCCGCCCCCGTTCAAAGATCATCAGCAGGCCTTTTTCTTCATCCCGAAAGCTCAGGGTTTCGCCCTGCATCAGAAAGATCATCCGGTCCCCGTCCGCATCCGCCACAATGGTCCCTTCCTGCCGCAGCCAGACCCCCTTGCGGACGGCCTCCTTTGACCCAAGGATCAGGATGCTGCCGTCCTCATAAAACGTGAGCTGCATATCAAGGCCCACCCCGGCCGGGCTCATGCGGATACCCTCCGCCTCAATGGCAGACAGGTACCACTCCCCCGCCAGCAGGGATTCGGCCGGAGCAAAAATGAAGGCAGCGCTCATACACAACGCAAGGCATATACAGCTCAGTTTTTTCATGGGTCTCCTTCCTTTGCGGGAGCGCCTCGTCGGAGGCTTGATTGCTTTGAAGGCCGACGGGGTAAAATAGGAATGTAAGCGGATGGTCCTTCTGAATATACCCTCATCCGTGAAAGGAAGATACATGAATGATAATTGATATTTGGTCGGACATGGTGTGCCCCTTCTGCTATATCGGCAAGCGCCGCCTGGAAAATGCCCTGGCCCGCTTTGACGCCAAAGACGGGGTCGAGCTGCGCTACCGCAGCTTTCAGCTGGATCCCGATGCCCGGAGCAACACCGGCAAAAACATCCACGCCGTATTGGCTGAGAAATACAAGCTCAGCTATGATCAGGCCCGCCGCATGAACCACAGCCTGGAGCGTCAGGCCAAGGACGAGGGGCTCAACTATCACATGGACGGCGTCATCCCCGCCGGCACGCTGGACGCGCACCGCCTGTCCCACTGGGCGGCGGAGCATAATCTGCAGGTGGAGCTGGAAGAGCGCCTGATGAAGGCCTACTTTGTCGATTCGCTCAACATTGCCGACCGCGATACCCTGGCCCGCCTGGCAGGAGAAGTCGGGCTGGATGAGAAAGCCGCCCTGGAGGTCCTGTCAAGTGACCGCTACGGTGAAGAGGTCGAGCAGGATCAGCTGGAGGCCGAAAAGCTGGGCATCCGGGGCGTGCCGCACTTCATCATCAACGGCCGCTACCAGGTATCCGGCGCGCAGCCGGCGGAAGTGTTTTTAGAAGCAATGAACAAGGCGAAAGCGGTAGTATGATACAATAAGCCTTGTACACTTCTTGAGCTCATTTTAAGGCACTGGTGAAAAAGCAAGAATTTAAATAAGCGTCCTATGTTTTACTATATATTATCCCTCGTTGATCCAGTGTCTGCTTCAGCATAGCTGCATCCAAATCAGCAAAACTTCTGCCTAGGTCACAATATTGAGCAGCCATGACGCCTGCACTCTCTCCTACACTCATCAATGTCGCCTGCACCCGCAGGGACGCATAAGCTGCAGCGTCTGCGGACAGGCAACGGCCTGCTACCAATAAATTACTGATTTCCCTGGGAATCAACGCAGTATGCGGGATATAAGCAGCGGAGTTGAAATATTGCAAGGTCTGGTCGCTGGTCCGGGCGTTATGCCTGTCCATGGGATGGGCACATCGGGCCACTGCGCAAGGGTATTCCCGTCCTGCCAGCATACTCTCTCCTGTCACGGTTTCTAATCCCAGGATATGCCCCGCCTCCCGCACCCCAGCATTGACGCCGGAGGCTACGATACTGCAATGACGAAATTCCGGGAATTCTCTCCGCAGTAGTGCCACAATGGTGAACATATCCTCCCTCAAGAGACACTCCGCTCGGGTCATATCCTCCCGGTCAGCGGCATTCCCCGCCCGCCGGGTCGTGTTAACAGCCACTGCCCTGCCTTGCACTAGGGTGTTGAACCAAGGGCCGCCAAACTGTTCTAATTCTCCTCGGGCCACACACTTGTTGAAATAGTCACGTATTATTTGGTTGGATGAATGAGTACCATTCTTGCCGGTATGATGGATGCAGTCATGCATGAGTTCCGTCTCTGTATCCACACCCTCCAACACAAAACATAGGCTCATAGGCTGAAGGTCTTCCTCCGCTTCCATCATGGGAACACCAACCCTCCGACACAGATCAGCCTCTCCGGTCGCATCGATAAAGCATGAAGCCTCAATAGCTTCCCAGCCATTTTTACTGCTTATGACGCCATGAGTGATTCGCCCGTTTTGGCAAAGGCAATCCACAAATGTCGCGTTCGTCATCAGCCTTACGCCGCTTTCCAGGCACAGACGCTGAGCGATTAGTTTATAAGTTTCCGCATGGTAAGAAACATGACCCTTGGGGTATTCCACAATGGCCGCATGCTCTTCTTCCAGACGCTTGACCATCTCCCAAGCAATCCCCCCAACCACACGTCGACCGTTTTGAAAAAATCCGCTGATTGGTATAACCAAGCCCATGGCAGCAGTACCGCCCAATGCACCCAGCCGTTCTACAAGCACAGTTTTCTTCCCCGCCCGGGCTGCAGAAATTGCCGCCACTAGCCCTGCCGGTCCCCCTCCGAACACTGCCACATCGCAGACTTCATTCACCGGCGCATTGCCCTTCAAACATATCTGATTCATTCGCTTATCCAGCCCCTTCTGTGAAAGACAACGCGTACAGGCTTCCGTCGCAGGTGTTGCACAACAATTGTCCCTCATACCAGTCACAGCACTCAATCTCCTCACCCCTGAATGCCTCATCCAGATGATCCACCATATAGAGCGCCTTCTTTTTTTTCACGTCAAATGCCATGACTCGGTTGGGATAGCCGATCTTGGGACAGCCGAAAGTGTAGTGAATGATCCCGTCGGTGAGCTGGCCCCCCTGTGTGAATTCCACATCTGATTTTACCGCAAACTGATCCCTGATATCTTCTTTTGTCAGGCGCACCAGAGCCCCGGCTGTTATCTCCGGCATGTCAAAGCGTGTGATGATGATAGCATTCCTCTCCCCTTGAGGCACGCAACCTCGCTTGGTGCGATAGCGCGCGGAAAAAATATAAAGCGCCCCAGCTTGTGTATCCATGAAAAAAGCGGGACAGCCCCAACATGGGGACTCCCAAGGGGAACCTGTCATATCCGAAGGTTGATAGGTGACTGTCTGCAGGGTTTGTGCGGTATAGCCCTCTGTCGTCTGCAGAATATTTTCCACGCTCAAACGATAGTAAAAACCGTCCTCATCCGACCCGATGCCTGTCCCGACAGTCACATACAAAAGGGGAATGGGATTACCTCCTACATGAATGCCACCGAACATGCACTGGTTGGCATGGTTCAAATACTCTTTGGCAGGGATACCCTCATTAAAGGAACCCAGAGGAAAAACAGACAGTGGCTTTGAATCTCGAGATTTCAGATCATACACCGCGCAGACGCCTGTATCATAAAGTATAAATGCCTTGTCTCGCCAAACAGCCATTCCTTGAGCTGAACGCAACACCTTGTCAAACCTCATAAACAGTCTGCTCTGGCTGCCGTCATAAATG
>CAZVUU010000045.1:0-18261 GCA_964630465.1 uncultured Christensenella sp.
TCGGCGACCTCGTGATCCTGCACGACGCGGGCGCGCACGGCTTCGCGATGGGCTATCAGTACAACGGCCGCCTACGCTCGGCGGAGGTGCTCTACACCCGGGAGGGTGATTTCCGCCTGATCCGCCGGGCGGAAACGCCGGAGGATTATTTCGCCACGCTGGAGGGGGACGGGCTGCCCGCTTTTTAAGCGCGGCAAGGCCCGCGCCCCGGACAGTCAAAGGCCCCGGAGCAATCATGCCCCGAGGCCTTTGACTATCAGACAATCCATTGTCTACCTTAAAGCCCCGACTTCTCCCATTCCTTCTGTTTCAGGTTCGTGTACAGGTACACGACCGCCGAAATCGAGGAAAACATGAAGATCACGACGGAGAGGGCCGCCGACAGCTCGTAGTTCATATTGCTCTGGAACTGGCGGCGCAGGTAGACGCCCAGCATCATCGGATGGTTTGGTCCGATCAGGTAAGGGGTTGTGAACGATGAGATATTACTCATAAAGATGAAGGTCATGGCGATCATGACGTCTTTGAATGACAGCGGCAGAATCATCTTGACGAAGACCTTCAGCTTGCCGGCGCCCGCGTCGCGCGCGCTTTCAATGATGCTGTCGGGGATCGAGGAGAGGGCCGCCACGATGATCATCGTAGCGAAGGCGATGTTGAACCACAGGTTCATCATGATGATGCCGTTGGCATTGTACAGCAGACCCGGCTTGAAGTTCGCGCCGAACAGCTTGGAGACGCGGTTGAGAAAGCCGGAGTCGCGCACCACCGTCATCATCGCGTAGATGGCCACCAGCTCCGGCACAAAGCGCGGCAGCAGGTAGAGCCCGGAGATGATCTTGCGTACCCTGGAGTCCGAAAACCGCAGGTACATCGCCAGCAGGTAAGAGATCGCGATCGCGAGCAGCACGGTCACCACCGTGATCCAGAAAGTGTACCAGATGTTGGCCAGCGCCACGCGATCGCTGAACAGGAATTGATAATGCTCCAGCGTGAAGCCGCCTTCCGCCTTCTGGAAGCTGCGCCATACCGTATTGAGCATAGGGTAGGCGATGATGCCCAGCGCTGCCGACAATGCAGGCAGCAGCATCAGAGCGATGAACAGGTTGGTCTTCCATGTGCGAGGTTTCATAAAGGCATTCCTTCCCTTCACGCCGGAGCATTGATCGTGGTGTCAGTTCAGGTTAACGGAGCGTTCCGATTTCGTTATCCCACCTGTCGTTGAGCTCGCTGCCCAGGGAACCCAGGGAGATGACGGCAAACTTCGATACATCCAGCGCCGCGACCAGGTCCTTCTTGTCGCTGTCAATCGCGGAGGCGTCGATGGCGGGGATGGCGTACATGACCTCCAGGCAGATCTTCTGCGCTTCGGGGCTGATCATGAAGTTGATGAAATCCTCAGCCGCTTCGACATTGCTGCCGATGCTGGGGATCGCGAGCACCACGTCCGTGCCGCTGAGCGCCTGGTCAAGCTGCATCATCTTGACGGTCGAGGGCAGGGTTTCGGTGGCCAGGTTGGCCAGTACCTGGTCGGCCCAGGCGGGGATGAGGTCCACTTCCTTGTTGATCAGCAGATCCAGCGTGCCCTGGTTTTTATTGGGGTACAGGGTGCCGCCGCCCGACTGGTACAGGTAGGGGTGGATTTCCGTGAGGTAGTCAAAGCCGGCATCCCAGAATTCCTTGTTGACGGGGTCCGAGGATGTCCAGGTCTCGACGGGCTGGTCCTTGTAGATCACGGTCGACACAAAAGCGCCGCCCGCTCCGCCTGTGGGCGGGGGGTTATAGGCAAACAGGCCGGGGTTGTCCTTGATCCACTGGGTGAGCTCGTCCCAGGTCTTGGGCGGCTCGGGCAGGCGCGCGCTGTCATAGGCAAACACGACAGTGGTGCCGCGGTAGGGGACGACCTTGGCGTTGTCAAAGGCCGACTTGATCATAACGTTTTCGTAGTTGGGGATGTTGTCAAAGTTCAGGTCGAGGAACAGGTCGGGGCTGCCCGCGGCGGCCACGTACTGGGCCAGGGCCGTGCTGTTCTCAGCGACGATATCAAAGCCGGCATCCTTCTGCCCGGTCTTGTAGGCGGCGCCGAGCCTGTCATACAGCGCGGTGTCGCCCGTGCCGCTGAGGATGAACTGCAGCTGCACCTCTGCCTTGGCATCGGGGCGCTGGTTGTAGGCCGCGATCGCGGCGGTGAACACGTCCGACACGTTCTGAGAACCGGTCGTCCACAGGTTGACCTTGACTTTTTCCGCCGAGGCAATGCTTGCCAGCGACAGCATCATCGTCAGGATGAGGATGAGAGCAACGGTGCGTTTTGTCTTCATTCCGGATAACCTCCTATAGTTGTTGTTTTATCGTTAAGCCATTCGGCTTAAGCCCTGGTGAATTCCCGCTTCTCCCCGAACTTGAGCGCGACGCGGTCGCCCTTTTTGAAGCGGTCGGCCTCCTCGGCCGATATAAACAGTTTCACGATGCCGCCGTCTGTATCGACCGTCATTTCCATATAGTGGCCCAGCATCATGATGTTGCGAACATAGCCGTCCATGTCGCCGCCATTGTCGGCGATCGAGATGTTTTCGGGGCGGACGGCCAGCACGCTGTCTTCGGTGTCGATGAAGTTCATCTCGCCGATGAAGTCGGCCACATAGCGGCTGCAGGGACGGTTGTAGATCTCCTGCGGGTCGCCGATCTGCTCGAACACGCCTTTGTTCATGACGACGATGCGGTCGCTGAGCGCCATGGCCTCCTCCTGGTCGTGGGTCACGAACACCACGGTGATGTTCATGTCGGTCTGTATCTTGCGCAGCTCCTCCCGCATCTGGGAGCGTATCTTCGCGTCCAGCGCGGAGAAGGGCTCGTCCAGCAGCAGCACGTCCGGCTGCAGCAAGAGGGAGCGCCCGATCGCGATGCGCTGCTGCTGGCCGCCCGACATCTGCGTCGGATATTTCTGCTCGTAGCCGGGCATCTTGATCAGGTCCAGCATCTCGGTGATGCGCTTTTTCTGCTCGGCCTTGGGGATGCGGCGCAGCTTGAGCCCGAAGGCCATATTCTCGTAAACCGTCATATGCGGCCAGAGGTTGTAGCTTTGAAAGACCATGGCCGTCGGGCGCTTTTCGGGCGGCAGCCCGGCGACATCCACGCCGTCGATCAGGATCTGCCCCTCCTGGTTGCGGATGAAGCCGCCGATCGTCCTGAGGATGGTGGTCTTGCCGCAGCCACTTGGCCCCAGCAGCGTCACCAGCTCCCCTTTTTCGACGGACAGGTTGATGCCCCGTACCCCATCACCGCTCTTATACAGCATGGTCATGTCACGGATTTCGAGTTTAGCGGTCGACAATGTAAAATCCTCCTTACATCTTGAAGCCTTTGGATAATGTCTCCGGTCCCACGTACCGGCGCATCAGCGTCAGCAGCAGGATGTTGGGGATCAATAGAATCAGCGCGAAGACGGCGCCCGCCGTGGCGGGATAGTCCAGGATCACGCCGTACATCTCAACGGGCATGGTGCGGTACCTGGGCAGGCCTACCAGCAGCGTGCCCTGGTTTTCGCCCAGCGATCCGATGAAGGCGAACATGGCCGCCACCGCGATGCCCGGCCAGGCCATGGGCAGGGTGACGGCAAAAAAGGTGCGGATGGGCCCGGCCCCCGCGTCGCGCGCGGCCTCCTCCTGCTGGCGCGGCACCGAGCGGAAGGCGTTGGTGGGCAGCCAGATCATCATCATCATGCCGCCCAAAAGGTGGATGATGAGCACACCCGGAAAGGTGCCCATCAGCCCGATGCGGTAGAAGATGATACCGATGGAGGTATAGATGCCGATCCGGGGGAAGGCGTTGCCCAATAAAAAGGAGAACATGACGGCCCGGCGCCCGGGAAAATCGTAGCGTGCCAGCACAAAGGCAGCCGGCAGGCAGATCAGCATCGACAGCAGCGTGGTGATCGTCGCGATCGCGAACGACAGCGTGATCGAGCTGACCAGCGTGGGCTGGCTCAAAACGTAGTTCCACCACCTGAAGCCGAACTCCTGGGGCACAACGCCGGGCGCTTCGTATTTATTGGCAAAGGCCAGCATGAACATATGCAGCAGCGGGCCGTAGAAAAACAGCAAAAAGGCGATCAGCAGCAGATACTCCCAGTAGCGCTTGCGCCCCATCGTATGGTACATGCGCCTCGGCGACATCATGAGCATTGATCCGTCCCCCTTATTTCTTGTCTGACCGCAAGCGCCAGCCGTGCCTGCCTGGTGGTCAGATTGATGATGCCCGGATGGGCGATCAGCCGGCGAATGGCGGCCTCCTCGTCGATCGTCCAGACCGAGCAGCGCAGATCCCTTTCGCACAGCCTCTCAAGCCAGGGCTCAAAGAACCGCGGCGGCAGGTTGAGCCCGCGTAGTGGCAGCTTCCCGCAAAGGTCAATCAAAGGCCCGATCCAGGGCTCAAAGCCCTCTTCCATGAGCCTGCGCACGGTGTTCCAGGGGCTGCCCTCCCCGGCCGCTTCGCCCGGCCGCCCGGCGCGGTACAGCTCGGCCAGCGCCTCCTCGATGTTCAAATACACCGCCGCGCGCCGCGCGATATCCGGGGTTTCAAGCAGGTCGGAAGGCCTCAGGCTGCCCGAAAACGCGAGCTGCCCCGGAGCAAGCCCGCAGGACGCCGCGAGGTCCAGCACCTCTTCCGCCAGGCCGTAGCTCTTCAGGTCGCAGTTGATGCCGGTGGCGGGGTGCCGCCTGATCTCTTCAAAGGCTGCCTTGAGTGTCACAAGGCCTGCCGGGTCATCTACCTCGTCGTGGGACAGCACAAGGCCTATGCCCTGCATATGGCGCACATCCACCTCAACAAAATCGGCGCCCAGGCTGATGCCCGCCAGGACGGATGCCAGGGAACCATCCGGGGTGCCCTCGCAGCCCGAATGCGCGGTGATGGTCGGACCGGTCATGTGCCCTCCATACGACAAATAGAACGAAATTGACAAATACACCGGGGTGAATTACAATAACGGCGTAATGAAACCGGTTGTATTTGTAACTATTGGCATTATAATGGATTTTTAAGAACAATGCAAGGCTTTGGAGCAAGTTAATGCGTACACAAATCAGGCTGATCGATGTGGCCAGAATGGCCGGGGTATCCAAGGCAACGGCTTCGCGGGCGCTGGCGGGCTCGCCTCTGGTGTCGGAAAAGACGCGCCTGCACATCGAGGGCATCGCCAAGGAGCTCGGCTATGTGCCCAACGCGCTCGCCCGGGCCGTGGCCACCAAGCGCTCGGGCATCCTCGGGCTGTGCATCTACCGCAAGCAGCTGCCCTATTTTGCCCACACCTTCTTCGGCCCCTTGCTTGACGGGGCGATGGTCGAGGCCAAGAAAAACGGCTACCACATCGTGGTCACCTCCAGTGATCAGGATGACGATACCTTTGACGAACACTTTATCCAGGACAGCATCGACGGGGCTGTCCTGATTTCCTTTTCCCCGCTGGCTGCCGTGCGCGAGTTCAGGCGGCGGCGCATCCCCCTGGTGCTGGTCAACGACCTGGTTGATACCCGGCACAATGACTTCGTCATCCAGGACGACTATGGCGGCGCCGGGGCCATGATGGATCATCTGTTTGAGCTGGGCCACCGCCGGATCGCCTTTTTAAGCGACAGGCTCAGCCACGTCAGCTACCACCTGCGCTATCTGGCCTACCTCGACGCCCACCACCGCCGCGGCCTGAGCGTCTATGAAGACCCGGCCCTCGAGCCCGCCTCGGATCTCTGGGGCTCGTACCCCCGCCCGAGCATGGAAAAGCTCGGCCTCTTCGGCCTGTCGCCGCAGGAACCCGGGGGCAGCCTCCTGATCGCCGACGGGACCTCGCCCCATGCCGGGGCGCGCGCTGTACAAACCCTTCTGGGCGCGAAAAGCCTGCCCACGGCCCTGTTTGTCACCACCGACAGCCTGGCCATCGGCGCCATGCGCGCCCTGCATGAGGCCGGGATCCGGGTGCCGGAAGATATCTCCGTGGCGGGCTTTGACGACATCTCGCTTTCCGACAGCGTCTGGCCGCCGCTGACGACGGTCAAGGCGGCGCCCCATGAGATGGGGCGGGCCGCCGTACGCCGGCTGATCGGCCGGATACGGGAGCCGGAGCTTGAAAGCCATATCTGCAGGGTGCAGACCCATCTGATCATCCGAAACAGTACAACCAACATCAAGGGAGGATAAATTATCATGCATGACTTTGATCTGCTGATCCTGGGCCAGGTATCCATGGACATCAATGTGGACCATCTGGGGCATGAGGTGCGCGAACTGGGTGGGGCTGTAGTGGCCTCGGGCTACGCCGCCTCGGCGCTGGGTCACCCCACCTGCGTGCTGCCCAAGGCGGACTTGAGCCGGGTGGATGTCGCCGCGCGCTTTTCAGACGCCTCGAATGTGACGGTGATGCCCCTTGAAAGCAGGGCCTCCACCTCCATTGAAAATGTCTACCACACGGCGGACAAGGAGCGGCGCACCTGCCGCGCGATCAGCCGGATCGACCCCTACCGTGTGGAGGAGCTGCCCGACGTCAAGGCGGCGATCGTGCACATCGCGGGCCTGATGTACGGAGACTTTGACAACGAGGTCATCCGCTGGGCGAAGGACCGGGCGATGTGCGCGCTGGACGTGCAGTGCATGCTGCGGCGCGTCCGGGGCGACGAAGGCATCATGGACTTCAGCGACTGGGAGGAGAAGAGGACATACCTGCCCATGATCCGCTTTTTGAAGACCGACGCCGCGGAGGCCGAGATCATGACGGGCCTGTCCAACCGCTATGAGGCGGCAAGGCTGCTGCATATCTGGGGTGCCAAAGAGGTCATGATCACCCACAACAAGGAGGTGCTGGTCTACGACGGCGAGCGCTTCTATTCAAAGCCGCTGGTGGCGCGCAACCTGTCGGGGCGCACGGGCCGGGGGGACACCTGCTTTGCCGCCTACATCACCGAGCGCCTGACCCGGCCCATCGACCGGGCCCTGCTGACCGCGGCGGCGCTGGTATCCCTGAAAATGGAAAGCCCCGGCCCCTTCAAGGGGACCAGGGCGGATGTGGAAGCATATATCGACCAATTCTATCGCTGAAGCGTCGGGCTCTTATTCACCCAGTTGCCTGGACAGGCTTGAAAAGGCCTTTGTGTTCCCCAGCAGCACAAAGCCGCTGAGCGTATCGCCGACATAGAGCTTTTTGGCGTACTCAAACAGCGCGCTGTTTTCCATGACGTCTTTGTGCAGCTGCTCCAGCGCTTCACGGGGCAGCTCCGCTTCCTCCACCATGCCGGCGGAGGCGATCTGCGTGCCCATGGTCTTCACCACATAGGGCGGGGTCTTCATCACGCAGGCTCTGTCGCCGCCGGCGGCATTCTCGCCCGCCACGGCGCCCTCCAGCGCGGCAACGGGCCACAGGCCGTACCAGCGGCCGTTCATGGCCGCGCAGTCTCCCGCGGCATAGATATCTTCTATATTGGTACGCATATGATCGTCCACCCGGATAAAGCGGTCAGCCTCGACGCCGCTGCCCGCCAGGTATTCGGTGCGGGCGCGAACGCCCGCCGATATCAGGATGAGGTCCGCCTCAAAGCGGCTGCCGTCCTGCAGAAGAACGCCCGCCGCCCGGCCGTCCGGCCCGGCGCAGATCTCCCTGATCAGGGCGCTTGTGCTGACCTTGGTGCCCTCCTGCTCTACACGCGCCTCAAACAGCTCGGCGCTGCGCTCGTCCAGCTGGCGCATCATCAGCCGGGGCAGGCGCTCCAGGATGAGGCTTTCAAGCCCCCGCCTGTGCAGCGCATCGGCCGCCTCCAGCCCCAGCAGCCCGCCGCCGATGACGATGCTGCGGCGGGCACCCGCGATCTGCGCCTCAATGCGCAGGGCATCCGCCATCGTCCACATCGTCTCCACCCCGGGCAGATCAGCACCCTTGATCGGCGGCACAAAGGAAGCGCTGCCCGTGGCCAGGATGAGCCTGTCATAGCCAAGGCGCTCCCCGCCCTCCAGCATGAGGACCTTTTCTTTTGGCAGAAGGCCCTTCACCTTCCGGTTCAGCCGCAGATCAATGCCTTGGTCTTCATACCACCACGCGGGGTGCATCACCAGCTTC
The DNA here is from genome assembly GCA_964630465.1 of uncultured Christensenella sp. GTDB lineage: Bacteria > Bacillota > Clostridia > Christensenellales > Aristaeellaceae > UBA1038. Next base: position 8,099 of record CAZVUU010000045.1, read on the forward strand.
TCCGCCCGGGCCGGGTCGTTCAGCACCTCGCGCAGGCGCTGACGGTAGTAGGGCATATGGCTGTCTTCTGACAGCATGGTGATCTCGCAGTCCGGGTCCTTGGCCCGCGCCGCTTCGGCGGCCGACAGCCCGGCGATCGAGCTGCCGACGATCAGAATTCTATTTGTCATTTATTTACCTTTTATCAGCGATCAATCGGGAAGCCTGAGCGCCGGGGCCGAAAAAGCGGCAGGGGCTGAGCCTTATGCTCCTTCCCCCTGCCGCTTTTTCAGCTTTGAGGCAGCATTCAGCGTGCCTCCTGTGCTCCTGCTTCCCCTTCGTCTGCTTTCTTCAGTTTCATGAGCACCGTTTCCACACGGGTGCCCGTCGCCTCCACCACCGTCATGCTGAAGCGCTCGGTGGTAACAAGCTCTTCGGGGCCTTGCTGGGGGATATAGCCCAGCTGTTCTATAATATACCCGGCAATCGTATCGGCATCCTCGGTATGGATGTCCAGGTCAAATATCCGGTTGAGGTCGCTGACGGGCATGATGCCCTTGAGCATCACTTCCTCGTCGTTGATGACGCGGTATTCGGCATTGTCCTCGTCGTCGTATTCATCCTGAATATCGCCCACGATCTCCGCGATCAGGTCGTTGAGCGTGACCAGGCCCAGCACGCCGCCGAACTCGTCGATGATAACGGCCATGTGCTGCTTGGTCTGCTGAAAGCGGATGAGCATGTCGTCGGTCGACAGGGTGTCGGGCACAAACAGGGCAGAGCGGGCAATGGACTCGAGGCTTTCGAGCTCCTCGCGCAGCGCCTCCTGGTGGATCAGAACATCCTTTAAATGGATGATGCCGATGATCTCATCCTTTTCCTCACGGTACAGCGGTACGCGGGAGTGCCGCTGGCGCAAGAGGAACTCCAGGTTCATGGCCTGCGGGGCCTCCACGTCGATCATGTCGGCGTCCACCCGGGGGATCATGATCTCGCGCACCGTGCGGCTGTCAAGCGACAGCACGCCCTGCATCATGTTGAACTCATCCATATCGATCGCCCCGTCATTGTGGCTGGAGTTGAGCAGGGCCTTGATCTCCATCCGGGTGAGCTTTTCTTCCTTCTTGGTAAAGTCGATCGGCGTCAGCTTTTTGAGCACGCCGGTCGATGCCTTGAGCAGCCAGATAAAGGGCGTGAAGGCCGCTTTGATCACGGTGATGGCCCCGGCCGAGTTCAGCGCGTACTGCTCGGGCACCTGCAGGGCCAGCTGCTTGGGGTAGAGTTCGCCCAGTACCAGCGTGACATAGCTGATCAGCAGGGTGACCAGGAGGGTGGCCGCTGTCTGCGCGCCCGGCCCGATACCGAACAGGGGCGAGATGTGCCCCATGAAGGACTGCGAGGCGGAAGCAGAGTTGAAGAAACCGCCGAAGGTGATGCCCACCTGGATGGCGGAAATAAAGCTGTCGGAATCCTCCAGCAGTTTTTGGACGCGCCGGGCCTTTTTATTGCCGGCATCGGCCAGTTCTTTTATTTTTGCCGGGTTGAGCGATACAAAGGCCATTTCGGCCCCGGCCAGGAAGGCGTTGAGAAGGGTAAGCGCTAAGATCGTCAGAATAGGGATGAGTAAGCCAGGTTTACCGGGGTCATCCATTGAAAAAACCACGCTCCTAAGATTTGATGGTCGGAATTATACACCAGATTGAACAAAATCACAAGGGGCCTGGGCGAAAGAGCCTCCGTATTGGCTGCGGAATAAAACAAAAAATAAACGAGAGGCGTGACCCAAAGAATAATGTAATAAACATAGTGTGAAAAAGGCATAAAAGCGCATATAAATACACAGAAATGAGGAATTAAAAAAAACGCCGCATGCTCTGTGCATGCAACGTTTTCATCAAAACAAAAACCTGACTCAGGCCCCAAATACCTTATTCATCACGTCGACACGGTTGCTCAGCAGACCGTCCACCCCGAGCGCGGCCATGCGGCGCATCTCCTCGGGATCGTCCACCGTCCAGGGGTAGACCTGGACGCCGTGGGCGTGGAAGTCGTCCACGATCTCCCGGGTCAGCGCCAGGTGATAGGGGATGGCCATGGTGACGCCGCGCTTTTCGCAGTAGGCGCCATAGTCATAGATCCAGTTGTCAAAGGGGAAGCAGAGGCGGGCTTCGGGACGCAGCGTCCGGCAGTGCATCACGGAGTAGTGGTTGGCCGAAAAGAAGATGCAGTCCTCCATCCGGCGGAAGCGCTCCGCGATTTCGATGGTCTTTTCTTCCAGCCCGGGGTAGAGGACAAAGCTGTTCTTCATTTCGACGAAGGTATCGATCTTGACCCCCTCGATCAGGCGGAAGTAGTCCTCCAAGAGGGGGACAGCGATCGGCAGCCCGCGCAGCTCCTCGTAGCTGAAGTCCTTCAGCCAGCCCGGGCGGCCGCCCAGGCGGTCGAGCGTCTCATCGTGAAAGATGACCACCCGGCCGTCCCGGGTCAGCTGGATGTCCAGCTCCATGGCCTCGGGCCGGTGGGGCAGGGCCGCCGCGAAGGCTTCCAGGGTGTTTTCGGGGTGCAGGCCGCTCAGGCCCCTGTGAGCGATTCGTTTCATCGGGCGCGTCACAGGCCGATCACGAGGTCTTCTTTGATGGCGACATAGACCTCGTCGCCGGCAGCATACTCCATCCTGTCTTCGTAGAGGATGTCCGCGTTGATGGACAGGCCGTTGAGATCAACGGTAAAGCGGATCAGGTTGCCGTGGGAGATGTGGCCGGTGATCCTGCCCTGTGCCGTCAGCATCCCTTCCCTGTCCGGGGCCTGGCGGCTGATGGTCACGATCTCGGGGCGAATGGCCACATCCTGCCCGGCGATGGCGGTGCCGAAGGCCTTGTTGAAGTCTCCCGCGTGCAGCAGGTTATAGTTGCCGATAAAGGTGGCGGCAAACTTGGTGGCGGGGCGGGTGTAGATCTGTTCGGGCGTGCCGGCCTGCTCGATCCGGCCGTCGTTGAACAGGTTGATCACGTCGGACATGATCATGGCCTCGTCCTGATCGTGTGTGACGTAGAGGGTGGTGATGCCCAGCTGCTGCTGAATGCGGCGGATCTCGATCTGCAGGCTCTTGCGCAGCAGGGCGTCGATGGCGCTGAGCGGCTCGTCCAGCAGCAGGACCTTGGGCGCGGTCACCATGGCCCTGGCTAGCGCCACGCGCTGCTGCTGGCCGCCCGAGAGCTGGGCGGGGTACTGGTCGATCTTGTCGCTGAGGCCCACGATGTCCAGCATCTCCTCGACCTTTTTGTCGATCTCGGGCCTGGGCATCTTTTTGAGCTTGAGGCCGTAGGCCACGTTGTGGCGCACGCTCAGGTTGGGAAAGAGCGAATACTGCTGGAACACCATGCCGATGCCGCGGCGGCGGGGGATGACATCGGTGATATCCTCGCCGTCGAGGTAGACGCGGCCGCTGGTGACCTGCTCCAGCCCCGAAAGGCAGCGCAGCAGGGTGGATTTGCCGCAGCCCGAGGGGCCCAGCAGGGTGACGAACTGGCCCTTTTCCACCTCCAGCTCGATGTCCTTGAGCACGTGGTTGGTGCCGAACTTTTTGTTGATCTTTTCAAAGCGAATGTAAGCCATGCCTTATTTTCCCTCGTTTCTCATTTTCTCCAGCATTCCTCTGCTCTGCAGGGCCAGTACTACGGCGGTGATGGCAAAGGTGATCATGATGATCACCATGAATACCGCAGAGGCCTCCGTGCTGGAGCGCTTCATGGCCTGGTAGAGAAATTTCTGCATGTTGTTGACATTGGTACTGGACAGGTTTCGGATGATCACGTAATCGCCGAACAGCAGGCCGACGGCCAGCAGGCTCGATACCGTGATGCCCGTCATGATGTTGGGCACGATGACCTTGAAGAAGGCCTTCAGCTTGCTCTCGCCCAGCATCTCCGCGGCTTCAAGCAGCATCTTCATGTTGATGGCGCGCATGCCGTTGCGGATGCCGTTGTAGATATGCGGCAAAATGATGATGCAGTAGGCGCCCATCAGCATTACCATGCGCTCGCTGAGCACAGACTTGCCCCGGGCGTAGAGGATCAGGATGGATACCGACAGGATGACGCCCTGAATGGTGTAGGGGATCATGCACAGCAGCTGCACATATTTTTCCAGCTTGGGGAAGTAGACCGTCACCGTGAACAGCGCCAGCAGCATCACCACGATGGTGATCAGTATGGGGATCACGCAGACGATGAGGGTCTGGTACATGGCGGTCATAAAGGCGGCATCCGTAAAGAGCTTCCTGTAGTTGTCCAGGGTAAAGCCGTGGGGGATGATGCCCGTCCAGTTGTCAAACAGGGAATAGATCGCCGTCGCGATCAGCGGGATCATCAGCCACAGGATCACAAGCCCCATCACGACGGCCGCGTTGATTCGAGTCCTCTTTTGCATGGCCGCTTACCTCCCTTCCCACTTCGTTGTTTTTTTGGTGATGTAGTTGTTGACCAGGATCACGATGCTCATGATGAGCATCATCACCACCGACAGCGCGGCGCCCAGCTTGGGCTTTGTCCGGATGTCGCCCACGAAGGAGGCAGAGATGTTGACCGGCAGCAGCGAGAAGTTGTTCATCAGCAGCGCGTAGGCGGTGGCATAGGCGCTCAGGGCGTTGGCGAACAGCACGCTGATGGTGGAAAACAGGCTGGGCAGCAGCATGGGCACGCCCACCCGCCGCCAGAAGTGCGTGCTGGTGCCGCCCAGCAGCATGTTGGCCTCGCCCCACTCCTTGCGGATGCCGTTGAAGGCCGGGATCAGCAGCAGCGTGGACAGGGGGATCTGAAAGTAGATGTAGATCATTGTCAGGCCATTGGTGGAGTACAGGTCAAAATTCTGCAGAAACTCGATGCCGTAGAGGTTAGCGATCTGCTTGAGCACCCCGGCGTTGCCCAGAATGATCATGTAGGCAAAGGCCAGGGGTACGCCGGCGAAGTTCGATGTCATGTTCAATACCGTCAGGTAGACATTCCTGAACTTGCCTCGGGAATTATAAGCAGCCCGGGCACCGAGAAAGGCGATCACAATGCCGAAGGCAGTTGATATCGATGTAATTTTCAAGCTATTGAGAATGGCCCTCTGATAGCTGAGGGTGGTGAAGATCCTCTGATAATTTTCAAGGGTAAAGGTGATGTCCTTGGCCCTTTCGGGCTGAAAGCTGTCGATGACCAGCATGATCAGCGGCATCAGCTCATACATGAATACCAGAAACAGAAAGGGGATCAGGGCGAGCAGGTAATAGTAGCGGTTATTTCTTCCGGAAAGTAATTTGGGTCTGCGTTTGAGTTCCATCGACCTATCTCCATCCTAAAAAATAGGGGCGTACTTTTTGGAGCACGCCCCATAGGTATTTACATCAAAGTGAGATCAGCTGCCCAGCAGCGGGATGATGTTCTCAGCCCACCAGTCGGAGATGGTTTCGCAGGCTTCGCCGTAATGGGCGGCATCAGAGATGCCGACCGCGTTGGCGTAGGTGCTGGGGTCAAAGGTTGCCGCGATGACTTCCTCGGGGATGGCCACGGCGCGGGTGGGGACTGCGCCGGACTTGGCCAGGTTGATCTGCCCCTCGTCGGAGAAGATGAACTCGCGGGCCAGGGCAGCCGCAAAGGGTGTATCGGAGTTCTTGCTGATGACGCTGGCATAGCCGACCAGGATGGCGCCGTCATTGGGAATGCCGACAGTCAGGTTGTAGTTGGGGGTGTTGTCGCGGTATGTCAGCACGTTGTAGCTCCAGGATACGCCGCACTCAACCTCACCGGCCTGGATACGGGCCAGCAGGATGTCGCCGCTGTCGATACGGCCGGCTTTGGCCATCTCGGTCCAGAACTCAAAGGCGGGCTCAAGGTTGTCCAGATCGCCGCCGAAGGCATAGGCTGTGGCTACCACAACGCCCTGTCCGGTGGCGCCGCCGACGACGTCGCCGATGGTCAGCTTATAGCTGCCCTTGCGGACATCTTCCCAGCTCAGGGGCATGGGCTCGTCCGTCAGGTCGTTGTTGAAGATGAAGCTGGTGGCGCCGGTGTAGGCGATCATCCACTTGCCGTCTTCTCCCTTGGCCCACTCGGGGACGCTGTCCCAGTTGCTGGTCTTGTAGCCCTGCACCAGATCGTTTTCAAGAGCCTGGGTGATAAAGCCGAGGCCGATGTCGCCGATGTCACGGGTGCTGTCGTTTTGGAACATGCTCAGTTCTTCTGCGCTGCTCATGTCTTCGTCCGTATGGATGATGCCGTAGGTCTCGGTCAAGCCTTTCCAGGAGTCTCCCCAGTTAGCCCAGGAATCAGGCATGCCGACAGATTCAACATGGCCCTCTTCCTTCGCCTTGGCAATGATTTCATCCAGGCTGTAGCTGTTGAGATCCGCGCCTTCAGACAAGGCGCCGAATACGCTCAACAGCAGGGTGAGTCCGAGCAACAGGGATACGATTTTCCTCATGGTTGTTCCTCCCATTTATCTTTGTTAAACTCCGCAAATAAGCCAGAGTGTTAACTTATTGGTTTGATTACACTATATCGGATGGGCTGAAAAATGTCAAATAATAAATGAGGGATCCGCGCCGTGGAATGGGCATGATCTCCAGCTCGTTTTCAGCTTGTTTCAGCTTGTTTTTAATTGTTCAAGCAGAGCGGGAATGTCATTGTCGAGACAGAGGGCCGCCCTTTGTTGACAGAGTGCGGAGGGCTTAGCCCTTGGATGTTTGCAGCGCGGAGGATGACAGCTATGACGAGCTTGCAGGCAGCGGATTTGAAGGGGTCGTGTGATGATGGGATTGCGGGCCACGAAAGGCACGGAATGAGCTGTTGCTCAGAAAGCATGCCTTAAACCCCTAAACCTCTTTTTAGGGTGTACGAGGGCCGGAACTCATTGAGAATACTCGCTTTTTACCAAGGAGGTTTAAGGTCGGGAGATATACCCTAAACCTGCCTAAAACCTTCTTGACATGCCCTAAACCTCCTTGTGTTTATTCCGGGTGCGGGAATGGATATGAACCACAGATGATACGGAAAATACGGAAGGGGCAAGGGGTAAGCATATGGCTTATCAACTGCCGCAAAGCCAGCCGAGTGTCACACCCGGCTTTCCCTTTGCCGAGTAACTCCGTCATTTTTGACTTTTTGCCACACTTGCGGAAGGAAATCGAAACGAACTCCGGCATTTTTGGCAAAATGACAGGGTTCAGCTCAAACCGGAAATCCAATCGTCCGGGATGTTGACGATTCGTCCAAAAAAGGATGATATTGGACGATACATGATGGCCTTGGACGAAAGGAGTCCGTGATGAGAACATTCGATTACCCTTCCCTGTCAAAAAGAACCTGGGACACAGATATCCTGAATCTCGTCGCCAGAATACACGAACACAAAGGGCGGCAGGAATTATTCATCAGACAAAAGTCTGCTGAACAGAGATGAAAATGAGATCATGGGTTACAGGGATGTTCTGAACACAACCCATGAGAGTTATGAGTTCATTCCAGTCAGGCTGTCATATTTTCTTCAGCTGCACAGAGACCTTCTCAGAAGGCCAGGACTATCTGCGACAATTACGAAAAAGCGGCGGCGTCGGAGTTGATCGATCCGCTGATCCTGATTCCTCTGTTCATCTGTGATTTTCTATGCATCCACCCCTTCAATGACGGGAACGGCAGAATGAGCCGATTGCTGACCTTGCTGCTTTTGTACAAGAATGGTTACAGCGTCGGGAAATATATCAGTGTGGAAAAACAGATAGAGAAGACAAAAGACCGGTATTATGAAGTGCTTGAGAGCGCAGATACAGGCTGGCATGAAGGGCAGAATGACCCCATCCCTTTTATCCGTTATATGCTCCAGGTCATCCTTTCCTGCTATACTGAGTTCGAAGACAGAGTGGGCCTCATGACGTCGCGCGGCGTGAAGAGCAGGTCCATTGATATTGTCCGCGGATATATTGAGGGGAAGGCCGGCAAGTTTACCAGCGCGGATGTCCTGGCGAATTGCCCGAGTATCGGCCGTTCTTCCATACTGTCTGCTTTGACGCAACTGGTGGAAGAGGGAAGGCTTCTGCGGTATGGCAAGGGGAAGGGCACTTTCTATGTCAGGGCTTACAGCAGCAACGATTAAGGAAAGTTCATTTTCCTTCTCTCTCACTACCACTAGGACACCCAAGCCAACCCGGTAACAGCCTGATCAACGATGTGGTTGAATACAATATCACGTTTATACGAGAAAATTTCCCTGTCGTAACTATCCGGAAGCGTCTGGTTCAGTGTCGCAATGATGACGTCTTTTACCCTTTCCTTGGGCTGCAGGTCGTTGAACCAGCCGACAATAAACAGCTCGCGCTTCTTTTCATATGAGGTATTATACAAGGTTTTCGCCGCCAGTTTAACTTTTTTCTCTTCTTCCTTCGTCAGCTTGTCCTTGCGGAGCAGGTCGAAGAGCTCCAGATCTTCCTCGCTGAGCTCTTCGCGGATATGCCGCTTTTCCCAGATATGGAAAAGCAGCATGTGAGGAGCGCTAACGCTAATGCGTATCACAAACTGCTTTATGTATGTAATATTTTAGTGTATAATGGGAAAATAGAGGTGGATTAAAATTATGATTATGAGGATTGATGAAAGTTCGATTGAGAAATCTAATGCGCTAGAACTGGTTTGGAAGTTTTTGAAGAGTTTGAAGCACCTATATATTCTGATGAGGATATTGGGGAACGCGAAGCAGCTCAAGAAGGCTAACAAACGAAAATAGCATTCATTATTATTGTATGAATTAAATAATAGAGATGTTTGGGAGTGATATGTTTAATGAAAATTTTTATTGGTAGTTCCAAGGAAGTACATGAAAAAGGTCTTCTTCTAAAAATAGCTAAAATTATCGAAGATTGTAAAATAATTCCAGTCCGCTGGAATCAAAGCCCCTCTATTTTTGAAGCAGGTAAATTTACACTTGAGAATTTAGAAGAAATGGTACTTAGAGAGGGGATAACTGCTTCGATATTTATTTATTCAAGCGATGACAAAGTTTGGTATCGAGGTAAAACAGCTGGAAAACCCCGAGACAATGTCGTGTTTGAGCACGGATTGTTTTCAGGTAAGTTAGGTAGAACTAAATCAATTATTATAAAATGCGGCAATGTAAAAATCCCCACTGATTTACACGGGATTACATATATTGATTTTAGTGATGGACAAGAAACACAAGGCGAAATTAATCTCATTGATTGGTTAAATAAGCTGAAAAATCAAGAAAATGACTTTCCTCAAAATACTGAACAAGAAGAGGTTACCCATCTTCAAATTAAAACATATAGAAATCTTGAATCAGCTAAACCATTTATCATTGAAAAAGCTCTGAAAGCGTCTGAAATAAAAATTCTTGCTAATAAAGGATTAGAATTTTTTGGTTCGGATAGCTCTATCATATCGTTAGCTGAAATATCAAAGTATCAAAATTTAAGGCGCTTAAAAATAATTCTTTTGTCTCCCAACTCATCGTGGATAAATCGCGGATTAATGGCACTAAGGAAATATGAAACGCTCGATGATTTGAGAAGTGAGTTAAGTTCTACACAAATTATAATTGAAATGGGAATGAAAAAATGGTTGAAGGAAATGCCTTTAGGCAAAAGTGGAATAAAATATCACACAGGTGAACCATATTTTCGCTTTATTATGATAGATAACAGTGTGTTTGTATCGACATATGCAGAGGATCCAACAAAGCAAGTTCGGGATTTGCCAGTATTTGAAATTTTGAATGACTATGGGTCAATTTATGGGTCGTTAAAAAAGCATTTTAATGATTTATGGAATAATAATTCAGAGTATGGCAAAACTTATACAGAAATTTTTGAAATTGAAGTCTCTGCTGGAGGTTTTGTTTTCTATAAGCAAGATAACAATATATATTTTGCATTAGTTCAACGAGATGATGGCAGTTGGGCGTTGCCTAAAGGCCATAAGCAAGTTCGCGACAAGTCATTAGAAGACACAGCACTTAGAGAAATTTCAGAAGAAACAGGCTTACCTTATGGTAAACTGAGATGCCTGAAAAAAATCGGTTCTTACTCGCATGATGAAGTTGCTGCTTCTCTTGGTGTTAACAAAATCAATCATTTTTTTCTAGGGTGTGTTTCAAAATATATAAATAATGAATATAAATCCAAAAGGATATAT
>CAZVUU010000046.1:0-18209 GCA_964630465.1 uncultured Christensenella sp.
CGCCTGTACGGCGAAGACATCACCACGCGTTTTCGCCCCAGCTTCTTCCCCTTCACCGAGCCCAGCGCCGAGGTGGACCTGACCTGCTTTAACTGCCGCGGCGCCGGCTGCCGCGTGTGCAAGGATACCGGCTGGATCGAGGTGCTGGGCAGCGGCATGGTCAACCCCAAGGTGCTGGATATGTGCGGCATCGACTCAAGCAAGTACTCCGGCTTTGCCTTTGGCATCGGGCTTGAGCGCATCACCATGCTGCGCTACGGCATCCGGGATATGCGCCTGATGTATGAAGGGGACGAGCGCTTCCTGCGCCAGTTCCGCTGAGGAGGAAACGATATGAAAGCATCCATTAACTGGCTGAAAGAATATACGGCGCTGCCGCTTGACAGCGCCGAGGTCGAACGGCGGCTGATCATGACCGGCACCGCGGTCGAGAGCATCGAGCGCCTGGACGGCGGCATGGAAAACGTGGTCGTGGGCCGCGTGCTGAGCTGCAGCAAGCATGAAAACGCCGATCACCTGCATGTCTGCAGCGTGGATGTCGGCGGGGAAGAACCCTTGCAGATCGTCTGCGGCGCGCCCAATGTGCGCGAAGGCATCCTGGTGCCGACGGCACTGGTCGGGGCGAAGCTGCCCGGCGGTATGGAGATCAAGGCGGGCAAGCTGCGCGGCGTGGAGTCGCGGGGCATGCTCTGCTCATCTGAAGAGCTCAACATCCCCCGGGAGCTCTACCCTTCCGTCGGGGCCGAAGGCCTCCTGATCTTCAACGAGGACTATGCCCCCGGCAGCGATGTGCGCCCCATTTTCGGCATCGACGATGAGGTCATTGATGTGGAGGTGCTGGCCAACAGGCCCGACTGCCTGAGCGTCTGGGGCCTGGCGCGCGAAGCCGCCGCCGTGTTCGATGAGCCCTTCAGGCTGCCCGCCCTCGATTTCGACGAGGATGGGAGCGAGGACATCTCAAGCTACGTTAAGATCAGCATCGAGGATGAGGCCCTCTGCCCCCGCTATACCGGGCGCGTGGTCAAAAACCTGCGCGTCGGCCCCTCCCCTCTGTGGCTGCGGGCCTATCTGCACGCCGCGGGCATGCGCAGCATCAACAACATTGTCGACATCACCAACTTCGTCATGCTGGAGACCGGCCACCCCATGCACGCCTTTGACCTGGACCGGGTGCGCGGGCGGGAGATCATCGTGCGCCGCGCAACCCCCGGCGAAACGCTGACTACGCTGGATGAAAAGGAACACCGCCTGTCCGGCGGCGAGCTGCTGATCTGCGACAAGGAAGGCCCCACCGGCCTGGCCGGCATCATGGGCGGCCTGGAGAGCGAGATCGAGGAGGATACAAAGACACTGCTGTTTGAGTGCGCCGCCTTTGACCGCAGCAGCACCCGCCTGACGGCAAGGGCCCTGGGCATCCGCACGGAGTCCAGCGGCCGCTTTGAGCGCGGGGTCAACCCGCGTACGGTGCTGCAGGCACTCGACCGCGCCTGCCACCTGATCCGGGCGCTGGACGCGGGCGAGGTGGTCTCGGGCCTGATCGACCTCTACCCCGCCCCGCTTGAGCCAGCCCGGGTCAAGGCAAGCATCAAAGGCATCGCCGAGCGTGGCGGCGTGGATATCGAGGCTGAAGAAATGGTCTCCATCCTGCGCCGGCTGCACTTTGAGGTGGAACTGTCCGGCGATACCCTGAGCGTCACAGCGCCAGATTTTCGCCAGGACATCGAGCAGGAGGCCGATATCTGCGAGGAAGTGCTGCGCATGGCCGGCTACGACCGCATCCCCTCGACCTTGATGCAGGGCAGGACCATGCCCGGCTTTGACAGTGAGAGCCGCCTGCGGCAAAAGGCGCTGGCCGTCCTGCTCAACGGGCAGGGCTATGACGAGATCTATAACTACTCCTTCTTCGGCACAAAGCAGCTGGACAGCCTGCGCCTGGAAGATGGCGACCCGCGCCTGGATGCCCTGCGCATCCGCAACCCCCTGGGCGAAGATACGGCCCTGATGCGCACCAGCCCCGTGCCCGACATGCTTGCCACCCTGGCGCTCAACATGGCGCGGGGAAACGAGATGGCCCTGCTGTATGAATTTGTCACCCTGTTTTCAAATAAGCCGGGTGAGGGGACGCCCTATGAGGAGCAGCCCTGGCTGTGCCTGGGCCGCTACGGCGAGGGCAGCGACTTTTACGCCCTGCGGGACAGCGTGCTGCTGCTGCTTGAGCGCATGGGCCTTCCCTATACGATCACGGCTCAGGCACAGCCCTATCTGCACCCGGGCCGCAGCGCCGCCATCACATCAAACGGCGCCCTTATCGCCCGCGTGGGCGAGGTGCATCCCGCCGTCTGCGAAGCCTATGGCATGGACGACCGCGCCTTTGTGGCCGAGCTCGATCTGTCAGCCTTCTGGGCCGCCGCCACCCCCATGCCCCCCGTCAAGGACCTGCCGCGCATGCCCGCCGTCAGCCGCGATATCGCGCTGGTGCTGGATGCCGCGCAGGAGCTCATGCCCGTGATGGAGGCTGTCCGCCGCGCGGGCGGCGCCCTGCTGGAAGAAGTGCGCCTGTTTGACGTCTACCGGGGCGCCCAGCTTCCCCCCGATAAAAAATCCTGCGCCTTCTCGCTCAGCTTCCGCGCGCCCGACCGCAGCCTGGAAGAAAAAGAGATCACGGCCCTGATGGAGAAGGTACAGCGGTCGGTCAAGGCACAGTACGGGGCCCAGGTCAGAAGCTGAGGCCTCTTTACCGGGATCTTCCCGCCCCGCGCGAAAGCGCCCCCTTGGCCGGACCCGAGCATCAGCCGCTCGCAGGTCCGCCCACCGGGGCGCTTTGTTGTTCCAAAACAGGCATACGGGGCTTCGTTAGCCGCTGATCACGCCTTTTTTCAGGATGACGCAGGCATACAGCGCCCCTTCCCCCGTCTGCACGGTGGCATAGGCCTGCCGGCTGCGCTCATAAAAGGCAAAGCGATCGATAAAGCCGACGGCGGCCCCGGGCTCATGTTTTGCGACCACACGCCGCAGCTCCGCCCAGATCGGCGGATCGCCCTCCATGGTTCCCGGCACCACCGACATCAGGGTGACCGGCGCCTCCACGAAGCTGTCCAGCGGAAATAGCTGCAAAATGGCGTCCAGCAGCGGGGCCATGCCGTGGCCGTCGCAGCGGATGGCGCGCGGGTTCATACCGGCGGCGGGAAAATTGCCGTCGCCCAGCACCAGCTCGTCCCCATGCCCCATTTCGGCGATGGTCTTGAGCAGCTCAGGCGACAGAAGCGGGGAGATCCCTTTCAGCATAGGCATATCCTTCTCTCTTTAAAACGCTTGTCCGGCGCGGTCTATAATGTCTCGGGGTCGATAATGCCGGCAATGGTCAGATCGCTGGGGGGCGGGTCCTTCAAATCAAGCATCAGGGCGGCTTCTTTGCGCCCGATCATATAGACCACGTCGCCCCGCCCGGCCTGGCGCGTGGCGTCCGCCGCGATGACCAGGCCCTTGTCCTGCCCGTTGACGATCTGCCGCACGACCAGCAGCTTTACCCCTTCCAGGCTGTCCGTCTTGACGGTGCACACGACCGTGCCTTCCACCCTGCCGATATTCACGCCTGCCTCCTAATGGATATACTTCGTCTTTCCGCGGTAGGTATAGTGGTCCACCACGCCGCAGATGGTGACGGAAGCGATGATCTTGCGGTCGCCCATGATCATCTGGGCGGATCCGCCGTCGTTGTTGATGAGCACCGTATCGCCCAGGCCCGCGTTCGCGGCGTCCAGCGCGACGACCTCTTCGCCGGAAAACTCGCCGCTCAGGTCAATGGGGCGCACCTTCAGCAGCTTGTGCCCGCGGTAGCCCTCGTGTTTTATGGTGGAGACTACCGTGCCCGTCACCCTCCCCAGCTTCATGGCGCTTTGCCCCACTCACCGCTCTTGTCATAGACGCGCAGCCCCGCGATGTCGACGGAGTCCACGATGCCGATGATGGCGCTGTCCACGGGCTTTGAGGTGGTCAGGTCGGTCTGGCGGGAGGAGCTGCCGCCCGCCCACATGATGATCTCTCCTTCACCCGCGCCCACGGTGTCCACCGTGATGAAGGGCGCGCCCTTCTCCTGCATGGTATCCATGTCGATGGGCACCGCCACAAGCAGCTTCAGCCCGACCAGACGGTCGGACTTGCGGGTGCTGACGAGGCTGCCGATCACTCTGGCCAGCTGCATGAAAAATCCTCCTTCGCTTTGTCGTAGACACGGCTGCCGTACATCTCGATGCTGTCGATGATGCCGTAGATGCTGTAGTCGGAGGCGACGTCCTTGGTGCTGTCCGACTGGCGCGAGGAGCTGCCGTAGGCGCAGAACACGAGGTCGCCCGGGCCCGCGCCGACATCATCCACGCAGATCACATAGTCGTCCAGCAGCTTTTGCGTGCGCAGCTCGACCGGCTGCACGATCAGCAGCTTACGGGACCGCAGCGACTCGACTTTGTTGCTGCTGACCACCGTGCCCATGACCCGTCCCGCCAGCATATCAGCCTTCCTCCCCGGCAGGCGGGCTGCCCGTGCTGGCGCGCGGGATCAGGCTGCCGGAAATCCTGATCTGCATGGTGGGCCAGTCGGGGTGAAGGACCCTTTTTTGGATCATCTCGACCGCCAAAAGGCCCAGGGTGGAGCGGGAGATGCGCACCGTGCTCAGCGCGGGCGTCGTGACCGCGCTGTAGGGGATGTCGTCCACGCCCACGATGGACAGGTCGCGGGGGATGTTGTACCCCGCCTCCTGGATGGCCTTCGCGGCGCCGATCGCGATCGAGTCGTTGTCGGCCACCACCGCGCCCTGCGGCTTGTATTGCTTCGTCTCTATCAGCTTTTTCATGTCCCGGTAGGCACCGTTGAGGGTGGTGGCCAGCGGGGTCGGCTCGGGTACTTCAAGGCCCAGCTCCTGCATGGTCAGCAGGTAGCCCGCGTAGCGCTCATCAAGGTTGTTGATCTGGCGGCTGCTCTTGAAGTAGCCGATCCGGCGGTGTCCCAGCTCATACAGATAGAGCACCGCCGCGCGCAGGATGCCCTCGTTGTCCATCACCACGCTGTCCCACTTCTCAAACTTCATGCTGTTATCAAGCACCACCAGCGGCACCTGCAGGCGCTCCAGTACCCAATAATCCTCTTTGGGCAGCTCGGTCCCCACCAGGATGATGCCGTCCGGAGGGTCGAGCTGGATGTCTTCGATGCAACGGTCGGCATGCTGGGCGTCGCAGTTGCGCATGATGAGATGAAAATTAAGGCGGCGACACTCCTGCTCGATCTGGTCGATGATGGAGGCGATGAAGCCCTGGTTTTCCTCCAAGGCCATGCCGTGCGTGCGGTACTTGATGATGACCAGGCGAAAATGATTTTGCCTGCGCCTGGCCGGGCTGGGCTTGTAGTCGTAGCGCTCCAGCACCTTCTGCACGCGCTGCCTCGTCTGCTCGCTGACGCCCTTTTTGTTATTCAGCACCAAGGAAACCGTGGCCGGTGACACACCGGCCTGGCTGGCTATTTCACGCACCGTGATCCTCATGAATCCAGCCGCCTGTCCCGTAACCGTTCACGGCGGATCAAAGGCTTTGCATTATATTCCCTGATCCGCGGCCAAGTGGCCGGCAGATCGGCAAGGTATCTTGCGATCATTTCACGCTCCTGTAGTTGATATTCCTAAAATTGCTGGCAGCCCCGGCATGCCTGTCTAGCCGCGCTTTTCTCATTGTACCCAAAGAAGAGGCCGCGTCCGGGCCATATACAGGCCCTCCTGCGGCCGAGGCTTTCCGCAAGGCCGGATCATCCCCGGTACAGACCGGATATTCAGCCCATCGTGGGCAGGATGCCCTCCACCTCATCGTGCGGCCTGGGGATGACATGCACGCTGACCAGCTCACCCACGCGACCTGCGGCCGTAGCGCCCGCATCCACAGCGGCCTTCACAGCGCCCACGTCGCCCCGCACCATCACGGTGACCAGCCCGCCGCCCACCAGGACCTTGCCGATCAGGCGGACATTGGCCGCCTTGACCATGGCGTCCGCCGCTTCAACGGAGCCTACCAGGCCCTTTGTCTCTACCATGCCCAATGCTTGCTTTTCCATAAATTTAACTTTCTCCTCTTTTTAAATAAAGGCCCTTTGAATTATTCCTTGGCTGCCGCGTCTTTTGCTTGCGCCGCGGGCAGTATCCCTTCGACCTCGCCATGCGGCCTGGGGATCACATGCACGCTGACCAGCTCGCCCACGCGCCCGGCGGCTGCCGCGCCGGCATCCACCGCCGCCTTTACCGCGCCCACGTCTCCGCGCACCATCACCGTGACCAGGCCGCCGCCTACCAGCTCCTTGCCGATGAGGCGCACGCTGGCCGCCTTGACCATGGCGTCAGCGGCCTCGATCGAGCCGACCAGTCCTTTGGTTTCTACCATTCCCAGTGCTTCCAGCATGTTTAAAGTCTCCTTTTATTGATTCGTTCATTCGGTCCGCCGATCAGCAGATGCGGAAATCTCCGTACAGCACGCAGCGCCGCGAGCGGGTAAAGCTGCGCGCGCTGGTCACCCCCTCGCCCGTAGGCGTGGCGATCGTCATGGTGGTAAAGCCTTCTCCGCCAAAGCCCAGGCCCGCGTAGCAGGGGGCGTTTTTGACAAAGACTGTTGTATTCATTCGCTTGGCCGCGCGCGACATGTGGTGGATGTTGGTCGAATGGATCATGGCCGAGTGAAAGCATCCCTGCTCCGCCCGGTAAGCCCCCTCGATGGCGGCGTCAACGTCACTGACCCGCACCAGGGGCAGCACGGGCATGAGCATTTCCGTGATCACGAAGGGATGGTCTTCATCCACCTCAGCGATCACCAGGCGCGGATCGCCCCGGAAGGATACGCCCGCGTCCCGCAGGATCCGGGCGGCGTCCTTCCCGACATATTGGCGGTTGACCCGGTATGTTCCGTTCTCATGGCTCAGAACAAGCCCCAGGACCCGGCCGATATCCCCGCCGCTGATCTTAAAGGCGCCGTTTTTCTCCATCTCCTCCATGAGCCGGTCGGCGACCGAGCTGACGGCGAATACTTCCTTCTCGCAGATGCACATGATGTTGTTGTCAAAGGAAGCGCCGTCCACAATGTCACGGGCGGCAGCGGCGATATCCGCGGTCTCGTCCACGATGACGGGCGGGTTTCCGGGGCCCGCGGCGATGACCTTTTTACCGCTTTTCATGGCTGCCTGCACTACGGCTTCGCCGCCCGTGACGCTCAGCAGAGGGATGTCGGGATGGCGCATGATCGCCTGCCCGGTCTCCATGTCAGGCTCGCGCACTGTAGTGATCAGGGCAGAGGGCCCGCCCGCGGCCGCGATCGCCTCATTGAGCAGGCGTATGGTCTCCTGCGAGCAGCGCCTGGCGCCGGGGTGCGGGTTAAAGACCACGGCATTGCCGGCGGCGATGATGCTGATGGCGTTGTTGATCACGGTCGACGTGGGGTTGGTGGAGGGGGTGATCGACCCCACCACGCCGTAGGGCGCCTGTTCCTCCAGCATCATGCCCTGATCGCCCGTATGCGCCCTGGTCACCAGGTCCTCAATGCCCGGCGTGCGGCGGGCGACCAGCAGGTTTTTCTCTGTCTTGTGGCTGACATGGCCGTAGCCCGTCTCTTCATGCGCCATGCGTGCCAGGTGCACGGCATTGTCCGAGGCGGCCTTGCGCATGGCGGCGATCAGCTCTCCCCGCTTTTCAAGCGTCAGGTCCATCAGCTGCGCCTGCGCCGAAACCGCGGCCCGCACAGCCTGATCCGCCGTGTCGCACAGCCAGGCGCTGTCCGAAGCCCCGGCAGGCGGGGCAGCCGGGGCCGCTTCAATCCCCCCGGCGCGCATGCCCGACAGGCTGCGGACGATCTCATCGGCTATCCGCCTGACTTCTCTTTCGCTCAACGACATTGTGTTGCCTTTCCGGCCGACGGCGGCCGTTCATCTTTCAGGTTACAGTGCTGCCCGGGACAGGGGCGCCATGGGCTCAGCCCTTCGACGCTTCCTCTTTTTTGCGGAAGATCTCCTTCAGGCTCTGGTGATAGGGCGGCCGGACGATGCCGAACTCCGTGATGATGGCCGTGATCAGACCGTTTTCGGCCACGTCAAAGGCGGGGTTGTATACCTTGACGCCCTCGGGAGCCATGCGCCGCTTATACCACATCTCGGTCACCTCGTGGTCGGGGCGCTGCTCGATCGGGATGTCCTCGCCGCGCTTAACGCTCATGTCGATCGTGGAGGTGGGGCCGCACACGTAGAACGGGATGCCGTAGTGCTTGGCCAGAATCGCCACGCCCGAGGTGCCGATCTTGTTGCAGGCGTCGCCATTGGCCGCCACCCGGTCGCAGCCCACGAAGACCGCCTGCACCCAGCCGTTTTTCATGACCTGGGAAGCCATGTTGTCGCAGATGACCGTGGTGTCCACCCCGTTTGAGTGCAGCTCAAAGGCAGACAGCCGGATGCCCTGCAGCAGGGGGCGGGTCTCATCGGTATAGACCTTGAAGCGCAGGCCCCGCTCCGTCCCCAGGTGGATGGGCGCCAGCGCCGTGCCGTATTTGGTGGTGGCCAGCTGCCCCGCGTTGCAGTGGGTCAGGATGCCGTCTCCGTCCTTGATCAATGTCAGGCCGTGTTCGCCGATGGAGCGGCAGACGCTGATGTCCTCCTCGCGGATGGCCACGGCTTCATCGTGCAGCAGGCGCTTGATCTCATCCACCGTTTTCAGGCGGTTGTCCAGCACGACGCGCTCCATGCGGTCCAGCGCCCAGAAGAGGTTGACCGCAGTCGGCCTGGCAGAGGCCAGGTAGTCCTTCGCTTCCTTAAACTGCGCGTAAAAGTCATCGTAATCTTTGGCTTCGATGCCCTTGGCCGCCAGGTAGACGCCGATGGCGGCGGCCACGCCGATGGCGGGGGCCCCGCGCACCTTCAGGAGGTAAATGGCCTCCCAGATGTCCTTTTGCTCCGTCAGGGACAGAATGTGCACTTCTCCGGGCAGCCTGGTCTGGTCGATGATGACCAGCGCGCTCTTCGCGTCATCCATGGCCACCGTATCCACGTTCATGATGTTGTCTTTGACTGTATCGGTGCTCATGCCTTAGCCTCCTTGCCGCGCTGACTCGGCCGCCCGCAGCAGGGCGTCCACATAATCACTCCCTTTTTTGAAGGAGTGACGGTTCTTGATGCAGTCCTTGGCGCACAGTATGTTCAGCCGCTCGGCGAAGGCCCGCTTGCCGGGGTCTTCGATCGAGGTGACATCCTTCACCGGGGCCATGCCCACGGTGCGTCGGTTCAGCTCGGTGCCCGTAAAGGCGGCGGTGTCCGCCAGCACGCTGTCCAGATAATGCTCCTTAAAGCCCTCCGCCTTGGCCATGGGCTCGGTGACATGCTCGTCAAAGGCTTTGAGGAACTTTTCCTTGAACAGGTCCAGCACCTCTTCGATGGTTTTGAGGATCCAGCCGCAGAAGGCCTCGTTTCCCGCGGCGTGGCCGTTGTCCCAGGCGAAGATCAGATTGGCGATCACATTGCCCACGTCGTACCCGATGGGGCCGTAGAAGGCGAACTCCGGGTCAAACACGCGGGTGCTGTCATCCTTGACAAAGATGGAGCCTGTGTGCAGGTCGCCGTGCAGCAGCGCCTGGGCGTTGTTCATGAAGTCGAACTTGATCTTGGCCACTTCCAGGTGCAGCTCTTTGTCGTCGTAGAGCTCACGCTGCACGAAGGCGCGGTTGGGCTCAAACACCAGGTTGCGCCCGTTGAGGTCATTATAGGGCTCGGTCAGGACGAGGTCTTCGGTGATCTCGCACAGCTCGGGGTTGATAAAGCTCTTGACCAGGGCCTTCTTTTCCTTGTGCTCCATCACCACATCGGTGCTCAGCAGCAGGGTGTTGACCATGTAGGTCGTGATGTCCTCCGCGAAGCGCGGGAAGGTCCTGTGCTTCATCAGGGCATAGCGCATCAGCTCGTGATCCGACAGGTCCTCCATGATGCAGGCGCTCATCACCGTGTCATACATATATATTTCAGGCACCAGGCCCGGCGCGTACTCGTTTTGAATCTGCAGGATCTCCGACTCGATGCGGTTGCGGTCCACCGAAACCTTCATGTCCGCGGAAATACGCAGCGCCTCGCCCGCGTGCTTGACGATCACGGATTGGCCCTTGTCGTCCCACACCCGAAATACATAGTTCAGGTTGCCGTCGCCTATCTCCTTGGCCTGCATGGCTTCCCTGTTCCAGGCGATATCCGGTGTTTTTTCCAGCGTGTACTCGATCACATCGCCTACGCCCATCAGAAAGTAGGTATCAAAACGTGACATGCAACACACCTCCTGTTTTCATTGTATTAATTGTTTTCCTTCTTGCCGGCATAGGCCGCGATGAGCGCCAGGGCCAGCACGCCGCCCTTGACCGCGGGCAGCATATAATAGGGCACCGCCAGGATGGTCAGGCCGTTTTCCAGGGTGGACACCAGCAGGGCGCCCACCAGGGTGCCGATGGCGTTTGGCTTTTCAGCCCCGCCCACCGAGCGCCCCACGAAGACGGCCGCCAGGGATTGCATCAGGTAGCCGTCCGAGTTCATCACCTGGGCGGAGCTGGTGCGCGAGGCCACCATGATGCCGCCCACCGCGATAAACACCGCCGTGATCATGCCGGCCAGGTAGCGGTAGCCCTTGACATTGATGCCCGACAGCCGCGCCGCCTCCCTGTTGCCGCCGATGGCGTACATGTAGCGGCCCTGCCGGGTATGCTCGAGCAGTACATAGGCCAGCAGCACGCACACCAGGGTGATGATGATGATCCAGGGCGCGCGGCCGATGGCCGAAAAGTCGGCCGACAGCGAGGTCCTCACGGGCGGGTTGCCGTTGGGCAGGCGCATGCCGGTGGACACCGCACCGCCGCCGATGTACCACTGCCCCAGGCCCTGGTGCACGAACATCAGCGAGGCGGTCGCCAGCATGTCCGGTATCCTGCACACGAGGATCAGGAACATCGTCAGCTGGTACATGATCAGGGTGATCAGGATGGCCACCACGATGGACATCGCCAGCGACAGCCCGTACCACAGGTACATGCTGACAAACACATAGGCTGAGCAGCTGGCCAGCGTGCACATGGACATGTCAAAGCCGTCCGTCGACATGGTGACCGTGGCCGCGATGCCAAAGACGGTGGTGATGGACATGGCGCGAAGGATGTTGATCATGTTGTTTTCAGACATGAAGCTGCGCCCCTTGATCAGGGTGAAGATCACAAAGCACAGCAAGAGGGTGATCACCGCCGCCCAGTCAAGCAGGATACGGGCTATCGATTTCCCTTGTTTTGCCGGTATGGCTGTCATACTGTTGTCCTCCTAATGATCCAATATATAGCCGGTTCAGGCGGAAGTGTGTTCCACCCCCACGGAGTAGAACATGATCTCGTCCTCGTCGGTCGCCTCTGTGACCAGCTCCGCGGTCACCCTGCCGTCAAACATCACATACACCCGGTCGGTGATCGACAGGATCTCGGCGTTTTCGCAGCTGGCGTAGATGACGGCATTGCCCTGTTTGGCGATGTCGTTGATCAGGTGAAAGATTTCCCTCTTGGCGCCGACATCCACGCCCTTGGTGGGTTCGTCAAAAATATATACCGAGCAGTCCGCGGCCAGCCACTTGCCTACAGAGACCTTCTGCTGGTTGCCCCCGGACAGGTTTTTCACGACTTGTGTGATCGAAGGGGTAACGATGCCCAGGCTCTTGACAAAGCGCTTGGCATTGGCGTTGATGCTGGGCCTGTTGAGGAAGGAGGCGACGGAGTGCTTTTTCAGGCTGGCGGCCGACAGGTTGAAGGCCACATTTTCGCCCACCATGACGCCCTCCTTGCGGCGCTCCTCCGGCACAAGCGCCAGCCCGCTTCTGACCGCGTGGGAGGGGATCCTCATCCGCAGATCCTTCCCGTGCAGCCGGATCTTTCCCCCCGTCACTTTATGGGCGCCGAACAGCGTCTTGCACAGCTCGGACTTGCCCGCGCCCACCAGGCCCGCGATGCCGATGATCTCGCCGCTGCGCACATGCAGCGACACATCGCTCACCTTGCCGTCGGCGCCGGAGAGCTTCTCCACCTCAAGCACCACATCGCCGATGTCGGTCCGCTCTTTGGGGAAGGTCTCCGAAAAGCTGCGCCCCAGCATCTTTTCGACGATTTCGCGGCTGCTCGTCTGCCCGGTGATGGCCGTGGTGTCCACGATCTCGCCGTTTCGCATGACGGTGTAGCTGTCGCAGATCTGGATGACCTCCCCGATCCGGTGGGAGATAAACACGATCGCGATGTTTTCGGTCTCCCGCAGGTGCTGGACCAGCCTGAACAATTCCCTTGTCTCCGTATCGCTCAGCGGCGCCGTAGGCTCATCCAGCAGGAGGAAGTTGCACCGGCTCTGGATCGCCCGGGCGATCAGGACCATCTGCTTTTGCGCCAGGCTCAGGTTCTGCACGAGGGTCTTCACGTTGACATTGATCCTCAGGCGGTCGAGTACCTGCCGCGCCTGCTTGTTGAGCTTGTGCCAGGCCATCATGTTGTTGCCGTGCAGGATGGTCTCGTTGAGCATCACGTTTTCCGCCACCGAAAATGTCGGTATCAGCGCCGTGTCCACCTCCTGGTAGACGATCTGGATGCCCATGCGCTTCGCCGCCAGGGGCGTGCGGATGTCCACCGCGCGGCCGTCCAGATAGACCTGCCCCGTATAGCCGGGGTTGGCCCCCGCCAGCACCTTCATCAGGGTGGATTTGCCGGCGCCGTTGGCGCCGACCAGGGCTCTGATCTCGCCGGTCTTTACCTCAAAGTCAACGTCTGACAGGGCTTTGACGCCCGGAAAGCTCACAGAAACCTTCCGCGTTCCAAGTGTAATTCTGTCCATGCTGTCCCCCGTTTGGTCAGCCGGAAGAGGCGCCGAAGCGCTTTCGGCGCCTCCTCCGGTTCAGGTCACGACCATGCCGGTGCGCGGCATCGTCAGATTATTTGTGAATCAGGTCCTTGGGCATCCAGTCGGATTCCGACAGATAGTCGAGGTTGCCGTAGGTATCCGGCGCCACGTCGCCCAGGTTATCCACGGTGGATTCGGGCTTCAGCTGGCTGGCCAGGATGGGAGAGCCGGGTACTTCCACCACGTCCACATTGTAGGTGTCGCTGGCGGGGTCGTAGATCTTCTCATACTCGCCGGCCATCTGCAGCAGCAGGATGCGCATGCCGATTTCGCCGTTGAGGGTCCAGTCGGTGGTGCCGGCGGCCGTCCAGATGTCAGGGCGGGTCAGCATGTTGGTCACGTCCACGGGGTCGATGTCAACGGAGGCCATGGGCAGAGCTTCGCCCGCCTTGCCGTTGAAGTTGTCGTTTTCCATGATGGCGTTGTAGGTGCCTTGGCCGTAGAGGTCGTAGTAGGCGATCAGGCCGTCCGCGTCATCACGGTTGAAGCCTTGCAGATAGGCTGCCGTCACGGCGTTGGCGGAATCGATGCTGTCCTGCAGGGGCTGTACTTCGCCCACGGTCTTGATCCTGCCGGCCGCCTCATACTCCTGCCAGCCGACTTCGCGGCGGTCAAAGGGGCTGTTGTAGTTGGGCCCGCGCCAGACCTTGATCAGGCGGACGCCCTCGCCGAATCTGGCGATCATCTCATCGAGCAAAACGGTGACCAGGCTGGCGTCTTCCTGGAAGTACTGGGTCAGGCCGGGCAGCTTCTGGTATTCGCCGTCGGCATACAGCAATGTGTCAAAGGCGGCGATCTTGAGGTCCGGGTACTGCTCCATCACTTCCTTGAGGAAGACATAGGAACCGTCGCGGTTTCCGTGGCTGATCAGCAGGCCGTCATAGCCCGCCGCCGCCTTGGCGCGGATGGTATCCTGCCACCTGTTGAAGTCGCCCTCGCAGAAGGTGGCGTCAAACTCAACGCCCAGGGCCGCGGTCAGCTCTTCGGCGGAGTTTTTGTACATCTGGAAGATGGTGGCTGAAGGCAACAGCATCACGTAGGCCACCTTCTTGCCGGCTACGGGGTTCTCCTTGGCTTCGGCCAGGCTGAAAGAAGCCAGCGCGAATACCATGGCCAGAACCAGGATCAAGGATACAAGCTTTTTCATAATTTCCCTCCATGAATGCGATGTCTCGGGCAAACTGCCCGCGGTAGGCGGCCCGGGCGGCCGCAGGTCCATCATGCCAGGCCTGGGCCGGGCATGCGCGGCTTGGCTTCTCACCTCCTGTTCTGTGAATGGGTCTGTCTTTATGATTGAGGGCGAAACTCGATGTTTCGCAGATCACCGGGGTCTGTTTCTTTCAGGGCGCTCATCTCCGCGCGGCTGGGCGGCGGGGTGGTCTGTGGGCTGATATAGCGGATCGCGAAGCCCGTATCGCGCGCGATCGATTCAATGTCCGTATAGGGGTGGATGCTGTGAAGGATCAGCTCGCCCTCATGCATCTTAAAGTGGCACAGCGGCGTCACCAGGTCGCTTACCCGGCCGCGGGCCGTCAAAAAGTCCAGATCGTTCACCAGGCCGCGCCTGTCGTGCTTCGTCCGCCACAGGATGGCGCGGCGCGCGGTGGGGATCAGCACGGCGCTGCCCGCGCCGCCCGGCAGCCGCACCTTGGGCCGGTGCGGGTCGCCGATCAGGGAGGCGTTTACGCCCCCATGGTTGTCAAACTGCACGCCGCTTAAAAAGGCCACATCCAGGCCCCCGCGCATGGACAAATCAAAGACATCCGACAGGGAAAAGGCGGCGGCCGCCCCCTCCCAGAGATTGCTGCCGGCGCTTGAGACGCCGTCCCGGCGGGCGATCTGCGGATCCACGCCGCCGCCGATGTTCAGGTGCACGGCGCGCGGGGCATGCAGGCGTTTGGCCAGCAGCAGCGCCGCCATCGGCAGGTGGGAAGACACCCCGTGAAACACGGTGTCGCCGTCCCGTATCAGGCGGGCCATCACAACGGCCATCATGTCGCAGGGGCGGATCATCCCATCACCCTCCCCCGGCTCTCCAGCCAGGCCCCCAGGGCCTGTGCGTCCCGCAGCGCCAGAAAGGAGAGGATCGCCCCCTCATCCGCCGGGTAGCGGCCCCGGCAGCTGCCGGGAAAGGCGCCCCGGGGCTTGTACACCACGCTCTGCACCAAAAAGTGGGGGATCTGCGCCTTCCTCTCCTGCCGGCGGAAGAAGCCCTCCGGCACGATCTCCTCCGCGGTGACGATCACCCCGGCGGCGGCCCGGCTCATCAGGACGTCCTCATACTCCGGCCCGTCGATGCGGGCGTTGCCCGCCTCATCGGCCTGGTGCACGTGCAGGATGGCCACATCCGGGCGAAGCGCGCGCACCACGCTGACCTCGCCCTCGTTAAAGGGATCACGTACCTTGGCGTAATAGGGATGAACGCGGCAGAGATCGCTGTCCCCCAGGCCGGCAACCGGCATAAAGGGCAGGCCGCTGGCCGCGGCGCGCAGGGCGGATATCACGGTATAGCAGGCATGCTCATTGGCCTGTATGGCCCCCTGCTCCACCCCCCTGCGGTAGTGCGGGCACAGGCCGAAGCGGCTTTCATAGCTGATGAACCCGGCATCCACGCTGGCCAGCCCGCCCGAGAGGGACAGCATGTCCACATCCATCGCCCCGGCCGTCTTGACCAGGCGCAGCCCGCGCTTTTTCTGGCGGACCAGCTCGGCCACAGCGGCCATAGGGGCACGGTTGAGGGTATTGCCGCCCAGGGCCAGCAGCGCCCCGTCGGGTATGCTTTGCACCGCGTCCCGCAGGCTCATCAGCTTGCTCATTTTGAGGCGTTGGCGGCAATGTGCACCGCGTCCCACACCCCGGAGAAGGGCGGGGCATAGGCCAGGTCCACCATGCTGAGTTCTTCGGTATTCATGCCGGCATGCACCGCGATGGCCAGCATATCCGCCCGCATCACCGCGCCGCTGCCATAGGGGCCGGCCGTGTTGGCGCCAAGCAGGCGGCGCGTGCCCTTCTCCCAGACCGTCTGGATGGTCAGCTCCTGCCGGCCCGGGTAGTAGGCCGGACGGTTGGATACCTTGACGGTGCTGACGGCGTAGTCTTTCCCGCTGCGCCGTGCGTCCTCCTCGCTCATGCCGGTGCGGGCCATCTCAAGGCCGCAGACCTTGATGGCCGCGGTGCCCAGCGCGCCGATGAACTCGGCATCGTCCCCGGCCATGTTGCCGCCGGCGATGCGGCCGCATTTATTGGCCACCGTGCCCAGCGGCAGAAAGAAATCTTCCCCCGTCAGGCGGTGATACACCGTGGCGCAGTCCCCCGCTGAATAGACATCCTCCAGGGAGCTGCGCATCCTGCGGTCCACCATGATGGCCCCGTTGCGGGCCATTTTGATGCCGCTGCCGCGCAGAAAATCGGTCGCGGGCACCACGCCTGCGCACATCACCACCAGATCGGCCGCGTAGGAGCCGGCCCCGGTATGCACGACGCGCTTGTTGCCCTGTGCCTGAATGGAGCTGACCCTTTCCCCCAGGCGCACATCCACGCCCCGCTGCCTGAGCTCTTCAGCCGCCATCTCGGAAAAGGCGGGCTCAAAGGGCGTCAGCAGCCGGTCGGCCGCCTCCACCACCGTGACCGTCTTCCCACGCTCCAGCAGGGCCTCGGCCATCTCCACCCCGATATAGCCGCCGCCCACGATCACGGCGCTGCGCACATCACCCAGGCCGAGTATCTTTTCAAGCAGCAGCCCGTCTTCCATGGACTTCAGATAGAACACGCCGATCTGGTCAGCCCCGGGGATCGGCAGCACGACGCTGTCGCAGCCGACCGCGATCATCAGCTTGTCATAGCGGTCTTCAAACACCCTGCCGGTGTCGAGGTCCTTGATCTTCACCTGACGCTTTTGCGGGTCAAGGCCGATCGCCTCGTGCCTTAAAAAGGTCCGGATGCCTTGCTTTTCAAAGGCCTCCCGGCTTCTGGCGATCAAAAGATCGGGGTCATTGTTGACACCGCCCACAAAATAGGGGATGCCGCAGGCCCCGTAGGACAAAAAGCTGCCCCGCTCGTAGACGCTGATGTCAGCGCCCGGCATCGCCCGCTTCAGTTTGGAGGCGGCGGACATGCCGGCCGCGACTCCGCCGATGATGATTGCTTTCAAGGTAAGATCCCCTTCCTTTATATTGCCCGCGCCCCGGATATGGGCCTCACCGGGCCTACAGCCTGCGCAGCCGTTCGACAACGGCCCGGCGCACGCGCTCGATATCTTCGTCTGACAGGCCGCCCGCGCCGCCTTCTTCTGGCGCCCGGGCGGGCTGATAGGTTTTGACCTCGGGGGCAGACGGAGAGCTCAGCGGCGAGTGCCCCGCCAGTACATCCTGCACATTGGAGGGGCGGGGCGCGCAGGGCGGCACGCCGCCCGCGTGGATGCCCATGCGGGTGCGGATATCAAGCAGCTCCTGCACCTGATCGCAGCTGAGCACATTGGCCTTGCCGATCACGTTTCCCGTATACATCAGCACCATGGCGTAGTGCTCCATGGACTCCAGCCGGTAAAAGGCCTCCAGCAGCGATGTGCCCCAGCTGACGGCGCCGTGGTTGGCCAGCAGCAGGGCGTTATAGTCCCTGCAATAGGGGGCGATGGAGTCCGGCAGCGCGGACGAGCCCGGCGTCTCGTAGTGCACGCAGGGCACCGTGCCGAGGTTGACCAGTGCCTCGGGATAGATGGCCTTATCCAGGCTGATGCCCGCGATGGCGAAGGATGTGCTGATCGGCGGATGGGCATGGGTGACGCCCCGCACCGCCGGGTTTTCCTGATAGATGCGCAGGTGCATCATGATCTCGGAGGAAGGGCCCAGCTCCCCCCGCCTGATCACCCGCCCGTCCGTATGCATTTTGACCAGCGTATCCTCGGTCATAAAGCCTTTGGACACGCCGGTGGGCGTCGCCCAGATGATGTCGTGGTCGACCTTGCAGGTGATGTTGCCGTCGTTGGCCGCCACAAAGTTCTTCTGATACATCCTGCGCCCTATGTCCAGGATCATCTGCTTTGCTTCGTGATCTGTAGGGTATTCCCGCTTTGCCATCGGTTTCTCCTTGCCTGTCTGTTTGTTATAAACACTATTCGGTGCTTGTTTAGATTGAAAAAACAGCCCTTGATTGATTTCTTTGAGTTTAGGTGGATTATAACCCTGTTTTTACATGTTGTCAATTGTTTAATTAAAATATTTTTCTTGTTTTATAAAATTTTTCATTTGTTTAGT
>CAZVUU010000047.1:0-17802 GCA_964630465.1 uncultured Christensenella sp.
CACCATGATGCCCTCCAGCGCGATGTTGACCACGCCCGAGCGCTCGGAAAACATGCCGCCCAGGGCGACGATCAGCAGGGGGATCGAGAAAAACATCATCTGCTGTACCAGGAAATATACTGTATCCATCGTTTATTGATCCTCCTTGTCGCCTGACAGCCTCTCCTGCCGGGCCAGCTCACGGGCCTTGGACGTCCGCAGCAGCAGGTCGCGCACGAACAGGGCGAAGGCGCTGAAGTAGATGATGAGGCCGATGATGACGTCGATGATCTCCTTCATGTATTTCAGCGACTGCAGATAGCCGCCGCCCACGGTAATGTGCGCGATGAACAGGCCCGAGAAGATGATGCCGATGGGGTTTGACATGCCCAGCAGCGCCACGGCAATGCCGTTGAAGCCCTGGGCCGCCAGCACCTCGACGACATGGATGTGCATGCCGCTGGCGGGCGCCAGGTACATCAGAGCCCCCGCCACGCCCGACAGCGAGCCGGCAATGGCCATCGAGGCGATGATGGACTTTTTCACGCTGATGCCCGCATAGAGGCTGGCGTCCCGGTTGAAGCCGCTGGCCTTGATCTCGTAGCCGAAGGTGGTGCGCTGCAGGATGAAATACACCAGGATGGCAAAACCGATGGCGATGAATATGCCCGCGTTGACGCTGGACGCGTCGTGAAAGCGCCCCTTGAGCACAAAGAATATCCGGTCCAGCCCCGCCTTGGGGATCACGGCCCCCGCGGCCACGTCGACCGTCTGGTTTTTCAGCGAGTCATAGAGGTGAGAGTTCTTGACCAGGTAGTTCACGCCGTACAGGCCGATGTAGTTGAGCATGATTGAGGTGATGACCTCGTTGACGTTGAAAAAGGCGCGGAAGATGCCCACGATCACGCCCCAGCCCATGCCCGCCAGCATGCCCGCCAGCAGCGCCACGACCCAGTGGATCTGCGGAGGCAGCCCGGTGAAAGTGACGCCGACCCAGATGGAGGCCAGGCCGCCGACCATCAGCTGCCCCGAAGCGCCGATATTGAACATGCCTGTCTTAAAAGCAAAGCCGACCGACAGCCCCGTCATGATGATGGGCGTGGCGTAGTACAGCACCTGGCCCAGGCCCTTCATGCCGTTGTTAAGCCCGCCCTGCAAAATCACCCACAGCCCGCGCAAAGCATTGGCGGGGTTTGAGATCAGCAGGATGATAAAGCCCAGCAGCAGACCCATCAGGATCGCGATCAGCGAGGCGGAGGAGCTGGACAGGCTCTTTCGGATTTTATTTTTCATACCGCCTTCTCCTTTCGGGCGCCGGACATATACAGGCCGAGCGTCTGGGCGCTGGTCTCCTCGGGGTCAAGCTCCGCGACCAGGCCGCCCTCATAGATCACCAGGATGCGGTCGGCCAGCTGGAATACCTCATCCAGCTCAAGCGATACCAGCAGCACGCCCCGGCCCTCGTCGCGCACGCGCACCAGCTGCTCGTGGATATAGAGCATCGCGCCGACATCCAGCCCGCGCGTCGGCTGCACCGCCAGCAGCACCTCGGGGTCGGTGTCCATCTCACGGGCGATGATGGTCTTTTGCTGGTTGCCGCCCGACATGCTGCGCATGCCCGTCTCCGCCCCCTGCCCGGCGCGGATATCATACAGGCCGATCAGCCTGTCTGCCTGCTTGCGCACATGGCCGAAGCGGATGAAGCCTCTCTTCTGGTAGCCTTCCTTCTTATACTTTTTGAGCGCCAGGTTCTGCTGCAGGTCAAAGTCCAGCACCAGCCCGTGCTTGTGCCTGTCCTCGGGTATATGCGACAGGCCCAGGTCGTTTCGGCGGCGGATGTTCAGCCGGCTGATCTCCTGCCCGCCCAGGGCGATGCTGCCCGAAACCGCAGGCATCAGGCCGCTGAGCGCGTAGATCAGCTCGCTCTGCCCGTTGCCGTCGATGCCGGCGATGCAGACGATCTCACCCCGCCGCACCTCAAAGCTGACATTGTCGACCGCGGGCTTTGAGTGCCTGCCGGCGACCGTCAGGCCCTGCACGCTCAGCGCGGCTTCGCCGGGCCTTGCCCGCTCCTTTTGGATGCGCAGGTCCAGCTTGCGGCCGATCATCATCTCGGCCATGTCATCGATCGAACTCGTCTTCACATCCACCGTGCCGATGCAGGCGCCCTTCCTCAGCACCGTACAGCGGTCGCCCACCTGCTTGATCTCGGCCAGCTTGTGGGTGATGAACAGGATGCTCTTGCCCTCCCGCCGCAGCCCGTCCATGATCTTCATCAGCTCGCCGATCTCCTGCGGGGTGAGTACCGCCGTCGGCTCGTCAAAGATCAGGATCTCGTTATCCCGGTACAGCATCTTGAGGATCTCCACGCGCTGCTGCATGCCCACGGTGATGTTCTCGATGCGGGCGTCGGGGTCGATCTGCAGGCCGTAGCGTTCGGACAGCGCCAGCACCTTCTTGCGCGCCGCCGCCATCTGCAGTCGCCCGCCCGATACCGTCTCCCGCCCCAGCACGATGTTCTCAAGCACCGTAAAGTTGTGCACCAGCTTAAAGTGCTGGTGTACCATACCGATCCCCAGGTCGTTGGCGTCGTTGGGGTCCTTGATCTGCACGGGCTCGCCGTTCTTGCGGATCTCTCCCTTCTCCGCCTGATACAGGCCGAACAGCACGCTCATCAGCGTGGATTTCCCCGCGCCGTTCTCGCCCAGCAGGGCATGGATCTCGCCCTTTTTAAGCTGCAGCGTGACATCGTCGTTGGCCCGGATGCCCGGAAAATCCTTGGTGATATGAAGCATTTCGATGATGTATTCAGACATGTTTCTCTTCCAATTCTGTGTATGGATTTAAAAAAAGCGGGCTGTCAAACATTTTTGACAGCCCGCCAAATTGCTTTACTGAATCTCGGTCACGGTCATGGTGGTCACGGGGATCTCGCTGGCGGAGGCAACGTCGGTATCCTTCAGCAGCTCGATCTCGCCGGCGACCAGCTTGGCAAAGATGGCGTCATAGTCTTCCTGGGAGAAGGTGTTGAAGCGGGAGTTCTCCATCGGCAGGCTCACGCCGTCCAGCGCCGCGTCCTTCACCTGCGCTTCGCCGCCGGGGAAGGTGCCGTTGTAGAAGGCATCCAGGGTCTGCTCAACGGAGGCAGCCAGGCCCTTGGCCGCGGAGGTGATGACGGTCTCGCTCTCGGCGCTCTGGTCGACGTCAACGCCGATCACTTTGGTGCCGGCCGCTTCCGCCGCAGCCATCACGCTGTTGCCGACGGCGCCGCCGCAGGCGAAGATCACTTCGATGCCGCCGTTGTACCAGGACGCGGCCAGTGCCTGCGCCTCGGGGGTGGCGTCAAAGCTGCCGGTGTAGTGGTAGTTCATCTGCAGGCCTTCCAGGCCCAGCTCCTTGGCGGCGTACTCGGCGCCCTCCACAAAGCCATAGCCAAAGCGCACGACGGCGGGAACGGCCATGCCGCCCATGAAGCCCAGCTTGGTGTATCCGTCCTTCACAGCCGCGTAACCGGCCAGGAAGCCCGCCTGCTCCTCAGCGTAGACGATGCCGACGGTGTTGGCTTCCGTGCGGAAGTCCGTGTAGCCCGCGTCATGGGGATTGCCGTCGATCAGCACAAAGTGCACATCCGGGTACATATCCTGCGCGATGTAGATGGGCTCTTCAAACAGGAAGCCGGGGGTGATGACGACCTTGGCGCCGGCGTTGACAGCCTGCTCGATCATGTCAAGGTAGATCTCGGTGGACTGGGCCGCCGGCTGGTAGTAGTTATAGGTCTTGCCGTTTGCCTCTGCATAGGCCACGATGCCTTCCCAGGTGCCCTGGTTGAAGGACTTGTCATTGATGGTGCCCAGATCGGTCACCATAGCAATTTCGTAAGTGTCGGCCGCCAGCGCGCCGAAGGGCAGGGCAAGCGCCAGAATCATGACCAGGGTCAGAAGTTTCTTCATGGATGTTCCTCCTATTTGTTGTTCCTCTCGAAACAAATTGTTTCGATTGATTATAGCAAATTATACCCTTTAATTCAACAGCAAGACAATATGATCACCTTCGCGGAAAGAGAGAAAATAGATAAATAATTGCTTATGTCATCGGTTTTCAGCGTTTGTTTCATGCGGATCCACGCGGGTTTATACATGTCATTATACATTATCCCCACAGAATACTCAAAGATTTTTTTGCATACACACAGGTACATCACCCGATCGGCCCGGGTCGTCCTACATCAAGGCAGACACGCCCAATAAAAACTGCGCGCCCCAGTAGCTCAGCATAATGGCGGCGTCAAAATATCCGGGCTTTGGCCGCAGCAGGCCCCACAGCAGAATGCTGTCCGACAGAACAAACAGCGCGGCCCCCGTCACGGCGAGCGACCCGCGTGTCAGGGAAGCCGTCAGCATCGCCGCGATCACAAGGCCATAGATCATAAAGGGCATCTTGCCCTCCGTGCTTTTTTCGGCTGCCTTGCGAACGTAGAACACTGCCGCAAGCGACAGCAGAGCCCAGGCGGCGAAGTGGACCGGCCCGATGCCGCCGTCCGACACGAAAGCCGCGATAAAGCATATATGCCCCAGCCCAAAGGCCAGCATGCCGCCTTGAAAATGCAGCTCCAGTATCACATCCGCGGTCGCGCACAGCATGATGCCGATCATCACCCACAACGTAAAGGTTCCGCCGCCGCTGAAAAGGGCATATACCGCCGGGATGGCCGCAAGCAGGGTCGTGCCTCCCTTGAGAATCAGCGCGCGGCGTGAAGGACCGGTAACTTTGCGCGCAGACATGTAGCGCGATCCGCTGATCATCATGGCAAGCCCGCAGGCCCAAGCGATCCAGTGCCCTGTTTCCATCGTCATCCTGCTTTCGCTGATTTTTCCTTACCAATAACCGTTCGGGAAGCGATCCGCGATGGGCGGCCGGCACACGCATGAGCCTGCTCTGTATTGCTCAACATGCTGCACGGCGTTGTCTCCCGGCTTCCTTGTGATGGCGCGGGCCCGGTACCTCATATTCAACTGAGTCCGAACCCGTCAAAGACAACAGGCGCGGAATACGCAGCCCCGCGCCTGTTGTTTTTCCCGACTGTTACTTTGGTATCATTCCTTCGTCAGTTCATCGATCTGCCGCAGCTCGTCCTCGCTGAATCCCAGGTTCTCCTGTACCTTGGCGGCATCCTCGATCTGGCTGAGGCGGCTGGCGCCGATGATCACCGAGGAGACCACGGGGCTGCGGTGCAGCCAGGCCAGGGCCATCCGGGCCAGGGTCTGGCCGCGGGCCTCAGCGATCTCATTGAGCCCGCGCACGCGCCTGAGCAGATCGTCCGTGATGTTGTCCTTCGTCAAAAAGGCGCTCCTGCCCGCCGCGCGGGAATCCTCCGGGATGCCCTTTAAGTAGCGATCGGTCAGCAGGCCCTGCGCCAGGGGTGAGAAGGGAATGGCGCCCACACCCTCGCGCTCCAGCAGGTCATAGAGGCCCTGCTCCGGCGCGCGGTCAAACATATTGTATCGGGTCTGGTGGATCAGCAGCGGGACGTTCATCTGCCGCAGCAGCCTGACCGCCTCCTCCGTCATCTCGGGGTTGTACTTTGACAGCCCGATATAGAGCGCCTTGCCGCTTTTGACAATGTCGCTCAGCGCGCCCATGGTCTCTTCAAGCGGCGTATCCGGGTCGGGCCGGTGGTGGTAGAAGATGTCCACATAGTCAAGGCCCATGCGCTTGAGGCTTTGATCCAGCCCCGCCATCAGGTGCTTGCGGCTGCCCCACTCGCCGTAGGGTCCGCCCCACATCCGGTGCCCCGCCTTGGTGGCGATGATCATGTGATCGCGCCAGGCGGCCAGGTCCTCCTTGAGGACGCGGCCGAAGTTGATCTCCGCGCTGCCCGCAGGCGGGCCGTAGACATTGGCCAGGTCAAAGTGGTTAATGCCCAGGTCAAAGGCCCCCAGCACCATATTACGGATGTTGTCATACTTCACATCATCGCCAAAGTTATGCCAGAACCCCAGGGACACCAGGGGCAGCTTGAGCCCGCTGTTTCCCACGCGCTTATATTGCATGTTCTCCGTCATGTTCTTCCTCCTTCATGATTCGTCCGGTATCCTGCCCGTTCCTTCATTCAGCCTTCATTGCCGTCAGACGCTGACGGTGATATCCAGCCCCACCGGGCAGTGATCGCTGCCCATCACCTGGTTTTCAATATAGGCGTCCCGTACCTTTTCCATCAGCCGGCGGGATACCACAAAATAGTCGATACGCCAGCCCGTGTTGTTGGCGCGGGCGTTGCTGCGGTAGCTCCACCAGCTGTAGGCCCCCGTCTGATCGGGGTAGAGGCTGCGGAAGCTGTCTGAAAAGCCGCTGTCCAGCAGCTCCGTCATCTTTCCGCGCTCCTCATAGCTGAAGCCGGGCTGGCCGATATTGGGCTTAGGGTGGCGCAGATCGATCTCGTTGTGGGCCACGTTCAGGTCGCCGCAGTAGATGACAGGCTTTTTGCGGTCCAGCTCGCCGAGGTAGGCGCGCATGTCATCTTCAAAGCCCATGCGGTAATCCAGCCTCTTCAGCCCCGGCTGGGCGTTGGGTACATAGCAGTTCACCAGGTAAAACTCGGGGTATTCCAGCGTCAGCACCCGGCCCTCGTCCAGATGTTCTCCGTTCATGCCCTGAAACACCGCCAGCGGCTCATGTCTGGTAAAGATGGCCGTGCCGGAATAGCCCTTCTTCTGCGCGCTGTGATAATAGCTGATGTATCCTTCGGGGTCGAAATTCGCCTGGCCCTCCTGCATCTTGGTCTCCTGCAGGCAGAAAAAATCGGCGTCCGCCTCTTTGAAATACTCCTCAAAACCCTTTTGCAGCACGGCACGAAAGCCGTTGACGTTCCATGATATAAACTTCATGGTCTCCCCCTTTTCATTCAATGATCCTATATAATATACCCGCTTGAGGCGTGGGGAAGCGATGGGGGGTGATGGCGAAGCAATGGCAAAGTGCGGCCTTCGGCCGCGCAAAGATGCTGCTTGCGCAGCCGCAAAAAGAATCCCATCGCACCCCTGCTGCTTTGCGCTGGCGCAAGCAAGCACTTCGCCACTTCTTTGCGGCCGCACAGCGGCCTCTTCGCCACTACACCACCACTACACCGCCGCTACTTCGCCACCGGTGAAAATCCGTGGTCCACCGTAATCACGCAGTAATGGTCCTGATATTTGTTCCACACCAGCTGCGCCAGCGCGTTTTTCAGCGCGCCGTCGCTCATATCAAGCGAGGGCGGCTTGACGCAGTCAAAGATCACCTTGTGGTGGCGCGCGCCTTTCACCAGGCGCAGGTCGTGGATGGTGAGTTCGGGGTGGATCCCACGGACCGCCTCAGACAGCCACAACCGCATATCCTTCACCTGCGGGTCACGCGTGACGATCGGGTCCATGTGCACCACCAGCGATATGCCGCGCCGGGCCTCAAAATCCCGCTCGATCTCATCCACGGTGTCATGGCTTTTCAGGACATCCTCCTCCGCCGCCACCTCCACGTGGACGCTGGCAAAGCGCCGGCCCGGCCCGTAGTCGTGCAGCATCAGGTCGTGAGTGCCCAGTACGCCCGGGTAGGACATGATGGCCTGGCGGATATCCTCCACCATCTGAGGATCGGGCGCCGCGCCCAGCAGGGGGTCCAGGGTGCTGCGCACCAGCCCCCAGCCGGACCAGAGGATGAAGACGGCGACGCCCAGGCCCATCCAGCCGTCGATATGCAGGCCCGCAAATCGGCCGAGCGCCAGGGACAGCAGCACCGCGCCCGTGGCGATCACGTCGTTTCGGCTGTCGGCGGCGGATGCCAGCAGGGCGCCGGAATCAAGGACCCGGGCCGCCTTTTTATAAAACCCCGACAGCCACAGCTTGATCAGGATGGAGAGCGCAAGGATCGCGGCGGAGAGCGGGCTGAACACCGTCGGCTCGGGTACCATGATCTTTTGCACGCTGCTTTTCAGCAGCTCCGCCCCGATGATCATGACCAGGACGGCGACTGCCAGGCCCGCCAGGTACTCATAGCGCGCGTGCCCGAAGGGATGCTCGCGGTCGGCCGGTTTGCGGGCCAGGCGAAAGCCCGCCAGGCTGACCAGGCCCGAGGCCGCGTCGCTTAGATTGTTGACCGCGTCCGCCATCACGGCGACCGATCCCGACAAAACAGAAACCAGCACCTTCAGGGCGACCAGCAGCAGGTTGCACAGAAGGCCCGTCACGCAGACAAGCGTGCCCGCGCGGCCTCTGCCCTTGCCCGCGTACCCCTTCGGGGAAAAGCGCCTGATCAGCCATTGCGTCATCAGCGTATGTCCTTTCCCTGGACCTCCCCGTGCAGCCGCAGGCTGACCCCGATGGACAGCAGGGCGATCACCACGTTGAGCAGCATCGGCAAGGAGCGATCCATCTGGGACAGCCAGCCTGTCACCGCGCCGAAAGGCGCCGTGACCAGGAGGGCCAGCATCGTCGTAAACGCGAACATGCGCGCGCGCTCCTCCCGTTCCATCACCTGCATGCGCAGGCTGGACAGGATGGGCGCGATCATCGACAGCGCCGCGGCCTCCATCAGCACATTCAGCAGGATCACCCAGATCACGCCCCTTGACAGCGCGAAAAAGCTGAGATCAGCCACGATCAAAAGACCCATGGCCGCCGTCATCGGCTGTAAAAAGCGCCGCGCGTCCAGTCTGGGCACCAGCACCAGGTAAAACAGCAGCATCACCAGGGTGCGCACCATGCTGAGCAGCGACAGGCTCTCCTCGGGGATGCCCAGCTTGTCGGTCAGCAGCAGGGGGAGGAAGTTGTCATTCACTGAGCGGATCAGCATAAAGCAGGCCACCAGCGTCACGGTCAGCATGATGTGGCGGGAGCGGAACATCCTGCCCAGCACAAAGCGGCTCTCAAGCAGCCGGCTCAGCACGGACACCCCTTTGTTTTCCTCGATCTGCAGCAGGCCGACGGAGGTCTCCTCCGTATACAGATAGATCAAAAGGGTCTTTGCGGCCATCATCAGGGCCATCACCCCGTACAGCCAGCGCATGGCGGTGATCAGGCTGATCTGGCGCACCAGCAAAAAGGCCAGCGGCGACACAAATCCCGCCAGCAAGCCGGCAATGTTGGTGATGGCATACAGGTGGATGATGCCCTCGGGGGGATAGTCCTCCGTCATCAGAAGCCCCCAGGAGGTCTCCGTGATCCGCCAGCTGCCGCCCAGTGCCGCGGCCAGCACGAAGCTGACCGGCCCCGAGGCCGTCGCCCACATCAGGCTGGGGATGACCCAGGCAAAGATGTCAAACACCGCCGTGGCGCGCCGCCTGCCAAACTTATCGGTCACGATGCCCGCGATGGCGGAGGACAAGGTCTGGGAGATCAGGGAGATCGTGGTGACCAGGCCGATCATGAAAGGGCTCAGCCCAAGCGCCGCCATGTAGACGGCAGCCAGGGGGATGAACAGATTATACGGGATGCCGAACATCGGCTCTGTCCACAGGCAGGCCCGCTGATTGCCCCTTAAGTGGACAAAGGTATGCAGGATGGGGTTTTTAATCGTTTTCCGTGCTTTGTCAGTCATGACGCCTCCCGCACTTTGTCAGTGCTCTTTTCCGCAGCAGTGCTTGTACTTCTTCCCGCTGCCGCAGGGGCAGGGATCGTTTCGGCCGATCTTTCGCGCGGGCTGTCTGCCCTGCGTTTCGCCGCCAAAGATCCCGGGCCCGTCATGCCCGCTCAGGACCCCGGGCTTATCCCCGGCGATGTTAAACAGCTCGACGGGCGTGTGCCCGCGGTTCAGTGACAGCCGAATGTTGTTGAAAAAGGAATAATAAAGGGCCATGAAGCGTTCCATGTCATCCCGGCTGTCAGGCACCAGCCGGTGCTCCTCCAGCAGCTCCGGCAGATCCTCAAAGACACCGTCCTGGTATTTGGCATGAAAATACAAGTCTCTTATACAGTCCCTGGTCTGAGGCTCGGTCAGCCCCTTGGAGCGGATATATTTTCTCAGCCCGTGGTACTCTGGCGTTTGTTCCACATAATCCTCATCCCTGTAGCGAAGCAGCTCCTCCTGAGGCGGGAGATACCAGGGCTTTCCCCGCTGCTCTTCCAGCATAAACCGGAAGGTGTCCCGATCCTCGACCGTATGCTCAGCCAGGTATTTGACCTCGTCCGTTTTATGATCGTCCGTGACGCGCGCCCCGTACCTGTCCAGCATATATACGCGGCTGCCCTCTAACTCGCTCATATAGATCCCGATCCTGAAAAAGGAATCGGGGCTGATGAAAGGGTGATCCCGGCAATACAGGCTGTGCACCATATCCGCCGGTATAAGCCCGTAGAGGTTCGAAGCCGACAGGAGGTAGCTGATGATCATCTTCCATTCCTCATCCGGCCGGCTGATGATATCAGCCATCTTTTCCGCGTCTTCATCCGGTATCCGGCCTGCCGTGAGCATCGGGATCGCCCCGGACAGGGCGCGCCGCAGGCTCAGGATAGACAAACCCGACGACTTGACCATCAGGGGCTTGTCCGTAGGCTCATCCAGCCGCGCGAACAGGCGGCAGGTCAGCGCCGTTGCGGGTGAGGCCAAAGTATAGAGAAAAGCTTGGCTCTTTTTCTCAAGCCCGCTCTGCTGAAGGCTGACCTCGCGCATCGCGGTCATCGTTTTGCTGTTTTTCGTGCCATACCTGACCACAGGCGCATTCGCCTTGTTCATGACCGGCTCAAACACCGGACGCTTTGGCGACGGGATCTCAAAAAACTCAGCGATGGCTTGATGCAGGTCCATCAGTGTGGCCTCATCGCTGATGCGGATGTGCGCGTAGATCCCCGATCTTTGTGAAACTGAGACAATGTAAGAGCCCATCAGATGCCCTCCTCTTGAGATCGGCGCCGGCTTTGGAGTATGCTGATTATAACCCGCCGGCATCCATTTAGCAAAGCAAAGAAGGCCCGCGCCGCAAGCCCCTTTGCGGGGCCGCGCCTTGCTTTGGGTATAATACCTGCGGGTCATCACATTATCTTTGGCGCGAGTTCACAGCGCCTGAAAGGGTACCAGCGTGTCAGATCAACGGGATGAGCAGGCGAAGGAGCCAATGATTTTAACCATTTTCGGTGCCACGGGCGACTTGACGCACAGAAAGCTGCTGCCCGCCCTCTACCATCTGCGGGCGGAGAACAGGCTGCCGCGGCAGACAAAAATATTGCTGATCGGCCGCCGTGATTTAAGCGGCGATACCTATAAAAAGGACGCCGAGGCCGCCGTGCGCCGCTATTCTCGCACGGACATCGACGAGGAAAACATGGCCGGCTTCCTTGATATCATCGATTATTACCGGATGGAGTTCATCAGCGAGCCGGAAAGCTACGCCGGGCTGAGCGGCAGGATCACCGAAGAGGAGGCCGCCATGGAAGGCCCCGTCGTGCGGCTGTTTTTCCTGGCCGTTGCGCCCGAACACTTCGCCCCCATCGTGCGGCACCTCAGCGCCAAGGCCCTGGTGGAAAAAGGCAACGCCGATCACCGCGTCATGGTCGAAAAGCCCTTCGGCTCGGACCTGGCCACCGCCCGCGCGCTCAACCGCACCATCTCCAAGGTGCTTGACGAGCGCCAGGTCTACCGCATCGACCACTACCTGGGCAAGGAGATGATCCGCAACATCATGGCCATCCGCTTCGCGAACTCGCTGTTTGAGCCGCTGTGGAACCACCACTACATCGACAATATCCAGGTGACCTCCTTTGAGACCCTGGGCGTGGAAAGCCGCGGCGGCTACTATGAGCAGGCAGGTATTTTAAAGGATATGCTGCAAAACCATCTCCTGCAGATGCTGGCACTGATCACGATGGAGCCTCCCGTGGATCTCCTGCCCGAATCCGTGCGCGACGAAAAGGTGAAGGCACTGAAGTCGCTGCGCAACTTTGAGGACGAAGCCTCCTGCGGCGGCATCATCATGGGCCAGTACGGCCCCGGCGAACAGGATGCAAAGCGTATGCCCGGCTACCGCGAGGAAGAGGGCGTCGCGGATGACTCCAAAACGCCCACCTATGTGGCCCTGCGCGCCCAGGTGGACAACTTCCGCTGGGGCGGGGTGCCCATCTATATCCGGGCGGGCAAGCGGCTTGACCGCGCGCGCACCCAGATCGTCATCGAGTTCAAGCGCCTGCCGGGTGTCAACTTCTACCCGGAGTTTGAGGCCCAGCCGCCCAACCTCCTGGTCATCGAGGTGCAGCCGGCGGAAGGCATGTACTTCCGCATCAATTTAAAGCGTCCCGGCACGGACTTCAACATGGAGCGCGTGGCCCTCAACTACGCCCAGCACAGCCGCTTCCAGGGCAACGTGCCGGAGGCCTATGAGCAGCTCCTATTGGAAGCCTACCGCGCCAATTCCTCCCTGTTCACCCGCTGGGACGAGCTGGAGTATTCCTGGCGCTTCATCGAAGGCATCGATACCCACTGCCCGGCGGACCGCGGCGCCTTCCCCAACTATCCCGCGGGCTCGCGCGGCCCCGAGGCCGCCGACCGCATGATCGAGCTGGACGGCCGCAGGTGGTGGGAGATCGATCTCAAGCAGGACGACGAATAAAAGGAGGACACCATGCGCATCATCGACATTTCCATGCTGATCAAGGCCGGCATGCCCACCTACAGGGACAGGCCCGAGAAGGCTCCCCTGCGCACCTGGGCGGCCCGGCTGCCCCACGACAGCGTGAACGAGTCCGTCTACACCATCAACATGCACACGGGCACCCATCTGGACGCCCCACTGCACATGACGGACGGGGGCCAAACCACCGCCGAGGCCCTGCCCCTGGAGCGCCTGATCACAAAGGCCAAGCTCTTCGACCTGAGCCATGTGGAGGACGGCATCGAAGAAAAGGACCTGGCCGGCCTTGACATCGCCGAAGGCGACTTTGTGCTGCTGAAAACCAAAAATTCCTCTGACCCCCGCAGCGGCGGCGTCAACTTCATCTATCTCAAGGAAAGCGGCGCGAACTACCTGGCCCAAAAAAAGGTCAACGGCGTGGGCATCGATGCCTTGGGCATCGAGCGCGACCAGCCCGGCCACAAGAGCCACCACGCCCTGCTTGACCGGGACATCATCATCCTGGAAGGCCTGGTGCTGAGTGACGCATCCCCAGGCGAATACACCCTGATCGCCCTGCCGCTGAAGCTGGACGGGGCCGAAGGCGCCCCGACGAGGGCAGTGCTGGTCGAGGGTTTATAGGTCGCAGACAAGATGCGGAACACATGATACGGAGTTCGAAATGATACCGTACTAAGATAAACCGCTCATTCTGCTAAATTATTGTCTATGAAGGCATATGAAACATACGCTATATTGAATGTTTCATATGCTTTCATCATGTTTTGATGATATTCCATTCAACATGATTGATAGAGTACACTAAAGTTCGCAACTTGTGAAAAGCCCGAGAGGAATGGGCAAGCCACCGGGGCTCCGTTACAATGGATGTTGCTATACATTCGTAAAGGAGGAACTCCCAATGGCTCAGCACAAGGATACCACGAATTTATCAGGTTTGCTATTCCAGTTTATGGGGATGGAGGACCCGATGCTCAGCATGCTGGAATGGCTGTGTGCCCA
The DNA here is from genome assembly GCA_964630465.1 of uncultured Christensenella sp. GTDB lineage: Bacteria > Bacillota > Clostridia > Christensenellales > Aristaeellaceae > UBA1038. The sequence goes on from CAZVUU010000047.1 coordinate 13,571, forward strand.
GATGATGGAAGTAGAGGTTTCAAAACAAATCGGAGCGGAGAAACACGAGCAAAGCCGGGAACGCGTCAGCCATCGCTGCGGCTTCAGGCCGCGTCGGCTGGATACCAGAATGGGCACGATGTATCTCATGGTACCCAAGGTAAGGAATGGCGGTTACATTCCCTTCTTTGTCACAGAGCGCAGGCGCAGTGAGGCGGCGTTGATCCAAGTGGTACAGGAAGCCTTTGTGCAGGGCGTATCCACCCGGAAGATGGAGAAGCTGGCGAAGAGTCTGGGAATCGAAGGGATCTCCCGCAGTCAGGTCAGCGAGATGACCAGGGGCTTGCAGGAGCAGGTGGATGAATTTAGGAATCGTCCCTTGACTGCCAACAATTACCCGGTGCTGTGGGTAGACGCGCTATACGAGAAAGTACGGTATGGCGGCCGGGTTGTCAGTATGGCGATCCTACTGGTTTGCGGAGTGAACAAGGAAGGCAAACGAGAAGTGTTGGCCCTGGAACCTATGTTGGAAGAGTCCAAAGAAAGCTACAGACAGCTGTTTGAAGGGTTGAAGGAACGGGGCTTGAGGGGGCCATCCCTGGTAGTTTCAGACGCCCACAAGGGGCTGGTGGCGGCGATTGGGGAATGCTTTCCGGGCGCAAGCTGGCAGCGATGCAAGGTACACTTTATGCGCAATGTCCTGGCGCATGTGCCTCACAAGGAAAAGAATCGCTTCGCCAGTCTATTGAAAAATATTTGGCTGACCGCAGACTTAAAAACAGCCAAACAGCGGGCGAAAGATCTGGCAGATGAGTACCGAATCAAGTGCCCCAAGGCGATTGAAACGCTGGAAGAGGGTCTTGAGGACGCGCTGACCTTTCTGTCATTCCCCTCATTGGATGCCAGAAAAGTCAGCTCCAACAACATGCTGGAGCGGTTGAACAAGGAAATCCGGCGAAGGACCAGAGTGGTGGGCATCTTTCCCAATCCGGAATCCTACCTGCGACTGGTGACAGCCTACCTGATGGAGTACTCAGAGGACTGGTCGGTTACCAGATCGTACTTAAGCGAGGAATCGCTTCACTCACTAAGCAACCAGGCAGCATAACATGGATAATGGAGTCCAAAGTTGCGAACATGATTTGACAGTACCACATGATTGCATTTCAAGTGTTCTTTCTATACGGTCTTTGTCTATATACATGTCATATATTTGAAGAATCGCTTTTTTATTTTCAATATTTTATTGCTATACATCCGGCAAAATGATACATTGTCTTTATCAAAGAATGACTGGAGTTACAAAAAATGACGGATTACAAAAAAATGTATCATGTTCTGCTTCAGGCGCAACAGGAGATTAGTGAAGCTTTGGAAAGAGCAAAAACGAAACTAGAAGCCTTGCAAAATGACCCTGATACCCAGCAAGAAGTACCAGAGTTCAATATCCATTCTATTGTGAAATCACTCAGCTTAAAGAAACCTGTGTTTCACTCTGAGGCTGAGTTCCAGCTTGCGATGGCAAGCGAAATCAAGGAGCACCACCCGCAATGCGAAATCAATCTGGAATATACCGTCCCGGATTTAGGATATCGTTTGGATCTCCTGGTTTCGCTTGGAGGGCAATTGATCCCCATCGAGCTGAAATATAAAACGGAAAAATCTCAATTCACAGTCGAAGGTGAAACATATCTGCTGAAGGAACAAAGCGCGCAAGACATAGGCAGCTATGACATCATCAAGGACATTGTCCGAATTGAGCATATTGTGCAGAAGCTCAACTGCCCGATGGGCTTTACCGTTACCCTGGCCAACGATCCCATATACTGGAAAAAGCCAAACAGACCGACCATCGCGGATGAACTCCGTTTATGGGAAGGACGCTTGCTCGGAGGAAGCCTCGGTTGGGCCGATCACGCCGGAGCAGGCAGCACCCGGGGCAGAGAAGAACGTTTGGTATTGAGCGAGGAGTACCCCTTGCATTGGGCTGAGTATTCAACATTAAGCGATGACCGTAACGGGCAGTTCCGATATTTAGCTACAACTTATACAAGATAAATCAATGGCATAGGGCTTATAAAGACCTTACGCTGCCACGAGCGTAAGGTCCTTTTTTCATTTCGTCATGACCACCGCTCCCTCAGTGCATAACGCGAGCGGCATCGCCGCAACTCCCGGAAACTCCTCACCGATGATCTCCACAGCCTTGCCGGGAAACCCCTCCTCCCCATACAGGCACAGCAGCGTCGGCCCCGCGCCCGACAGGCAGCAGGCGATAGCGCCCGCCTCTTCCATGCGCGCCTTCAGCTCCGCCGCGCCGGGGATCAGGGCAAATCGGGCATCCTGGTGCAGCCTGTCCTGCATGGCGGCGCGGATCAGGCCCGGCTCGCCGCTTTCCAGCGCCTTGATCAGGAAGGCCGCGTGCGACAGGTTAAATACGGCGTCCTTCAGGGATACGCTTTGGGGCAGGGCCGCGCGCGCGGCGGAGGTGCTCAGCTCAAATTCCGGCACCAGGGCCAGGAACTTCAGCGAGGGGTGGACGTCGCAGGGCAGGGACAGCGCCCGGCCCTCTTCCGTCAGCGATACGCGCAGGCCGCCGTAAATCGCGGGCGCGGCGTTGTCGGGGTGCCCCTCCAGCTCCGTCGCCAGCCTGAGCAGGTCTTCCCGGCTCAGGCCCAGGCCGTACAGCCGATCCGCGCCCAGGATGCCGCCCACCACGCAGGCGGCGCTGCTGCCCAGGCCCCGCGACCTGGGGATGTCCGAGTCGATCCGCAGCCGCAGGCCCCGAGGCTCCGTCCCCGCCGCCTTCAGCGTATGAAGGAAGGCCCGGTACACCAGGTTATCCTCCCCCGCGTCTTCCGTCCGGCTGCCGTTGATCTCAAGCCCCTGCGGAAGATACTCAAATGTAAATCGGGCATAGAGGTTCAGCGCCAGGCCCAGGCAGTCAAAGCCCGGGCCCAGGTTGGCGCTGGTGGCGGGCACGCGGATCCTCACCATCGGGCCGCCTCCCCCCGCACGGTTTGCGTCATGTCCTCCGGGTCGATCACATCGGGATAGAGCACCGAGCTGTCCATCAAGTTCTGCAGGCTCCGCGGGATCGCCACCCCTGTTTCCCGCGCCAGGTCCTCCGGCAGGCAGTCTATGTCCGCCCCCCTGCCCAGGGCCTTCATCACGGCGCCGGGGAATTTGAAGGGCGAGGCGGTGGACAGCACCACGCGCGGGTTATCCCGCCCTGCCAGGGCGTCCTGCGCCAGCCAGGCGGCGGCGGTGTGCGGGTCCATCAGATAGCCGTACCGCTGCCACACATCCCGGATGGCGCTCATGGCTTCCGCGTCGTTTGAAGCTCTGCCGATAAACTGCCCCCGGATCGCGCGCAGCATGTCGCCTTCAATATGATAATGTCCTTCTGTTCTTAATTGTTCCATCAGGCCGGATACCCGCTCCGCGTCCCGCCCCGATGCCTCGTACAGCAGGCGCTCCAGATTGCTCGACACCAGGATGTCCATCGAGGGGGACAGCGTCTTGCGAAGCTCCCTCCTTCGGTCGTAAATGCCCGTCGCCAGGAAATCCGTCAGTACGCTGTTTTCATTGGACGCGCAGACCAGCTTGCCCACGGGCAGGCCCATCCGCCCGGCCATATAGCCGGCCAGGATATCGCCGAAGTTGCCGCTGGGTACGATGAAGTCCGCCGCCTGCCCCGGCCTGAGCGCGCCGGTCTTCTGCAGCCGTCGGATGGCCGAGATATAGTAGACGATCTGCGGGATCAGCCGCCCGATGTTGATGGAGTTGGCGCTGGTAAGGCGCAGGTTGTCAGGCAGGCCGGATGCTTCCATCGAAAAAACTTCCTTGACCCCCGCCTGCGCCCGGTCAAAGTCCCCCCGGATGCCCACCGCCCGCAGGTTGCCGCCCTTCATGCGCGTCATCTGCGCCAGCTGTACGGCGCTGACGCCCCCATGGGGGTAGAACACCAGCACCCGGAATCCGGGGATGTCCCGAAAACCCCGCATAGCGGCAGAGCCGGTATCCCCGCTGGTGGCAGCCAGTACCAGGTAATGCTCATCCCGGCCCGGCTTCTCCCTGGCCAGCGCCATGAAGCGCGGCAGGGCCTGCAGGGCCAGGTCTTTGAAGGCGGCGGTCGGGCCGTGGCTCAGCTCCAGGATGTGAGTGCTGCCCAGCTCCTTCAGGGGGGCGATGACCCCGTCGTCAAACTGCGCCCCGTAGGCAGCGCGGGCCGCGCCCTCCAGCTCCTCCCG
>CAZVUU010000048.1:0-17644 GCA_964630465.1 uncultured Christensenella sp.
AGCGCCTGCAGACCACCTTCATCTACGTCACCCATGACCAGACCGAGGCCATGACGATGGGTTCCCGTATCTGCATCATGAAGGACGGCTTCATCCAGCAGGTCGATACCCCTCAGAACAACTATGACTTCCCCAACAACAAGTTTGTTGCTGGCTTCATCGGCAGCCCGCAGATGAACTTCTTCGACGTCACCCTGAAGGCCGAAAACGGCAAGGTCTACGCGCTGTTTGGCGACAACAGGATCCTGGTGCCCGACGAGAAGGTCAAGAAGCTGGTGGACGAGAGCTACATCGGCAAGGAAGTCACCATGGGCATCCGTCCCGAGAACATCTCGGACGATCCCGACGAGCTGGCCGCGCATCCCGAGGCCCAGATGCCGATACACGTCGAAGTGACAGAGCTGATGGGCAGCGAGACCTACCTGTACTTCTCCACCTCCGGCAAGGATGAAAACGTCATTGCCCGCGTTGACCCGCGCACCCACACCCGCACGGGCGACGATACCAAGGTGGCGCTGGACACCGCCCGCCTGCACTTCTTTGACAAGGAAACCGAAGAGACGATCCTGAGCCGCTGATCGGTTTTCACGCTCATCTCAAACCAAAGCCGCTGCCCGGCACCACGCCGGGCGGCGGCTTTTCACATGCGCAATATCCCATGTTTGCTATTGACAAACAGAAATATCTCTGGTTCGACATCTCAAAAAATGCAAATTGATGCATCTTCTTAAATCTTTTGTCACAATTGGAACGGAGAAAGAATCTCTGTTCGTGTGGACAAGATTTGGGGAAAAGGGATGGGAGGGCCTGTGGATAACTCGCTTCTTATTCACAGGTATTTTCTTGGGCCTAGCAGTTTTCAACTTAAAAGACGCTTTCGAACCCATGTTCTGTGGATAAGTCTGTGGAAAGTGGGGATATTTCCTCACAAGCCCTCCTTGAATATCTATCAATGGAATATGCTGTATAAGCAGCCTCCCGGCCTATGTGAGAGCGGGGCAAAGGTGCATAAAGCTGTATAACAAGTCAAGGCATATGCATAAAAATGCATACATATGTAAATATATACAGAACAAGCTTGTGGATATCACCTCTCCCGCCGGGAAGCGCATGTCAAAGACCTGTCAAGCCTGCTTTGGTTGAAAGCGCTATCGGCATGGGGTATACTGAAATGGTTTGAAAGGAGTTAGCAGATGACGATTGACGCTGTACTTTTTGATATGGACGGTCTCCTGTTTGATACGGAGGCGATGGCCATCGAAGCCTCGGCCATGGCTGCCGCCCGGCAGGACCTCAGCGTGAGCGAGGAGCTGTTTAACCTGATGCTCGGCACCAATAAGGAGACGAGCACGGATATGCTGTCACAGCACTTTCCCGGCCTTGACACGGACAGGTTCTGGGATGATTTTGACGCATCGATGTGGCAGATCGTGGAGCGGGGCGGCCTGCCCGTCAAGCACTATGCCGGGGAGCTGCTGGCCTGGCTTGAGGATAAAAAGCTGCCCATGGGCCTGTGCAGCGGCAGCCCCCGCCACATGGTGGACGGGTACATGCGGGTATCCGGCTTCAGCCGCTATTTTAAGGCCATCCTGGCAGGGGACGACATCGCGGGGCTTCCGGGCAAGCCGGCCCCCGATATGTACCTGAAAACGGCGGACATGATGTCCGCGCGCCCCGAGCACTGCCTGGTGCTGGAGGATTCGCCCAACGGTCTGCGCTCCGGGCGCGCCGCCGGGATGACCACCATCATGGTGCCCGATCTGATCCCCTATTCAAAAGAGCTGGAGCCCTACTGCGACGCCGTCTTTGCGGATCTTTCCCTGCTGCCCGCCTATATTGACGGCCTGCTCTCATGTCCCTGAGCCTGATCGCCGTCGGCAGGATGTCCGGGCCTTTTGCGGAAGCGGCAAAAGAGTATGAAAAGCGATTGTCACGCTTTGACAGGCTTGAAATCCTGGAACTGCCCGACGAGAAGGAGCCGGCCCGTCTCAGCCCGGCCGCTGTGGCGCAGACGCTTGAAAAGGAAGGGAAGAACATCCTCTCCCGCATCAGGCGCGAAGACACCGTGATCGCCCTGTGCATTGAGGGGGAGAGGCTGTCAAGCCTGCAGCTGGCGGACAGGATCTCAGCGCTGCGCCAGGGGGGGCGTCGGATCGTATTTGTCATCGGAGGCTCCCTCGGATTGTCCCGGGAAGTCGTTCGCCGCTCGGATATCCGCCTGTCACTGTCTGAGATGACATTTCCCCATCAACTGGCCCGCGTGATCCTCCTTGAGCAGCTCTACCGCGCGTTCAAGATCATGGCCGGCGAAAGGTATCATAAATAATGAGGCTCACTCAGTTACGCCTGCACCGCTTTCGCAGCTACAGCCAGGTGGCGCTTCTGCCGCCGGAGGGGCTGACGGTGTTTGTCGGTGAAAACGGCGCCGGGAAAACCAACCTGCTGGAGGCCGTACACCTGTGCTGCCTGGGCCGCAGCCACCGCACCTCGTTTGATCAGGATATGATCAAGCTGGGCTCGGATACTGCCGCCGTGCATGCCACGGTGAGCAAGAGCGGCAGGACGGATGAAGTCGGCGTGAGGCTCTTTCGCAACCAGAAGCAAAAGAAGCTCATCTATGCGGGCGGCAAGACGGTGCCGCGCCTGGGTGAGCTGATAGGGCACATGACCTGCGTGATGTTTTCTCCCGAGGACCTGGATATCATCAAAGGCGCGCCGCAGCTCAGGCGCCGCTTCGTCGACATGCTGATGGCCCAGAGCGTACCCGGCTATTTCTATGCCCTGCAGCGTTACAATACGGTGTTAAAGCAGCGAAACGCGCTGCTGAAGATCATCTTGAAGGATGAGCGCAGCCGCAGCCAGCTGCCAGACTGGGACGAGCAGCTGGCCGCAGCCGCGGTCCCCTTGGTGCGCGCCCGCGCGCAGGCCGCGCACCGCCTGGCGGAACTGTCCGGAGAATATTACGCCTATATCGGCGGGCGGACGGATGAAAAGCTGTCGATCCGCTATCAGAGCAGCCTGGCCGGCAGCGAAGACATCAAGACAGACTTCCGGTCCATGCTCGAACAGTCTGCCGCCGATGATCTGCGCCGCATGTCCACCTCATTCGGCCCGCACCGCGACGACCTGGTCATCAACCTGTCGGGGGAAGAGCTTCGCTCCTACGGCTCCCAGGGGCAGATCCGCACGGCGGCGCTGGCCATGCGCCTGTCACAGATCGATATGCTGACCCAGGCACAGGGAGGCGAGCCCCCCCTGCTGCTGCTGGATGATGTGCTCAGCGAACTGGACGCGGGCCGTCAGGCCAGGCTGCTGTCCGGGCTGCGGCATGTGCAGACGCTCCTGACCTGCACGGAGCTTTCCCAGGCGCAGGATTTGAACCCTGCCTGTGTGCTGCGGGTTCAAGACGGGCAGATCACTCAGATATAGAGCCTCAGTTCAGCCGGCTGCTTCTTACCGCCGCGCGCCACTGGGACAAAAACTCTTCCGTGCTCTGCTGGCGCAGGTCGCGGTCCTCGCTCAGCCCGCGACGGGCGATGTGATAAAGCTTCTCGGGAGCCTGCCAGGCTTCTTTTATTTTGTTGATCCTGTCGCCGAAAAAGCTGTGGCTCAGGGCGGACAGGGTATAGACATTGCTCGTTTCGTCGATCGCGTCGCCCCTGCGGTAGCCCTCGGGGGGCAGATAGAAGGGGGAGCCGGGCAAGCGGCTGCGCGTGTTGATCGAGGGGAGCGGCAGGTATTCGTCGATGTTTGACAGCACCAGCCGTCCGTCGGGGCCATGGTAGATCAGGTGGGCGTCACTCAGCCCCGCGATGCACAGGCCATGGGACTCCGCGCCGATGTGGAAGTCGCAGATCATGTCAAACAGCCTCAGCCTGTCGATCAAAGGGGCGGTTCGAAAGCCCGCGAAGCCCTCGCTCCGGGGGCCCAGCGGCAGGCCTTCGGCCCATTCGAACACGGCCAGGCAGCCGTGGGGCAGCTCTTGTTCATCTGCCAAGGAGATCAGTGCCGGGTGCCTCAGGCTCTTATAATGGGGGATGGCCCGGCGCAGTTTCTGTACGGCCAGCGCGGGGTCACTCGGGTAGTTGATCGTGGGCGCGCCCGCGTATTTCAGATAGAGGCGCTGCCCTTCGGGGCCGATCAGCCCGAAGCTGAGCATGCCGCAGCTATGCTCATCAAAGACGCTGAAAACGCGGCCGTAATGCTCTAAAAAGCTCAGGTCGTGAAACGCTTTCAGGCGCACGGGCATGCCGTCCGCCAGCTGGGTGATCATGACGCTTCCTCCCGCGTGACATTATGGATCCACTTATCGCCCCGCAGGCGCAGGAAGGCAATGATCCACTTGAAGCTTTGGTCGATCCGGGTGGAAAAATAGACCCACTGCAGCGGAAGCTTCAGCACAAAGGCCGAGACGAAGGCAGAGGGCAGCACGATCAGCCAGCCGCAGATCATATCCACCATCATGACAAAGCGGCTGTCGCCCGCCCCCCGGTTGATGCCCACAAAACAGCTGGCATGGTAGCTGGTGCCGACCAGGGTAGGGGCGCAGATGGCGACCATTGTAAGGGCCAGCGACAGGGTCGGCCCATCCAGGTGATAGAGGCTGAAGAAGGGGCGGCGCAGGAAGAACACGAGCGTCGCCATGACCAGGCCGATGATCAGAAACATCACCTGGATGCGCCGCGAATATTGGCGCGCCAGCTTCAGGTCACCGCTGCCCACCGCTTTTCCCACCAGCACGGCGGCGCCGCCCGCCAGGGCAAAGGTGAAGAGGGTGCCCAGGTTGAAGAGCATGTCGGTCACCGCGGCGGCATTGATCATCATCCGGCCCATCTGGCCGATGATGATCATTTTGAGCATACCGACCAGCGCCCACTGGGCATCCGTCAGCCCCACGGGCAGGCCGTAGCGCGCGTAATCCTTCCAGGCCCAGGCGCGGTGGCGCGCAAGGTCCTTCGGGCGCAGCGGCAGGGCCTTTTGTACCCGAAACAGATAAAAGATGACGATGCCGGCTTCGATCAGGCGCGCAAGCACCGTGGCAATGGCAGCACCCCGCACGCCCAGGGCGGGAAAGCCCAGCTTGCCGAAAATCAGGATGTAGTTGAGCGTGATGTTAGATATCAAAGAGCCGATCGTGGCGTAGAGCGTGACCCGCACCACCTCTACCCCGCGCAGCACGGCGATGGCGGCTGCCGTAAAGGCAAAGGGCAGATAGCTCAGGCAGAGCAGCGGCAGATATTGAAGCGCAAGCGCGGTGACGGCTGTTTCTTTGGGGCTGATCACGAGCTTCAGCACCGTTCCCGGAAAGGCCAGCAGAACCATGATGACAAGGGAAGCGAAGCTGAAGGTCAGCGTAAAGGCCGCGGCGCACAAGGGCTTGATGCGCCGGGTGTCCCGCTTGCCCCAGTACTGGCTGACCAGCACCACGGCGCCCGCAGACAGGCCCAGGAGGGCGGCGTTGACAAAGTTGGTGATGCTGTTTGACTGCGCCACGGCAGCCAGGCTGAGGCCTTCGCCGTCGAGGCTGGATACCATGAGGTTATCGACCACTGTGACCAGCAGCGACATCAGCGACTGAAACGCGGCCGGAAGTGCCAGGCGCAGGATGGAACGGTAAAACTGTCTGTCCTTCATGAGCGGAACCTTCTTTGTTTATTTCCGCCAAAATGATAGCAGGGCGGGTGGAATGCGTCAATGTGTTAATTGATAATTGACGTTTCGGCAGGCCTGCAACTATAATCGTAAACAGGGCGGGTTTGCCCACGAGAGACGGAGGCATGAAGATGCAATTCTATTTGGAGTCCACTGACCGCGTCCTGGAGGAGGTCAGAAGCAGTTCCCCGGGGCTGAGCGCGCGGGAGGCAGAGGAGCGGCTTGCGGCCAATGGCCGCAACAAGCTGGATGAAGGCGAGCATACCACCCTGTTTCAACGTTTTATTGAGCAGCTCAAGGAGCCGATGCTGATCATCCTGACGGTGGCCGCAATCGTCTCCGGCCTGACAAGCCTTTTGCAGGGGGAGCTTCACCTGACGGATACCATCATCATCCTTGTCGTGGTGCTGCTCAACGCCATCCTGGGCGTTTATCAGGAGAGCAAGGCGGAAAAAGCGATCGAAGCGCTGCAGCAGATGAGCGCGGCGACAAGCCATGTGCTGCGCGACGGCCGGGTCATGGATATTCACTCAGAAGAACTGGTGGTCGGGGATATCATCCTGCTGGAGGCAGGCAGCGCTGTTCCCGCGGATTGCCGTATCATCGAATCAGCCAGCCTGCAGATCGAGGAGGCGGCGCTGACGGGGGAATCTGTTCCGGTTGAGAAAACGACTGAAGCCATCGAGCTGGGTACAAACAAGGATGTGCCGCTGGGCGACAGGAAGAATATGTGCTTCATGGGATCCACTGTCGTCTACGGGCGCGGCCGGGCCGTTGTAACGGCGACGGGTATGGCCACCCAGATGGGCTTGATCGCTGATACCCTGTCAAAGACCGTGGAGAGCGCAACACCCCTGCAGATCAAGCTGGCGCAGCTCAGCGGCCTGTTGACCAAGATGGTGCTGGGAATCAGCATATTCATTTTTGTGTTCAGCCTGGTAACAAGCGGCGACTACAGTTTTACCCACATTCTGGACGTGTTCATGATTGCGGTGTCACTGGCGGTTGCGGCCATCCCCGAGGGCCTGGCGACAGTGGTGACCATTGTGCTGTCTGTCGGCGTGACAAACATGAGCAAGCGGAACGCCATCATCCGCAGGCTGACGGCTGTTGAGACGCTGGGCAGCACACAGATCATCTGCTCAGATAAGACAGGTACCCTCACGCAGAACAAGATGACGGTGGTGGATCACGCGACGCCTGATGAGCCATTGTTAGCCAAGGCAATGGCCCTGTGCTCAGATTCCGAATGGGTGGACGGACAGGCTGTCGGCGAGCCGACTGAAAACGCCCTGGTGTACTACGCGGCAAGGCTTGGTATGCCAAAGACGGAGCTTTCCAAAACCAACCTGCGTGTTGGTGAGGCGCCCTTTGATTCTATGCGCAAGCTGATGAGCACCATTGTCAAGGACGCAGAAGGCGGACTGCGTCAGTACAGCAAGGGCGCGCCTGACGAGTTGTTGCGCCGCTGTGCCTTTTACTGGGACGGACACGATGCCCGGCCCATGACGGAGGAATACCGGCAGAATGTGGTGTCTGACAACGCAGGCATGGCCGGCAGGGCGCTGCGTGTGCTGGCAGCTGCTTTCCGCGACTGGGACCATATGCCCGACGATCAGAAGCCCGATACGCTGGAATGTGAGCTAGTATTCATTGGCCTGGTGGGCATGCTCGACCCTGTGAGGCCTGAGGTGCTCCCCGCGATTGAGGAATGCAAGCGTGCCGGCATCCGGCCGGTGATGATCACGGGCGATCACAAGGACACAGCCGCCGCCATTGCCATGCAGCTTGGTATGATCCAAAGCCCCGATGAAGCCATGACGGGCGCGCAGCTCGATGAGATATCCAATGAGGATTTCAAGCGGGATGTAGCGAAGTACTCCGTGTACGCCCGTGTGCAGCCCGAGCATAAGGTGCGAATCGTGACCGCGTGGGAGGATAATGGCAAAGTCACCGCGATGACAGGCGACGGTGTCAACGACGCGCCCTCCATCAAGAAAGCCGATATCGGTGTGGGCATGGGCATTACGGGTACCGATGTCACTAAGAATGTGGCCGACATGGTGTTGGCGGATGACAACTTTGCCACCATCGTCCACGCGGTCGAGGAAGGCCGCCGCATCTATGACAACATCAGGAAGACCATCCAGTTCCTGCTGGGCTCCAACCTGTCCGAGGTGCTGTCGATCTTTGTGGCGACCCTGCTTGGATTCGTCATCCTGAAGCCTGTTCATCTGCTGTGGATCAACCTGATCACGGATGTCTTCCCCGCCCTGGCCCTGGGCTTTGAGGCACCGGACGAGGGCATCATGGATCGCCCGCCGCGTGATAAAAACGAAGGCGTCTTTGCGGGCGGTCTGGGCATCGACGCGCTGTATCAAGGCGTGCTGGTCGCTTTGCTGACCGTGCTGTCTTACCTGATCGGGCATTATCTTGAGTCCGGCGTGTGGGAGTTTGTGAACTCTCCGGACGGCATGACCATGGCCTTCCTGACGATGAACCTGGCGGAGGTGTTCCATGCCTATAACATGCGTTCACAACGCGGCTCTGTGTTCAGGCTCAAGACGCACAACCGCCTTCTCTATCTGGCTATGATCGGTACGCTGGTGCTGACGGCCGCTGTCATCTACATTCCTTTCTTCAGCAATGCCTTCAACCTTGAGCACATCAATTTCGTCGAGTACATCGTTGCCCTTGGCCTGGGTGTGTCGATGGTGCCGATCGTGGAATGTGTCAAATTCTTCCAGCGCAAGCGGGCAAAGCGCTGACATCATGCTTCATATCAAAGGCCGCCGGGTGGATTGTCCGGCGGCCTTTGATATGAAGCATGTTTATTGATACAGCGCCAGATACTCTTCCAGTGCCAGGTTGTGTTCCTCCATGAATCGGGCAGTTGCTTCGCCCACATAACGTACATGCCAGGGCTCGGCGTCAAAGCCCGTGATATGCTCCTTGTTGGCGGTATAGCGCAGGATGAAGCCGAACTTAAAGCAGTGATCCTCCAGCCAGATCGCCTGCTTGGTATCGCCGAAGTAGTAGCCGGGCACCGTCAGGTCAAAGGCAAGGCCCGTGTGGTGCTCACTGGTGCCGGGCAGCGCCACGCTGCGCTCGGCGCTGCTGCGCGCGCTGTTTTCACTCAGCTGCTCCTCCTCCATCAGGCGTCTGACCTCCTTGTCGTAAAGCTCCTGCTGATAGGCGAGGGTGCGGTAGGCTTCGCTGACCTGCCAGGTCTCAAGGCCGTCGGCCTGCGCCGCGCGGATCATTTTGATCAGCGCCTGCGTGGCTTCGCGGTCCGCCTGCACCTGGGGATTTTTCAGAATGATCAGCCCCTCCGGCACCAGGTCTTTCAGGCTCACCAGATCAGGGGGAATGTAGCCCGGCTGCAGGGGCTGCCTGCGGTTGACCAGGATGGGCAGGCCGCCCGCGCTGCCCGGAAGGACGGGCGCAGGGGTGACGGTCACATGCTGCGCGGCCTCGCTGTAGATCATGCCAAGCGTTTGCTGGCCTGCCATCCCGTCGGGGCTGAGGCCGTGCTGGCTTTGAAACAGCGTGATGGCTTCAGCCGTTCCCTTGCCATACTGGCCGTCCAGCTCTCCGGCATAATAGCCCAGCGCCTTAAGCTTTTCCTGCAGCTCCAGGACCTCGGGGCCGATGGAGCCGTTTCGAAGCAGCGCTTCGGTGGGGCCGGCATATAAAAGCGGCGGCGCGATGGTCGGCTTCGGGGTGATGGCGGCTTCGATCCGGTAGATACGGTTCAGCTCGTCCGCGCTCAGCAGAAAAAAAAGGATGGCTCCCACGAGGAGGAGCAGGGCAATCAACCCCAGCAGCCTGCGTACCACGGACTTTCTCCTTCTTGCCATGCCATGATTCCCCCTTTAGTTATATGCCAGTATAAGGGGGCCCGGCAAAAGCTGTCAACTTGCGGCCCACGGCGCCGGATGATAGAATGGCAAGGATGTTTTGAGGAGGATTTGCATGAAGCGAGCGGTTATTTTTGATCTGGACGGTACCTTGCTCAACACCCTGACCGATATTGCCGCGGCGATGAACAAAGCCCTGCTATCGGTCGGCCTGCCCGCGCACCCGGAGGAGGCCTACAAGCTGTTTACGGGCGACGGGGCCAAAAACCTCACGCTGCGGGCGCTGGGTGACAGGATAGATCTGTTTGACCAAGTGTATGCCTTTTATAATGAGGAGTATGGTAAAAACAGCCGGGTCCACACAGCGCCCTATCCCGGCATCGTCGATATGCTCAAGGAGCTGGAGGCGGCCGGCATCAAGCTCTGCGTGCTCAGCAACAAAGGCGACCGTGACGTGCAGCAGGTGCTTGCCCACTACTTTGGGGAGATTTCTTTTGCCTGCGCGCGGGGCGTGCGCGAAGGAGGCCCGGTCAAGCCCGATCCGAGGGGGCCGCTTGAGATCGCCCGAACCCTTGGCCTTTCAAAGGACGAGATCTGGTATGTCGGCGATACCGTCACGGACATGCGCTGCGCCCGCAACGCCGGCATGGAAAGCATAGCCGTCACCTGGGGATTTCAGACCCGGGAGATGATCGAAGAAGTCGGCGCGGACCACTGGGCAGATAGTTCGCATATGCTAACTTTGCTGCTGAAAGGGGCTTAATTCTTGCCTTTTTGATGGCGCTGCGCTATAGTATTTCTGTCAACAGACAAGAGTTCAAGTTCAGGAGGATGATTATGGCTTATAAAATTGCCGATACCTGCATCAGCTGCGGTGCTTGCGAGCCGGAGTGCCCCACCAGCGCCATCAGCGAAGGCGAGAGCATTTATGTGATCGAGGCCGATCTGTGCATCGATTGCGGAGCCTGCGCAGATGTATGCCCCGTTGACGCTCCCGCGCCCGAATAATCTCATACGTTAAGATACGGGCAGCTTGAACAGAACCGAGAGGTTCTGTTTTTTTGTGATGCCGATCAGCTGACCGATCGGCATCTTTTCACGCGTATTATGATATGATATAGAAAAAGGAGGGCATGCGGTGGAGCGGAAAGAAGACCTGCAGCTGGGCGGGCTGAAGATCCTCAGGCGGGATGATTTGCCGGGCTATACCACCGATGCCGTGCTGCTGGCAGATTTTGCCAAGGAGTTGAAAGGAACACGGGTCTGCGACCTGGGCACGGGGACGAGCATCATCAGTCTGCTGCTGATCGGCCGAAGGCCGGAGCTTCACATGACAGGCCTTGAGATCAGCCCCGGTCTGGCGGCCCTGGCGCAAAGAAGCGTCGCCCTCAACCGTCTGGAAGGACAGATGCAGGTCCTGCAGGGTGACATGAGGGAGATACATTCCTTGCTTCCCGCAGCTTCCTTTGACGCGGTGATCTGCAATCCGCCATATCATCCGGACGGCCAGGGGCGGCCGGACAGCCATCAGCACAGCTGCGATGAGGAGGATGTGGCGGGCGCTGCCGCCTTTTTGCTGAAGCCCAAGGGCAGGCTCTATGTCTGCTGTCCTCCAAAGCGCATGTTTGTGATGGCGGATGCCATGAAACGCCGGGGCATCGAGCCCAAGCGCTTGCGCCTCGTGGCCTCTCTGCCGCACAAAGCCCCGTATCTGTGCCTGATGGAAGGTGCTTTGGGGGCAAGGCCGGGCTGTGTCCTTGAGCCCCAGCTGGTGCTGATGATGGACAGCGGAACATACAGCTGTGAATACAAGGCGATTTACCATATGGAAGAAGAGGACGATTCATGATATTGGTACTGGCGGAAAAGCCCAGCGTCGGGCGGGACATTGCCCGGGTGCTGAAGTGCGGGAAAAAGGGCGATGGCTATCTTGAAGGGGATGAGCACATCGTTACCTGGGCCTTCGGGCACCTGGTGACACTGTGCGACCCCGACGAGCTGGATGAACGGTACAAGAAGTGGCGGGCGGAAGATCTGCCCATTTTACCCGAGACCATCCCCACCAAGGTGATCGCGAAATCCCGCGCCCAGTTTAATCTGATCAAAAAGCTGATGAAGGACAAGCGGGTGGATCGCATCGTCTGCGCGACGGACGCCGGGCGCGAGGGAGAGCTGATCTTCGGGCTCATCTATGAAAAGGCGGAAGTCAGCAAGCCCGTGGACAGGCTGTGGATCAGCTCACTGACCGACGCGGCCATCCGGGAGGGCTTTGACAGTCTCAAGCCGCGCGAGGCCTACGCGGGCCTCTACCGGAGCGCCCTGTGCCGCTCACAGGCTGACTGGCTGGTGGGCATGAATGCCAGCCGCGCCTTTACCCTCAGCTACGGCGCGCTGCTGTCCGTCGGCCGGGTGCAGACCCCGACACTGGCCATCCTGGTCAGGCGCCTGTTTGAGATACGCGGCTTTCAGCCGGAGGAGTACTACACCCTCAGCTGTGACTTCGGCGACTATCAAGGCCAGTGGTTTGATCCCGCCGTTCAGGAGGACAAGCTGGCCGGCCGCATCAAAGACCGGGAAAAAGCGCAGGCCCTGGTCAAAAAGCTGAAGGGCAAGACAGGCCGCGTCACGGATATCGTCAAGGAAGACAAGAGGGATCTGCCGCCTCAGCTGTTTGACCTGACCACCTTGCAGCGCGAGGCCAACCGCATCCTGGGCTTTACGGCCGACAAGACGCTTAAAACAGCCCAGAGCCTTTATGAAAACAAGAAGGCCATCACCTACCCGCGCACCGACAGCCGGTACCTGCCCAGGGATATGATCGGCCGGGTCTGCAAGAGCATGGAGAACCTGGCCGAGCCCTACGCGAAGCTGTCACAGCTGATCGACAGAAAGGAAGGGAAGCTTCCCATGTCGCGCCGCCTGTTTGATGATGCCAGGGTGAGCGATCACCATGCCATCATCCCCACGCCGCAGCGAACAGCGCCCGATAAGCTGAGCCCGGATGAGAAGGCCCTGTTTGACCTGATTGCCCGTCGCTTTATCGCGGCCTTCTGCAAGGCACATACCTACGAGGCCGTGAGGATCACGACCATGGCGGAGGGGGAAAGCTTTAAGACCCTGGGGAAAACGGTCAGCGAAGAGGGGTGGAAGCGGGTATACGGCCGCAGCGAGGCTGCCCGCAAGAAGGATGAAGAAAAGCCCCTGCCGGCGCTTTCTGCAGGTGATGAACGGGCCATCCAATCGGCCAGGTCCAGGAAAGAATCCACCAAGCCGCCCGCGCCCCACACGGACGCGAGCCTGCTTGCCTCCATGGAAAACGCGGGGCGGGAGATCGACGATGAGGCGCTGCGCGAGCAGATGAAGGGCTCGGGCCTGGGGACGCCGGCCACGCGCGCCGGCATCATCGAGCGGCTGATCCAGGTAGGCTATGCGAGGCGGCAGGGCAAGGCCTTGACGGCGACGGAGAAGGGCGAAAAGCTGATCGCCGTTGCCCCGCCTGAGATCACCTCGCCCGAGACTACCGGCCGCTGGGAGCTGGCCCTCAGCGAGATCGCCGAACAAAAACGTGATGTTGAGCGCTTTATGCGGGGCATCCGCTCGCTGACGGAGTTTCTGGTCAAGTACGCGGGAGAGAATAAGCATCCCGTGGAGTTTGAGCGCGAGGTCAAGGGGCGCGGCGGCAAGGTGAGGCCGGCTGTAAAGGCAGTCAAGGACATCAAATGCCCCCTGTGCGGCAAGCCCGTGCAGGAGACGGACAAGGCCTTCGGCTGCAGCAGCTGGCGGGAGGGCTGTCAGTTTACGCTGTGGAAGGACGCGCTCTCCCGCGGCGGAGGTCCCAGGCTGAGTGCGGCGATCGTCACCAGGCTGCTCAATGAAGGAAGGGTGGAGGGCAGCACGGGCACCATCATCCTGAACAAGGAAGAGGTATCCTTTATCAAAAAGGGACAGGACAGGCCCTCGGCCGCCTTTTCAATACGCTATCGGCGCAAGACATGACCGGGGCTATACCCTGTGCGCAAATTGCAAGGGGGTACTGTCTATGGTATACTTTCACTATACTTTTGAGCTTTAAGGAGGCACAATTTTATGGCAAGAGGGGGACATTTCGGCGGTTTCGGCGGCGGTAACATGCAGCAGCTGATGCGCCAGGCGCAAAAGATGCAGGAGAACCTGGCCAAGGCTCAGGAAGAGCTGGACGCGCAGGAATATGAAGCGTCTTCGGGCGGCGGCATGGTCACCTGCAAGGTATCGGGCAAGCGGGAGCTGCTCTCCCTGTCGATCAAGCCGGAGGCAGTCGATCCCGAGGATGTGGACATGCTGGAGGATATGGTGATGGCCGCGGTCAACGAAGCGCTGCGCATGGGCGAGGAAAACCGCGAGAAGGTCATGGGCGCCATGGCTCCCGGCGGAATGGGCGGCCTGCTGTAAATGAGCGCGGGCCTGGGACCGATCGACAACATCGCCGCGGAGCTGGCCAAGCTGCCCTCCATCGGCCGCAAATCAGCGCAGAGGCTGGCCTATCATATCATTTCCATGCCGCTGCAAAGCGTGCAATCGCTGTCCGACGCCCTGATCGAGGGGCGGCGGGCGGTGCGCTTTTGTGATGTCTGCGGCAACTATACGGTGAGTGAGCTCTGCCGGATCTGCGCGGATGAGCAGCGGGACATCTCCACGATCTGCGTGGTCCGCGACCCCCGTGACGTAGCGGCGATGGAGCGCATGCATGATTACCGCGGCCTCTATCATGTGCTGCACGGCGTGCTGTCGCCGATGGACGGCGTGGGCCCGGCGGATATCCGCATTCGTGAGCTGCTGCAGCGCCTGCAGGACGACAGGATCAAGGAAGTGATCATCGCGACCAACCCCGACATCGAGGGCGAGGCGACGGCCGCCTACCTGGCCCGACTGATCAAACCCCTGGATGTACGGGTCACGCGCATCGCCCACGGCGTGCCGGTCGGAAGCGATCTGGAGTATGCCGACGAGGTGACCCTTTCAAAAGCCATGGAGGGGAGACGCGAGCTGTAATGCTGTACTTTTATTACGGCGTCATGGGGTCCAGCAAAACAGCCCAGCTGCTGATGCAGCGCTACAATTACCAGCAGCTGGGCCTCAAGGTCGCCCTGGTCAAGCCCGCCGTGGACACCCGCGCCGGGGTCAAGGTGGTCTTTTCGCGCGTGGGGCTCAAGGCGGAGGCCGAAATCGTGGTCGCCCCCGGTCACAGCATCCGAGAGCAGCTGATGTGGCTGGCCGCCCGCAACGCGCACAGCGACTACCAGTATGTTTTTATTGATGAAGCTCAGTTTCTGACCGAAGAACAGGTGGAGGAGCTGGCGGAGATGTCGGACGCGCTCGACATCTTTTGCTATGGCCTCAAGACAGACTTCCGGGGACAGTTTTTCCCCGGATCGGCAGCGCTTCTCAGGCTGGCGGAAGTCATTGAAGAGGTGCCGGGCGGGCTGTGCTGGTGCGGGAAGAAGGCCACGATGAACACCCGTGTGGACCCGGAGGGCCGTGTCGTCAAGGAGGGCGAGCAGGTGCTGATCGACAACCAGACCGAGATACGCTATCTGGGCCTGTGCTATGAACATTGGCGCAAGGGCATCAGCCATGGCTGAGATACAGGCCCTTTTTTTACTCGCCGCGGCAGGCCTGATCATCCTGCTGCTCATTGCGCTGCTGATCCGCCAGGCGCGTGGCGCGCGGGCAGCACTCAGTCAGATGGAGCGCCTGATGCAGCGCTCGGACCGCAGCCGTGAGCAGGAGAGCGCCAACAATCTCCTGTATCTGCAAGGGATGGTGCACGATCAGTCCCAGGGTACCGCTGCCCGCATGGACGCGCTGGGGGAGCGGCTTGACCGGATGGCCATGGCGCAGGAAGAGCGGCTGCGCGGCATTACCCGCGTGATGGATGAGCGCCTGACGGCCAACGATGAAAAAGTGGAGCGCATGCGGGAGACGCTCTACCGCGGGGTTCAGAGCATGCAGCGGGAAAACGCGCAGAAGCTCGACGAAATGCGAAAGACCGTGGATGAAAACCTTCATACCACCCTCAACAAGCGCCTGGGGGAGAGCTTCCAACAGGTCAGCGAGAGGCTGGAGCAGGTCTACCTGGGCCTGGGCGAGATGAAGACGCTGGCCAGCGGCGTGGGCGACCTGAAAAGGGTGCTCTCAAACGTCAAGACCCGCGGCAGCTGGGGGGAGGTGCAGCTGGGCACCCTGCTGTCTGATATGCTGGTCAAAGGGCAGTATGCGGCAAACGCGGCTGTTCGGCCGGACTCCCAGGAGCGGGTGGAGTATGCCATCCTTCTGCCGGGCAGATCAGAGGATAAGCCTGTCTATCTGGCGGTTGATGCCAAGTTTCCCATGGAAGCCTATGAACGCCTGCAGCTGGCCCAGGAGGCGGGGGATAAGGCAGCGGTCGATCAGGCGCAGGCGGCCCTCGCGCAGGCCATCCGGGCAGAAGGACAGCGCATCGCGGCCAAGTACATCGTGCCGCCCCACACAGTGGATTTTGCGCTGATGTACCTGCCAAACGAGGGGCTCTACGCCCAGGTGCTGCAGATACCGGGCCTGGCCGAAGAGCTGCAGCGCAAGCGCCGCGTGGTGCCCGCGGGCCCCGTCACGCTGACAGCGCTGCTCAACTCCCTGCAGATGGGTTTTCGCACCCTGGCCATTGAAAAGCGCTCCGGTGAGGTCTGGCATCTGCTCAGCATCGTGAAGGAAGAGTTTGGAAAGTTCGGGGACATCCTCGACAAAACGCAGCAGCGCCTGCGGCAGGCCAGCGAAAGCATAGAAGTGGCCACCCGAAAGACCCGTACCATTGAAAACAAGCTGAAAAACGTGCAGAGCCTGGAGCACGAGGAACAACAGGCCCTGCCCGGGACTGAAGAAGACTGACAGGAGGAAACGCCATGCCTACATTCAAGTTTATCCACAACAACATCAATGTGATCGACCTGGAAAAGTCCCTGGCCTTTTACGAGAAGGCGCTCGGCCTCAGGGAGGTGCGCCGCAAGGAGCGCGAGAACTTTACCCTCGTCTATCTGGGCGACGGGCAGACCGGGCATCAGCTTGAGCTGACTTGGCTGAAGGACTGGCCCAAGGACAAGTACGACCTGGGCGACAACGAGTTTCACCTGGCCTTTGAGACGGATGACTACGAGGCAGCTCACGCCCTGCACAAGGAGATGGACTGCATCTGCTATGAAAACCCCGGCATGGGCATCTATTTCATCGCTGATCCGGATAATTACTGGCTGGAGATCGTTCCCAGGAGATAAACGGGCTCAAAAGCGCGCGCAGAACATCAAAAAAGACGACACGAGCGGTCGTCTTTTTTGATGCATTTGTTTATTTATCTGGTCAGCAGCCAGGGGATTCCCGCCATGATCAGCAGGACCAGCAGGGCGATGGGCAGGATGGTGATGAGCGCCGAAAAAATCATGGCCCCCATGTCTCCCTTTTCAAGCGGCAGTATTTCTTCGTCGCTGTTGGCCCGGCGCTGTTCGCGCATTTCCTTCAGGTAGTCGAAGGCGCGCCTGATGCGCTTTTCGAAGATCATTGTGCGTCACCGGCCTGCATGGCCTGATACTCCGCTTCACATTCCGTCTGCAGGCGATGGTGGCAGGCGACGAAGTGATTTGGTGTAATCTCCTCCAGCTGGGGTTCGACATGCTTGCAGATCTCTGTAGCATATTTGCAGCGGGTGTGGAATTTGCAGCCTTTGGGGGCATTGACGGGGCTTGGAATATCGCCTTCCAGGATCGTCAGCTCATGCGATTCATTCTCATCGGCGGTGGGGATGGCAGCTAGAAGCGCCTCGGTGTAGGGGTGCATGGGGCACCTGAAGAGGTCTTCCGTCTTTGCCAGCTCAACGATCACGCCCAGGTACATCACGGCGATGCGGTCAGATATATACTTGACCACTGCCAGGTCATGCGTGATGAACAAGTAGGTCAGGTTTTCCTTTTCCTTCAGATCCTGCAGGAGGTTGATGATCTGGGACTGGATCGATACGTCCAGCGCCGATACAGCCTCGTCGCAGACGACAAATTTGGGGCTGAGCGAGAGCGCGCGGGCGATGCCGATGCGCTGGCGCTGGCCGCCGGAGAACTGGTGCGGGTAGCGGT
>CAZVUU010000049.1:0-17278 GCA_964630465.1 uncultured Christensenella sp.
ATTTTGATGCTGTTTCGCAGCAGAACTCCTGGCTTGGTCGTGCTGATTCCCCTCAAGCGAAGGCGGTCCTGCTCTGCCTTCAGATACCGGTCCACGGTTGCCGCGCTCAATATATATAAGGTACGCCGGGATATTGACAGCGCTGACAACAAGCTGCTATTATCCGTACACGCCTACACACCATATGATTTTGCGCTCCAATCCCAGAGTGAAAAGGGCAGCCGGGATGCCTTTAGCGCAAGCAATGTCTTTGATGTCAATGAAATCGCGGGTTTTATGGATGCCCTGTACAACAAGTTCACGCCGCTGAACCTGCCCCTTGTCATCGGGGAATTCGGCGCTCGGGACAAAAACGGCAACCTGCAGTCCAGAGTCGATTTCGCCGCGGCGTATGTAGCCCTGGCGCGCGCCAGGGGCATCACCTGCATATGGTGGGACAACCACAGCTTTGACGGCGACGGCGAGCTGTTTGGGCTGTTGGACCGCAACATCTTTGAGTTTAAATATCCGCAGATTGTCAAAGCCATCATTCTGAATGCGCAGACGGGAGAAACACATTGAAAAAGCTGATCTGCCTGCTGGTCTGTCTGTTCCTGCTGCTGCCCGGTGCGGCTTTTGGAGAGGAATTTTCATATATGTCTATTTTTGATTCGGATTTTGACGGATGGTACCCCCGCTCATCCGGGCAGGCTGACCTGAAAATATCTGAAGGCAGCCTTTTGATCAGCGGCAGAGCCGCGGACTGGCATTCCCCCGGGCGCGACTTTATCCTGATTCCCGGCCAGGTGTATGACATCAGCGTGGAGGTGCGGCAAAACGACCAGCCCACAGCCGCCATGATGATATCCATCGCCCATACAAAAGACGGCAGGGAAAGCTATGAAAATCTGGCGCGCCAGGATGTGCGGCAGGGTGAGTGGACCCTGCTCAGTGCCGCCTATACGGCCGGGCAGTTTGATCGCAATGTGCTGTATGTGGAGACGCTGGGCTCTCCCACACTGGATTTTCAGATCCGCGGTTTTAAGGCCTTGTCCCGAAAGATTGAATACGCGCATGAGCTTCCCAGTTTAAAGGCCTTATATACTGATTATTTTGACTTTGGCTGCGCGGTTACCGGAAGCGAAGCGCTGAACGCCGGCTTGATGGATTTCTACGCCGGCCAGTTTGGCATCATGACCAACGGCAACGAACTGAAGCCGGATTTTGTGCTGGATGTCAAAGCATCCGCGCTGCTTTCGATGAATGACCCGGCCGCGGTTGCCGTCAGCCTGTCCGCCGCAGCGCCGATGCTAGACTATGCGTGGGAAAACGGCATCAAAGTTCACGGCCATGTGCTGGTCTGGCATAACCAGACACCGGAAGCTTTCTTCCGGGAAAACTACAGTCAAACCGGCCCTTATGTCAGCCGGGAGGTGATGCTTGGCCGCCTTGAAAACTACATCCGCCTGGTGTTTGAAGCAACCGAAAGCCGATACCCCGGGCTGATCGTTTCCTGGGACGTGGTCAACGAGGCCATTGATGACGCGACCGGAAAGCTGCGTCAAAGCAACTGGACAAGGGTGGTCGGGGAAGATTTCGTCAATCAGGCCTTCAAATTCGCAAGGCAGTATGCGCCGGATCATGTTGCCCTGTATTACAATGATTACTCAACTCCATACCAGCCTAAGCTGGACGGGATCCTGGCCTTACTCACCGGCTTGAAGGCAGACGGCACCGTTGACGGACATGGCTTCCAGTGCCACTACCACTTGCATACACCCACCATGGCGCAGCTGCAAAGCGCTATGGACAAGGTGATTGCTCTGGGGCTGCGCTTGCGCATGAGTGAAATGGACATTCTGGTGGACGCGGCAACGGATGAAAACTTTGAAAAACAAGCCCGCAGATACGATGAAATCCTGTCACTGTTCAGAGAGTACAAAGACTATATTGACGCAGTGCATACCTGGGGCGTTACGGATAACCTGAGCTGGAAAGCCAGCCAGTTCCCTTTGCTGTTTGACGGCTACGGCCGGCCCAAGCCCGCCTTCTTTGCCATTGCGGAGCCCTTGTACTGACCGGGCGGTAAATGCGCTGCCAAGGGAGGATCAGTACTGGTACCCCTGTGCCTTGTTCTTCCGGTAGATCAGCCGGATGGTGAAGCCGCCTGCCAGCATGAAAAAGCCGATGATCAGCATAAGCAGCTGCTTTTCGCCGAAAGGCACACCAAACAGATGAAAGCGCAGCCCGCCCAGGCCCGATACAAAGGCGCGGGCAATGGTGGCCGCGGCCAGGGCCGCCAGGTTATTGGCGGTGGCGTAGAAGCTGATGTACATGGTCTGGTTGTCCTGAGGTATATTCAGATAGCCGACGCTTGAAAAGGCCAGGTTGATACCGCTGACAAATATGAAGTTCAAAATCATGCCGATGGGGTACAAGAACAACAGCTTGCCCGAGGCGAAGGACAGCAGCACATAATGCGTCGACAGCAGCATCATGGCTGCCGACAGGGGCTTGAGCCAGCTGTGCTTGAGGTAGATCCTTCGCCACAGGGGCGTCAAAAGCACCAGAACCACCACGTTAAGCAGCGCGATGGTCGTGATATAGGAGTAGCTGACGCCTTGTTCCTTCAGCAGATACACGGTATAAAAGGAGCCGGGCATGTTCGCGAACAAGGCCCAGATGAATATGATCACCACGCTGCGCAGGTAGATCTTATCGCGAAAGGGCTTGACGAACAGCTCCCTGAGGCTGACGCGTTTGGCCGCCTGCGCGTAGGGCAGCTCCTTGATGCGAAAAAGGTTGATGATGTCGTACACAGCGATCAGCAGGGCGATGGCCCGAAGCACCTCGAGGCCAACAAGTTCCTGTCCCCCGCTTTTAAACCTGTCAACCACATAGGAACCGCCCAGGTTGAACAGCGCGATGAATACGCCGTTGAGCATATGAACCGTGGAAAAATACTGCACCCGCACCCTCGGCGGGATATGGGCCATGTGCCAGACGGACATGCCGGGGTTTAAAAAAGCGTTCAGTATGTTGACTGTCAGAACGCTGGCCGCAAGCAAAACAAGCCTCGTGTGCGTTGCCACGGGCATCAGCGGGATCAGCGCGATGAAGAGGATGTTGATCGCGTGCATCACGCTTCGCACCGCGATCAGGATCGGCTTGCGCCTGGTGAAGCGTTCCAGGATATAGGGCGACAAAAGCTGCAGCAGGTTGCCCGCAAAGGTCAGCATCGGGATCAGCCCGATGAAGCCGTCATCCGCCTGCATCAGCAGCATCAGCCCGGTCAGGAAGTTGCCGCCGATCAGGTTGGCGATGATGTTGGCCGTGACGTTATGGCCCAGCAAAGAGCGGCGGGAGGCATTGCTTTGATCGTCTCCCTCGACAAACCAGCCCTCGTGGACGACTTTGCCGACGCTTTGCAGCATCCGCTTTGACATATGCTGAGGTCCCCGATTTGCCATGCCGCTGCCCCCTTGCGATTATTCTGTGATGATGGCCATATCGTTGAGCGAGCGGCCGCCGTGATAGGGCCGGTTAATCCTTTGGCCCATAAAGATCATCACGGCGCTTTGCCCGCCATCCAGGTTATAGGCCGCCATGCAGCCCAGAGATTCCATAAAGTTGCTCAGCTGGGTCATCTTCATGCCCTTGTTGCCGTTTCCCCGCCCATCCACCAGAACGAAGCAGTAATGCCCGGGGGCATAATAGCCGATCACGCTGCGCGGATTGGCCGCGCCTATTTTTGAGTCAAACTTTTCAAAGGCCCGGCCCTCGTCATCCAGCAGCTCTGGCCCAAACAGGAAGCTCTGCCAGACAGGCTCCTTCAGCACCTGCTCCACATCCATTTCTTTGCGCCCGAAGGTCTCCATCCGGCCGTCGGGGTAGATCAGGCAGTTGTGGCGCAGCTGATTGCCGGATTTTCGGATCACCTCGCCGTTGGCCACCACCAGCCCCTTATCAAACAGGCTGGAATAGTCCCCCGTGATGGCAAGCAGCGCGCCGCTTTGCTCGACAAGCGTCGCCGGCTTTTGTGCGTTGGCCCCCCATTTTTCATGGCTGAAGGCGCGCTTGAGGTAGCGCGCGTCAGCCAGGTAGATATCCGCCACATAGACATCGCTGTTATGCTCGCGAAGCTTTTCGATGGTGATGGAAATGCTGGCACTTTTATAGCTGTTTTCACTGATTTCGGGCGCGGAGCCCTCAGTCAGAAATGTGCCCTCAGGCGCCAGGGCGCGCAGGTCCGTGAAGCTGATCTCCTGCTGCTCCGTAAGCCCCACGGCGGGCACCAGCAGCAGCGCCGCCAGCAGGCAGGCTAAAACTTTGTTTTTCAATGTCGTGTTTACAAACCTCGATGTCATTATTTCCCTACACAGAAGCTGGAGAATATCTTGTCCAGCAGCCCCTCAGTCACCTGCTCACCCGTCACCTCGCCCAGGGTGTAGAGGGCTTCGTGCAGGTGAACGGCCACCAGATCCAGCGGCTCCATGCGGGCCATGGCTGCTTCCGCTTCCTGAAGCGACTGCGCTGCCTGCCCCGCCAGCTGCATGTGCCGCAAGAGGCTCAGCTCGCCTTCACCCGCCTGCCCTGCCGCGGATTGGATGGCGGCCTTCAGCTCATCCACCCCTTCCCCCGTCCGGGCGCTGATCGACAGGCCCTCGGGCCAGGCGGGGTTGGGCGGCAGGTCGGACTTGTTGAGCACCAGAATATGCGGACGATCCTCGATGAGCTCCAGGATATCCCGGTCTTCCCGGGCGATCCGGTCGCCCCTGTCAAACACCGCCAGCACCAGGTCGGCGCTTGTCATGCTCTTCTTTGCCAGGTCGATGCCGATCCTTTCGGCCTTCTGCTCGCTGTCACGGATACCCGCGGTATCCGAGAAGTTGACGCGCACCCCGCCGAGGGAGGCGCTGCCCCGCACGATATCCCGGGTCGTCCCGGCTTCATCAGTCACGATGGCCCTCTCTTCCCCCAGGAGGATGTTGAGCAAGGATGATTTTCCGACATTGGGCCGGCCGACGATCACCACTTCAAGGCCTTGGTCAAGTATGCGCGCCGCGCGCTCGTCGCAGGCAGCGGACAGGCGCTCATAGAGGCTTCGGATACGCGGCAGCAGGTCGCTCACCGCCTCCTCCTGCGGGATCTCCTCGGGATAATCCAGGGCCGCCGCGACACCCGACAGGATATCGATCAGCTCCTCCTGCGCGCCTTTGATGAAGGCGCTGGCACCGCCTCGCAGGTCGCGCACCGCCGCCCGGGCGCTCCGTTCACCGGAAGCTTCGATCAGCTGCATCACGGCCTCCGCCCGGCTGAGGTCCACACGCCCGTTCAAAAAAGCGCGCTTGGTAAACTCTCCCGGCTGCGCGGGCCGCGCCCCCAAAGCCCACAGGGCCTGCAAGACCTTCGCGGTCACATATTCGCCGCCGTGCAAGTGGATCTCGGCCACATCCTCGCGCGTGTAGCTGCGGGGCGCCTTCATCAGCACGGCCATGCATTCATCGATCATGCGGCCATCGCGCTCGGCGCGCCCGTACATCATCAGGTGGCTTTCAAAGGCCCGCGCGGGTGAAGCCGGGATGAACACTGCGCGCAGCAGCTCTTCAGCCCTGTCCCCGCTGATCCTAATGATCGCGATGCCTCCTTTGCCCGGCGGGGTGGCGATCGCCGCGATGGTGGTGTTGTCCATAGCTCCCTCCGATTCCGCTTGAGTATACCCGATGGGCAGGCATATGACAATTGGGTTATGCGTTTGATTTGTTACAATTCGCGCGCCCCAGCATATTGCATAATACGCGTGATATGTTATCTTCGTATGGATAGCGGATAGCGAAAAAGACGTGAAGTATGTGTCGCTTAACAACTCGTGTCGTTTTTCGCGCCATACGCGCCACGGTTCACCGATACAGGGAGGATATCGTATAATAACTTATTAAAATAGCAGGAGGAGAGATACAATGCTGATTCTTGTTTGTGAGAATGAACCTCAGTATCAGGAGCGCATACAGGGCATGATCGATCGGTGGATCAGCGCCCGGGGGC
The DNA here is from genome assembly GCA_964630465.1 of uncultured Christensenella sp. GTDB lineage: Bacteria > Bacillota > Clostridia > Christensenellales > Aristaeellaceae > UBA1038. The sequence continues at coordinate 6,025 of CAZVUU010000049.1, forward strand.
ATCAGGGAATCAAGACCCTCCTGTTCTCCTCATCCGAAGACCTGTTGGAACAATGGGAAAAAGGGATGAAAGCCGACATCCTCTTTTTGGATATCCTTTTTCAAAACGAGATGGATGGCATGCAGGCAGCTAAACAGATACGCCAACTGGACGAATCACTGCTCATTGTGTTTGTCACCAATGCCGAGGCATACGCTATGGAGGGCTATGCCGTGCGCGCCTTCCGCTACCTCAGAAAGCCGCTGCGCTACGAGGACATCGCGCTCTGCCTGGATGTGGCCTGTAAGCAGTGTACGCTGGGCCGCAAGGGTTATCTGACCGTTCAGGACGGCAGGGAAAGAATGTCTATTCTGTATGAGGACATCCTGTTTCTTGAGGCCCAGTGGCCTCACACGCTTATTTTTCAGTATACCATCAATGAACCAACGAAGCTGCGCGCACGCATTTCGGACTTGACGAGCCGACTGCCTGAAGATTTATTTGTCCCCTGCCACCGAAGTTACATCGTCAACATCATGCATGTACGAGGTATCAGAAAAAATGAACTGATACTTTCCGCCGGGCAGTCCCTGCCGGTGTCGCGCTCCTGCGCAAACCAGGTCAATGAAGCCTTTGACAGCTATTACCAGAAAGGAGAGACATTCATTGATGTGGACCGCGTTTGAACTGTTGATCAACTTATTTCAATCCATCCTTCTCTTGCTGTTTATAAAAGGCAGACTGCACATTTCCCGCCCGCGCAAGGCATATGATGCCCTATTCATCCTTTCTGTTACCGGGTATTTATCCGCTTATCTGTTTTATCCGGTGCCCTTTGCCGATACCTATGTCTTTCTCATCCCCTTCATTTATGCGCTGATCGCGGCCAACGATCCCTGGTATGTCTCCGTTTTTTGGTCCGCGGTGCTTGTTCTGCTGTTTTTATCTGTCATTTCGCTTGCCATTCATATCTTCATGAGCATTCCGGGGGGATCCTATGCGGAACTGATGGCTACAGGCGGCGGGCGGCTGCTGTTTGTACTATCAGCCAACGCCTTGCTTGCTATGATGGTCTACGCTATGTCAAAGCTGAGAAAGAATTACACGGCCCCCTACTGGCCCGTCCTTGCCCTGTTTCTTGCCGCCATTGTTGCCCTGTTTATCGTTGAAGAATCCTTGTATTCTTTACAGATGTCGCTGGGTGAGGCAGCGGATACCTCCTCGTTCTTCTGGTCCTACATCGGCCTCCTGCTTTGTGTCATGTTGTTTATCCTTCTGTTCCAAATCATGTCCCGGGGCGCTGACCGGGAGAAGCGGTATCAAATGGAGGCACAGGTCCTTGAGCAGGCGAAGCAGTATCAGCAGGAGCTTGAGCGGATGTATAACAGCCTGAGAGCAAAAAAACATGATTTTAAGCAGCATTATCAGCTGCTGGAAGAAATGGTCCTCCGGAGAGACAATGAAAGGGCGAACGCCTACCTCATCTCCTACCGGCAAAGCCTTGATAAGGACGAAACCTTCCTGACAGGCTCAACGGCAGTCGATTCCCTCTTATACGCAAAATCCCTGACCATGAAAAAGCACGGCATCATCTTCGAGTATTTGCCCTACTCACTGGACCGGCTGCCTATCAGCGAGCCTGATTTTTGCGCGCTCATCGGCAACCTGCTGGATAATGCCATCGAGGGAGCGCTGCGCGTGACAAATGCCGAAGACCCCTTGACCATCCACCTGAGCTTCTCGCGTTCATGGGATATGTTTTACATTTACTGCACAAATCCCTGCAACGCGCATACTATCCGCAGCCACAAAGGCGTATGGCGATCGTCTAAAAGGCCGGATAGTGCGGACGAACCGCATGCCATGGGGATAAGCAACATGGACCGTATCGCACGGGAGGCGGCGGGCAGATGCGCCTTTACCGTATCCGAAGGGATGTTCATGGCAAAGATCGTGCTGCCTTATTCTATGGCTGAAATGGGGAAGGGGTCATGATCCGGGCCATAGCAAAAGCCATCGTCGCACAGCTGGAAAAGCATGGGGCGATACGCCCGGCGGAACGCGATATATATATCTATGGCTGCGATACCGCGCTGTATACGGCATTCAGCACCTTAGGGCTTCTCGCCCTCGGCGCGAGTTTCGGCAGATTATGGGAGACTATTGTCTGTGTAAGCCTCTTTTATCTGAATCAGTCATTCGGCGGCGGGTACCATGCGGATACGCACCTGCGCTGCTTTATGACGATGGCAACCGGTCTGGTAATATTTTTGCTAAGCTTTTATCTCCTCCCGCCCCAGGGTATAGATATCCTTGCGGGGTATCTATCCCTCACAGCCTTATATGCCATGCCGCTTGTCCTGCACAAAAATAAGGCTTATCTGGCCCGGCACAAGGAAAAGTTGATCAGGCGCTCCCGCAGGATAAGCTTGCTGCAAATTGCCGTATTTTCGCTTATATTGATCCATCCCGACAGCCTTATCATTCACGCCTGCGGCGCAGCGCTTACATTGTGCATGGTATCCCGCCTTACGGCAGTATATAGGCAAGGGCGGGAAGCAAAGCCATGATCATTACCATTCACCTCGTTTTTCGTGCTATTCACCAATAAGACAGTGCGCTATTCAAATTCCGTGTTATGATGCAACCAAAACATAGAGGGGAGGTTACATCATGAACACTATTTTGAAACTCCTTGCCAACTGGTTCTACCATCATGGGAAGACCAATGCCGGCGCCCCCAGTATACGCGGCTCATATGAAGCTCCTGTGCCTCAACAACTTCAGGAGCAGGATAAAAAGTAAAATTCTGTTATTGCCGTTACCGTAGCTTCTCATAGAATATCGCCGTCAGCGCGCGGACGGGATAGATAGATGATGAGCTTTACTGACCGACACGAATTTCTTACTTACTGTTCGAGGAGCCGATGTTAGGAGGAAGTTGATTATGAAAACCAATCGGAAAGTTGCGCTTTCGCTCGCGGTGATCTTGATGCTTTCTATGACGGCAAGTGCGTTTGCCGCCAACGAACCTTACTCATTTAGCATGAGTATGCCCAAAGGAAATACCACGATGTATATTGATACATCAAGCGCTAATCAGAAGTTCTACAACCAGCAGGATGGAACGATCAGGTGCACAACCCAAAACGCCCCCGGATATGGTTACCGCATAGGATTGGCAGCAAAAAGCAATTACGCTGGCGCGACGAATCCGGTGTGGATGACATCTGGTCAGAAGAAGTACACATCCTTCTACTCAGGGATGGGGACAGTGGGAGCCTATTTCCACGCCGCTGGAAGACCCGACAACGACTATACGGGAACGTATAGCATATCCGGAACTTTCAACTCTGATAAAACCTAATTAATCAACAGGGCTGGCTGTAAGCTGTTTATGCTTGCAACCGGCCTTGTTTAGGACTCTATAACGTAAAAAAGCAAATATCTATATAGGGAGTCTATGAACGTGAAAAAGCAAATACCTAAAACATGCTCATTTTCAATAATAGCTATGGCTATGATGCTGTTTTTCCCTGCAAACATGGCCCTCTCAGAATCCAGCAGTAATTCTGTTCGCATTCAAAAAACCATCGAAGGACCGAAAGGGCAAAGCCTTATCATTGATGCTGATGTAAGTGATATGCCTGAGGAATTATATACATTCTCTCTTATGCCTGTTGCAATGAGTAAAATTGAAAGCATTATCCGGGCCGTTTACGGCAATGAAGCAAGCGATATTCAAGAAAGTAAAGACGGAGATTATCAACTCTCCTACAGATTGATCAATCCAAATGCCGCGTCGGGAACACTCAACGCTTTTGCCAGCCTTGATATATTTCCCAGAGATCAATCCATCTCCTTTATAGATTATCGCAGAAATATCAACGGGGAAGATGTCGAGGATTGGAACGCCCCCAATTGCAACTTGACTCGAGAGGATGCCATTCAACAGGCTACGGATTTTATAGAAGCATTAGGTGTTCAATCCCCGGTATATATCGAAGGAAGCGCTGTACGCGGCACTGGGCGAAATAAAAAGGGATATTATCGATTGATCTTTACGCCCATGTATCATAGCATCGGCTTTGCCGTGGGTGTAACAGGTGGAGGCGGGTCAATGTTGATGCCAAGCTATCCAAAGGTTTCTATGGCAATCAGTGATGAAGGGATATTTTCTTTGAATGGCCGATTTTTGTATGAAGCGAAAAATGAGAAACGCGTTGAAAGCCCTTTGGATTCGCAAGCCGCAGTTGAAAAGCTGATTTTCTATATCAACAGCGGCTTATTAAGCAATGTCGCTCCCCTGCCCGTCGAATCGATCACTTTAGAAATCTTTGCTATGATGTCGGCGGATGGGGAATATACTGTGCGCCCTGTATGGGCAATCAGGAGCGATCCCAGCAAAATGGAATTGGAATGGAATCAAGCAGGCATGTACTTAATGAACCTTTTTATTTATGCCGATGACGGAAGCATTGCCGCCATGTAATCTGTTGCGTGATAGAAAGGATATTTTATATGAATGTACTATGGACTGATATTCGCTCATTTTTACGTTCATCAAGAATTTGGGCTGCCCTGGTGATGGGCACACTGCTGATCATCAGACCGATTTTTGAGGTATGGCGATATGGGGCAGGGAACCTCAATTCTCCTATGGAATTATTGTCGCTTCCATTAGCTATCAGTGATTTTACGCCCTTCGCCCCCATATTTTGCGCGCTCCCTTACGCGACAAGCTTTTGTGATGAATATAAATCAGGGTATCTGCGCTATATCACCGCCCGCAGCGGAATAAAGACATATTGCAAAGGAAGAACTCTGTCCGTTGCCTTATCCGGCATGATCGTTATGGCCTGTATTTTTGCCATAACGATCATCGTCTGCGTATTGACCGCTCAACTGCCCGATACAATCGAAACCGTTTCATTCATGGAACATACCATTTGGGCAAGGATGAACTGGTTGCTTCCCTATGGCGGTTTATTGGCCTATGCGGGCAGGGTTCTGCTGGCGTCTTTGTTCGGCGCGGTTTGGGCAGTGGTGGCGCTTGGTATCTCCACATGGATCCCCAACCGTCACGTTGCGCTCATCGCGCCTTTTGTCCTGTACCAGCTTTTATGGCTGCTTCTGATGAACTCATACCTAAACCCGCTGTTTATGCTAAGAGCTGATGATGGCAGGATTTCTTCCATTTGGTTCGTCGTTATCTACCAGATGGTTTGGCTGATCATCTGGGGGATAATCTCCTATCAAGGAATGATGAGAAGGTGCAGAAATGAGTAGATTATTCAGCATTTCATTGGCCGAAATGAAGGGATGGGTTTTCAGCCCCAGAGCGATCCTTGGTATTTTAGTAGGATGCGTGTTGTATATACAACCCACAATCAGGTATGTTGATCTTGTTTCAGCTCTTGGAGAAAAAGGCAACGTAGTTGAGCCCTTTATCATATTCGCCTCAAGCCCACAGTTATTCACATTTTCCCTGCTTGGCTTGTTGCTGCTTTTATCCAACGCTCCCTTTCTCAATGAGCAGACGCCCTATTTGATCATCCGGGCATCAAAGATGACTTGGATAAAAGCGCAGATCCTATATATCATGCTTTCCGCTGTCCTTTATTATTTGATTCTATTTGTCGCGACTGCTCTGGTTGCTTTGCGGAGTGGTCGTTTTGATAACCAGTGGAGCAAGCCCTTCCTCCTTCTGTCAAGGCAAGCGCCTCAGTATCTGGTTTCCAAATATCAGCTATCCTTTAGCTTTCCTGAATTTGCATCCCGCTACTCCCCCATCGGAGCGGCCTTTTCAGCCTTGGCATACAACAGCTTGTATGCCATGATCCTTGCGATGTGCTTGCTGACCTTCAACCTCTGGGGAAAAGGGCAATGGGGATGGGTGATGTGTGTTATTGCCCATATCAGCGGCTACCTAGTCATGATGAATGGGCCGATGGTTTTTTCTCCCAAACTGTCTTTGATGATGTATGCTATGCCGGCCCTTCACCACTTAGGATTTCCATATCAACATGGAAGCGAAAGCGCGATCATATTGATCGGAATCAACGCGCTGCTTAGCCTTACCTGCATCCTAAGGGTGAAGAACCACGATGTAAGGGGCACCTAGGATGAGAAAATCTGTACAAGTGTTTGTGAATCGTCTTAAAATGGGCCACCTTGGCACAGCGATTCTTTCATACATTGTCTTTACGTTCGCTTTGAGACTATTGATGAATAACCAGCCTTTTTCAGCACAAACCGAGGCCGAAAACATGCTTGGCGGCGTGCCGCGATCGCTTATGAGGGGAGATATAAATTACGTACAATATGCCCGGTGGCTAATGATGCTTACCTTTCCCCTCATCTGGGTCAGTCTGATCGCCTCACAAGTACAGCACACACTTTTATATACCTTACTCAGAATAGGGAAATCCGGCATCATCTGGCGGGCACTGTGTTTTGAAGTGCTCACTCATATTTTTATTTATGTTCTCGCACTTGCCCTTGTCAGCAGACTGTTTATCTCAAAGTGGTCTGATGCGCAATGGCTCATGCTGCTCCTCCTTACCACTCATCTGAGTCTGATATCGCTCATTGCCCTCAGAATAGTTCTGATGCGTTCGTATCAGACGATACCATTGGCGAGTATCCTGATAATAGAAGGGATCACTTTCTTCTTATCACAAAGGTGGATAGAGGCAGCCCCCTTTTTTGCGGGCACTTGGTCTATGTATCTGCAAAGCAACATAGCAGTAAAACAAGGGTTTTCAATCCCGGTGATAGTTTTGATAGAAATCATTGCGACTTTTTTCTTGTGTGTTTACACACCAAATCTACGGTCAAATATGTTGAAAGAGGTAATGTAGCAAAATGGATTACATGATTGAAATCAAGAACGTTCAAAAGAATTTCGGCCAGGAAACGATCATAGATCATGTCAGCGTTTCTTTTGAAGTAGGAAAAATACATGGGCTGATTGGCAGAAACGGTTCAGGGAAAACTGTGCTGCTGAAGATGATCTGCGGCCTCCTAAAGCCTGATCAGGGAGACATCATCGTCAACGGCAAAAGAATCGGCATCGATATAGAAGTTCCTGACAGCTTGGGCGCTATCATCGAAGTCCCAGGTTTTCTGCCATATCACAACGCATACAGAAATCTGTTGTATTTAGCCCGACTCAGCAAAAAGGCAGATCAGGATCAGATACGATCAGCCATGCGTATGGTCAATTTGGATCCAGCGAATAAAAAGCTCGTTTGGAAATACTCACTTGGAATGAAGCAAAGATTAGGGATCGCTCAGGCAATCATGGAAAACCCCGATTTGCTTATATTTGACGAGCCCTTCAACGGACTGGACAAGCAAGGCGTGATGGACATGCGTACCTTATTCAAAAAGCTGAGAGGCGAAGGGAAAACCATGCTGCTGACAACGCATAACCAACAAGATATTGATGAGCTATGTGATACTTTATGCGAAATTGATGAAGGTATAATAACAGCAAAGTATTAAACTTTAAAACAATACCGCAAATGATATAATTAATCCATTCCAAGGAGATGGACATGGCATTTGCGCACCTGCACGTACACACTGAATATTCCCTGCTGGACGGGGCCTGCCGCATCAAGGATCTGGTCAAGCGCGTCAAGGCGCTGGGCATGACCTCCTGCGCCGTCACCGACCACAGGGTGATGTACGGGGCGGTCGATTTTCACTTGGCCTGCCAGGCGCAGGGCATTCACCCCGCGATCGGCTGCGAGGTATACATCTGCCCCGACATGCAGGAGAAGCGCAGCTTCTCTCGCGAATACAGCCACCTCGTTTTGCTGTGCGAAAACAATACAGGCTACCAGAACCTGATGAAGCTGGTCAGCGAAGGCTTCACGCGGGGCTTTTACTATAAACCGCGCATCGACTATGCCCTGCTGCGAAAGCATCACGAAAGCCTGATCGCCCTGTCCGCCTGTCTGTCGGGCGAGCTGCCCTCCCTGCTCTTGGAGGGCCGCTATGAGGACGCTCGCGAGCATGCCCTGATGATGCGGGACATCATGGGCGAAAATAACTATTTCATCGAGCTGATGGATCATAGCCTGCGCGACGAAAAGACCGTGCTGCCCCGCCTGGTCCGCCTGAGCGTGGAGACGGACATCCCGATGGTGGTCACCAACGACTGCCACTACCTGGCCAAAGAGGATGCCGCCGCCCAGGAAGTGCTGATGTGCATACAGACGGGCAAGACCCTGGAAGATACCAACCGCATGCGCATGGAAACGCAGGAACTGTATGTCAAATCGGAAGCGCAGATGCGGGCGCTGTTCCCCGACATGCAGGACGCCGTCAGCCGCACGGAGGAAATCGCCCGGCGCTGCCGGGTGGACTTCGACTTCAGCAGCACGCACCTGCCCCAGTACCCCAGCGGGGAGGAAGGCTCGGAAAAGTTGTTCCGCCGCCTGCTCCAGAAGGGGCTTTGATAAGCGCTACCCATGTGCGACGCTCACATTGTACTTGGTATCCCGTCTTACGGCAATATATAGGCAAGGCTAGGAGGTACAGGCTTGATCATTACCATTCACCACGTTTTTCGTGCTATTCACCAATAAGACCGTGCGTTATCAAAATTCCGTGTTACGATACGATCAAAATAAAGAAGCGAGGTTCTATCATGAACACTATTTTAAAGCTCGTTGCCAACTGGCTCTACCATCATGGGAAGGCCAATGCCGGCGCCCCCAGCATACGCGGCTCGTACGAAACCCCTGTGCCTCAACAACTTCAGGAGCAGGATAAAAAGTGAAATCCTCTTATTGCCCTTGCCGTAGCTTCTCATAGAATATCGCCGTCAGCGCGCGGACGGGATAGATAGATGCTAAGCTTTACTGACCGACACGACTCTTATACTTGCTCCTCGAGGAACCAAGGACAAGTTATTCCGGGCTATGGCAAAGTGGTTTTACCAGTGCAGAAAGTCAAATGCGGCTATGGCAAGCTTCCTTGGGGCTTACGAGTCTCAGGTTCCTTAGCAACTCCCCAGACAGGATGAAAAATGATGTCATCTCTGTTGAGCAATTCGACCAACTTTCATTCATGATTAAGGACATTCATGATTAAGGAGGATACTTCGATGTTGAGTTCAAGAAAGGTCAGATTCTTCGCCCTTGTTCTGGTAGCCATGATGGCTTTCACCACTGCTGCCATGGCTGCGTACGTGTACGAGAGCCGGTATGGACACAATACCCTCAAGCAGGGGCACACAGGTACCTATGTCCAGAACTTGCAAACTGACATAAATGCAACAGGAGGCGGATACTGCGGTGTTGCTGACGGCATCTTTGGTTCTGGAACCAAACACGGCGTAGAAACCTATCAAGGTAACCGTGGTTTGTCCGTAGACGGTCAGGCTGGTTACAATACCAAAACAACATTGTGGTATGAAAAAGGACAGTATCAATAGCCATATGATAATGCCTGTATCGTAACTCGATGGCTGTGCGCAATGCGGCTGATTTATTAAGAAAAAGTCACATTGTGTACAGCCATTACTTTATATCATATTTCAAGGAGGCTGGAATGAGAATACATAGAACTAGATTCGGAATCATAAAATCAGTATGTGTATCTTGTATTATTGTCCTCTCAGTCGCTTGCATGCTCAACAGCATACCCATCGCATATGCGGCTATTAGTGAATACGAAGGAAAAGAAGCAGTATACCGCTACTGTGAGGAGCAGTTCGGTTACGCGAAAAATGAGCTGGAAATCTATGATTTCGCCCCGCGTCAAAGCGGAGGATGGAATTTCGGGGTCAAAGCATTAGAACCCGATGGCACCATGAAGGAGATCATCAGAGGAGAAATGGATAAAAACGGAAAGCTCATCAGTCTGAAGAAAAGGGGAGACATTCAAGCTTTTGAACAGCTTCTTGAAGACTATGTTCGCAGTCAAAGAAGCTATGAAGCCATGTATCAATTCAAACAAAAATGGGCGGAGCGACTTAGCCAGCTCCCTCATGAAGAAATAGCAAAACTTGATAGGCAAAGCAGCTTTCCCTTTAGTCAATTCGTCAGACATGATGTCCGCTTACCCTCTGATATTGATATCCCATATGAGGAAGCAAAGAAAAAATCCGAAGAAGCGATTTTATCTATGCCCGGTTGGACGCAAGATATGCTTGATCATATTAGAATAAGCCTTGAAGTATATCATGTTCCTGACGGTAGTGACCGTTCCGTATATCAATTTGTTTATCGTGCAGCAAGCGCGGTTGCTCAGGTGGAAGCAATTATTTCAGGTGTATACAACGATTCTGACTATGTTAGATTGAAGAAAAATGAAGAGAAGCTATTCGGGCAAGCAACTCCCTGGAATATCAACGTGCGCATAGACGCAAAGACGGGAGAACAGATAGGCAATATATTCATTGACACCCCGCCAACAAAATACGCTGATCTTGAATTCATCCTGTGGAAATGGGACGGAACACCATGATGAAAAAAACAATTTCTATCCTCTTGCTCCTATTTGTCATCTTACCTTGTTCTGTTACACAAGCGCAGGAAAGCGGATATGAGACGCGCGCTGTCTTTTACGAAGACGACTACGCGATGTCTGTAGCCAACACCGATGGTACCCTCTATGTCTTGCGCGACAGCGGGCTTTATACGCTATCTGTCAACGGATCAGAGGAAAAGATTGCCCCCGCTGAAGACTTCATGGGAAAGATCTGGGGATTGCTCAGCGATGGACAGGCGCTTTACGGGCGCGGCGCCCTGTCCCTTACGCTGCTGGTAGATGAAGCCGGACAGTATGTCAACCAGATTCTGCTGACGGTGGAAGAAGATGACGCTCGCCTGACAGGGCAGGTTGCCATAGGAGACGGAACCGTATACACCCTCAGCCCCTCCGGCTCCGACGCGATCATGAACAGGTACAGCCCGGATAGCCAAGAATGGACAAGCATCAGTCTGCCCGGCCTGATGAGCTTTGACCTGATGGGAGATGGGCGGCTGATCGGCCTGAAACAGGAGATACGCTGGCCGGACGTGTTTACTACACTCATCAGCATCGACCCCGTGACAGGCGAAAGTGTGCCCTGGGCGGAGGTAGATCCGTCAAGGCGCTATGACCGCCTGTTCTATCGGCACGATACGGATACAGCCCTGCTGATATCGGAGACTGATATACTATCCGTTTCGCAAGGCGGGACGCCTGAGCGCGTGGACGGCTTCATCCGGGGCGACATTATGGCATCCGCTCTCCTGGATAATGGCCTGGCGCT
>CAZVUU010000050.1:0-17056 GCA_964630465.1 uncultured Christensenella sp.
GCCGTCCTTCATGGCGCATATTCTGTCTGAATACTTGGCCGCGAAGTTGATATCGTGCAGCACCGCCAGAATCGTCCGTCCAAACTCACGGCCGGCATACCTGAGGTGGTCCATCATTTGCACCGAGCGGGCGACGTCCAGGTTATTGAGCGGCTCATCCAGCAGCACATACTCCGTCTCCTGGCACAGCACCATGGCCACATAGGCGCGCTGGCGCTGTCCGCCGGAGAGCTCATCGAGATAGCGGTTCTCAAGCCCGGTCAGCTCCAGGAAGTCGATATATTTGGAGATGGCCTCTTCATCCGATGCTGTCAGCCGGCCTTTGGAATGAGGAAAGCGGCCAAAGCCAACCAGCTGCCTGACCGTCAGGCGCGTGATGAAATGGTTCTCCTGACGCAGAATGGTCAGCACCCGGGCCAGATCCTGTGATCTGGAGCTGGAGACATCCATATCCGCTACCTTGATGCAGCCCTCTTCCATGCGGAGCAACCGGCCGATCATCAGCAGCATGGTGGATTTTCCGGCGCCGTTGGGCCCGATGAGAGAGGTCAAGCCGGCTTTGGGGATCTCAAGGTTCAGCGGGCCGATGGTGACCGAATCATAGCATTTTTTGGCATTGCTGATGGCTATCATAGCGTTCCCTTCCTTAATACGACAGACAGAAAAATCAAACCGCCAAACATCTCGATGATGACAGAGACGACGCCCTGGGCGTTGAACACATGGTACATCAGAAAATAGGCCCCGGTGATGACCGGAAAGGCGATGGCCAGCGCCATCGGAAAGAGGTAGCGGTGATCGTAGGTCGGGGCGGCCTGATAGGCCAGCGTCGCCACAAGGAAGCCGTAAAAGGTAAGAGGCCCTACCAGCGCGGTCGAGACGGACATCAAGACGGATACCAGCACCAGGGGGAAAATCACGCTGGCCTGGCGGCTGATGCCGAGCGGTGTCGCGACATTGCGGCCCAGAGCGACGACGTTCAGCTGCTTGGCATAGGCAAATAAAAGCACCGCCGCGATGATGACTGCGGGAATCGCGATGGGGAAGTAATCGGAGTTTGAATGGTTGACCGAACCAAACAGGCGTGCCTGCAGGATGTCAAACTCCGACGGCGACAGCAGCCTTCTCATAAAAGAGGAAAGCGAACGCAGGCCCGTGCCCATGATCACGCCGATCAGGAGCATCAGCTGCAGGTTGCCGTACTTGCCTGACAGTAGCCAGCCGAAGAGGATCAGGCACATTCCGACCATGACGCCGACCTGAATCAAAAAAGCGCCCGTTCCGCTGAAGCCTGTCATGGCCCTGGCGCCAAGGAAAAACATGGCGGAGGTGTGGATGGTGGTATACAGCGCCTCAAAACCCAGGAGGGAGGGCGTGATGATCCGGTTGTTGGTGATGGATTGAAAGGTGACGGTGGACAAGCTCTGGCAGACCGCCGCGATGATCATCGCCGTGACGGCGTACATTCTGCGCCTGACGACCGGCATAAAGGAAGGCGATGTGACGGGCACGGGGTTGTTATAAATCAGCAGGCCCGCCGTTGCAAGCGCACCCAGGGCCAGCAGAAAACTCAGCAAAAGCCAATAGCGCCGGGCGTCCTTTTTTGAGCGGAAAGCGCCGGCGGAGCGCGGCGAACCAAGGGCGGTGCTTGCCGTGATCTCAGTCATGTGCGCCTCCTTTGTCCGAGCAGGATCAGGATAAAGGAAAGGGAGCCGGCTGTGCCCAGGATCAGCGAAACAGGCACCTCAAAAGGCATGATGACGACGCGCGAGAGGATGTCCGACAGCGTGATGGTGCCCATGCCCAGCAGGCAGACCCAGGGCAGGTTGTGCTTCAGGTCATCCCCCCGGTAGCGGGACACCACATTGGGTACGATCAGGCCAAGGAAGGGCAGGTTGCCGATCACGGCGGTGACGATGCCGACGCCGATCGATATCAGGGCCGTACCCATCAAAACGATCCGGCTGTAGTTGACGCCCAGGCTGGTCGCGATGTCTTCGCCCAGGCCGGCCAGTGTCAGCCGGTCGGCGTAGATGAAAATCGCGATGGTGATCAGCACGATCAGCCAAAGATACTCATATCGCCCGGCCTGCACTGCGGCGAAGGAGCCGATGAACCAGTTTGCAATGTTCTGGGTCATATTGAATGTAAGCCCGATAAAGGTGGAAAAGGCGGAGACCACGGCCCCCAGCATCATGCCGATGATGGGCACGATCAAGGAGGAACGCAGCCGCACCCGCCGCAGCAGCACAAAGAAGATCATCGTTCCGGCAAAGGAGAAGACGATGGCCCCGCCCATCCTGACCAGCAACGTCGGATTGGGTGAAAACAGATAGACCGCTAGAAGGCCGAGCCCTGCCCATTCGATCGAGCCGGTCGTGGTGGGCTCAACCATGCGGTTTTGCGTGATCAGCTGCATGACCAGGCCCGACATGGACATGGCGGCCCCGGTCAGCATCAGCGCGGCCGTCCGGGGGACGCGGGTGATGAAGAACATCCTCATGGCATCCTCCTGCCTGCGCAGGTCATAAACCCCCGTCAGAAGGGACAGCACGCCCAGCAAAGCCACCGCGGCCACGGCCAGGGTGAAGGGCTTTGTCCACAGCTTTTTCACATCAGAATACCGGGGCTGAGCAGGCTCAGCCCCTATTCCTTGTCCTGCGATACTCTTAAGCAAGAAACCCACGCTCCCGGTTGCTCATTGTGACAGTGCGGCAGCCAGATCGCCAAACAGCGTCAGATAGGTCTGGATGGATTCATTTGTATAGGTGTCAGCGGGTGCGTAGACAATCTGCCCCTTGCGTACGGCGGTCACATTTTGCAAAGCGGGGGCATTGTCGATGACATCCCTGGCGGGCGGCGCCTGCGAGCTTGCGACCGCGGCGTCGCGGTCCAGCACGAAGATCCAGTCGGGGTTGCTCTGCGCGATGGCCTCGACATTGATGTCGTCACCCTGGTGGTCGGAAGAAGATCCCTCGATATCCAGGGAGGACTGCCAGCCGAAGATGCTGTACATGGGGCCCCATACACGGCCCGCCCCGGGAGCGGAAAAGCCGATGTTGCCGCCGGAGACGATCAGGCTCATTATGGTGTCGCTGCCGTTGTAAGCGGCTTTGGCGCGGGCGATGGCCTGATCAAACTCGGCATTGAGGGCTTCAGCCTCAGCCTTCCTGTCAAAAATCCGGCCCAGGGCGGTTGTCGAATCCTTCAGGCCGTTCACCAGGGCCTCGCCGGGATTTTCAGCCGTTTCGGAGACGTCGAAAGCCAGATCGATCACGGCCGCGTTTGGGGCGAGGGCCCGGATCTCATCGTAGAAGCTCATGAAGCGCTGGCCGACGATGATCAGGTCCGGCTCGAGGGCGGCAAGCAGCTCCAGATCAGGCTCGCGGTGATCGCCGATATCCGCAATGGTCTTGTCAAGCACATAGGGGGAATCGGCAGGCATCACGGCTTTGGGCACGGCGGCGGGCCTGATGCCCCAGGCATACAGGGTATCAAAGCTGCGGTTATCCAGGGCAACGACGACCCGGGGCTTGAAGGGTACCGCGACGGTGCCGCGGATATCCGTGATCTCAACCGTCGGCACCTTCTGCGCGGCAGCAAAAACGGCGGCAGGTACACCAAGCAAAAGAATGGACAAGGTCAAAGCAAGCAACTTTTTCATCCGTAAAACCTCGTTTCCCTATATGGTTAGCAGCCGCTAACTATTTTGAATATAGCACCGCGTCAGGACATTGTCAATATGAGTTTTCAGCGTCGGCAGGGCAAAGCGGAGAGCAGCAAGGAGCACCCTGCCTGATGAAAAGCAGGGTGCTCAGATGTTTGATGACAGGCCCCTCAATTGTGTCCGGGTTTTTTAAAGGGAAACAAGTGCTCTGTTCCCAGTTCCAGTTCATCATCCCTGTCGCCGCCGTCTTCGTCAAGCTCATACCCTTCATCATAAAAGGCAGGCCCATCATAAAGAAAGCTGCGCTGCTGCGAAGAGTCGGGTATGATCAAAGCTTCGTCATGGCCGGTTTCTTCCCGCGGAGGGGCAGCTGGCAGAGAAACGGCGCTGTGTCTGTAAGGCGGAAGGTGGCCCGTCCCGGGGTTATCGATGCTTCGGTGATGAATGACTTCTCGCAAGATAAGGAAGGTGAACAGCGGGGCTGCCGCCAGGCTCATCAAGCCTGCCATATGCACTTTTACGAAGAACAGGATGCTTGTCATGCGTTTCTCCTTCTTTCATCATGGTAGGTCTTCTTTCGATGCTGTTGTCTGAGGAGATGGAGCCTGCCAGATGCAGGGATAGCTTGGCGGCCGCCGGGCCGACCATTTCATAGAGGACGGAGGAAGAGAGAATGATGGTCGATAACAGGGCGCCCATGTCGGGGGGCAAAATCCTCTCGCCCAATACGGCCAGGCCGATGGATACGCCGGCCTGAGGGATCAGGGCCAGTCCCAGATACTTTTTGACCTCCTGGGTGCTCCCGGCAAGTATGCCGCCGAGCGTCGCGCCCAGGTATTTCCCGATGATGCGGATGGCGAAGTAAACGACGCCCACGATGCCGGCTGTTGCCAGGGACCGGATATTCAGGCGCATGCCGGAAACAACAAAGAACAGCGTCAGGATGGGAGGAGAGAAGCGGTTGATGCGCTTGAAGACAGTGCCGTCTTTTTTTGAGATATTGGCATGCACCGTGCCAAAGACCATGCAGGCAAGCAGTGGTGAAACATCAAACGACGCGCAGATGCCTGAAATGCCCACCAGCAGGATGACAGCCATCAGCAGATGATTGTATGAAGAAAGTATGCGGCGCATGAGAAAGCGCAGGAGAAAGGCCGCGCCCGCGCCCAAGCCGATCGCGATCAGGTTATACAGGATCGGCAGCGCGATGCTTTGAATGTCCACGGAGGCCCGGCTGCCGATGATCTGGGCGACAGCTGCGCAGACGCTGAAGGCGATCAGCGCGACGGCGTCATCCAATACGACTACCTGCAGGATGGTGTTGTCGAAGCTTCCCTTTGCTTTGTATTGACGTATCGTCATCAAGGTGGAAGCGGGCGCAGTCGCCGACGCGATGGCTCCCAGCAAAAGGGAGAAGGGCATGGACAAATGAAAGACCATGAACATGGTGAGGGTGACGACAAGGGCTGCGGTCAGCGACTCAAACAGGGTAATGATCACCATGCCTTTGCCGTTTTGTCTGAGTGAGTCCAGCTTGAAGTATTTTCCGGTGCCGAAGGCGATGAAAGCCAGCGCGATGTCTGTCAGAAAGCTCATGCCGCCGGCCATGTCCGCCGGGACGATGCCGGAGACATAAGGGCCGATGACAATGCCTGACAGGATGTACCCGGTCACATTCGGGAGCTTGAAAAGCTTTGTGACGCGGGAAAAGCAAAAAGCAAGCAGCAGCATGGCTGCCAAGCGCAGGAGGATCAGCGCTTGCGGATGTAAGGTACTGAGAAAAGCCGGCATAGACTTTCCTCCTTTCATGGTAATCATCCGGAGGATCGAGGTGTTTGCCTCCCGGCCCCTCGGGTTGTCTTGACTATAGGACGCAGAAATAGTAAAATCAAATTATAATTTAAAACTATATTATAAATAACTTTTATAATATAGCCTTAGGGAAGGAAGTATCCCATGGTTGATCCGAAAATAAAAACGCTGCTTACACTTCAAAGCGCGGGGTCATACACCAAGGCCGCGAAAGCGCTCTCTCTGACGCAGCCTGCGGTAAGCAATCACATAAAACTGCTTGAGCAGGAATATGGCATTCATATCTTTATCAAAGGCAAGCATGAGCTGAGACCAACGCCCGAGGGGCTCGTACTGCTGAAGTACGCCAGGCGCGTAACGGCACTTTCGTCAAAAGTGTACCAAGCCTTGGAAGACGCCAGGAAGGATATAAAAAGCCTGACCGTCGGGATCACCCCGACCGCGAGCGACATTCTGGTGCCTCAGGTTTTGGCTTCTTACTGCAATAAACACCCGCAGGTGAAGATACAGATCCTGCGTGAAACCATCAAAAACATTGATAGCATGCTAAATTTTTATGAAATTGATTTTGCGATCGTTGACGGCGTGATCAAAAATGAAAATACGGCCTCCATGCTTCTGGGAACGGATTATCTGGGGCTTGTCGTGTCCCCCCTTCATCCTTTTGCCAAGCGGGCCAGTGTGAAGCTGGAAGAGATCCAGGGTGAAAAGTTTGTGCTCCGCCCCAAAAAGGCTGAGACAAGAAGGTTGTTTGAAAGCTATCTGATCAGCCATGGATATGACCTGAAGAACTTCAATGTCATCATGGAGATGGACAGCGTTTCCAATATCAAGGAGATCGTCATGGCCAACCTGGGCATCACAATGATCAGCCATAATGTCTGCCTGGAGGAGGAACGCCGGGGAAAGCTTGTGATCGTGCCGATCGAAGATTGTCAGATGCTGCGGCAGATCAACCTGATCTACCCCAAAGACTTCTCCCACCCGGAGATTTTGCAGGACATTCACACCGAGTACGCCCACAGCTTTATCAGAGGGTAAAAATCGCCTGTCCCGGTGATGGCCGCACAGGTGAACCGATTTAAAAACAAAAAAAGAGGCGCTTTAACGCCCGGTGATCATATTTATCCGCATCAGGGGGGGCTGTCAGAACCCCATCTTTTCAAGCACGGACAGCACGCCCAGTATCTGCCGGCGAGGCACGAAGGGGGAGGGGATGCCCTTTGCGGCGCAATCGGCAAAGTGGCTCAGCTCGTGGTAGAACATGCCCGTCGGGGCAAGGTTGATACCGGTGGCGATCCGGATATCGTCCTCTGTGTCAAAGGAGGTGACGGTGCCGTCTGCGTGGTAGCCCTGCACACCTTTGCTGTCATAGATGAGCATGCCCCGCTCAAAATATACGCGCCATCGGGCGGTAAACGGGATTGCGGCGTTGAACCAGGCAGCCTCCGCGCAGACGGTCAGCCCTTCGTAGCCGTAGGAGAAACGGTACTGCTCCCGGTACTCCCTGCTCTGTGTCCCGGCGCTGGTATAGCTCATGGTCAGAGGCATGCCGAACAGCCCGACGATCAGGTCCAGGTCGTGGATATGCAGGTCAAAAGGCAGAAGGCCGCTCTTTGCTTTATCGGTCATCCAGCTGTTGCGCGACCAGTCCGGGGAAGCGGATAAGCGCTCAAAGCAGGCGTCCAGCGGCCTGCCGTAGCTCCGGTCATCTACGATGCGGCGGAGGATGGCTGTTTCCTTTGTAAATTGAACCACCTGAGCCACGTAAAGCTGTACGCCGTTATCTTCGGCCGCATCATACATGGCACGGGCATCTGACAGGCTCAGGGCAATGGGCTTTTCGACAATGGTGTGTTTGCCGCATGACAGGCTTTCAAGCGCCATCTGTTTGTGCATGAATGTCGGGGTGCAGATATCGACAAGGCCGATGTCTTCGTGACGGCACATATCGCTGATGCTGTCATACAAAGGCAGTTGCCATTCCCGGGCGCGCTGCCGATCTGTCGGGCTGTTGCCCACCAGAGCCGTGACCCTGGCATGACCGATCTGCGCCCAGTTGCGGTAATGTACCGTGCCCATGCTGCCTATGCCGGCCAGGCCGATATTGATCGCATGCTTATTCATGGCTCAGCCCGCGCTGTCTTTCTTTTGCAGCAAAACCGCCCCGATGACGATGACGCCCTTGAAGGCTTCGCGCAAAAACGGAGGCACTCCGATGAGGTTGAGCAGGTTGTTCATCACGGCGAGGATCAGGACGCCCAGCACCGTGCCCGAAACAGAGCCCCTGCCCCCCGACATGCTGGTGCCGCCGATGATGACAGCGGCGATCGCGTCCATTTCATAGCCGCTGCCGGCGTTGGCATAGTCCATGCTGCCGATGCGGGCGATCTGCACCACGGAAGCGACCGCCACCAGAGCGCCCAGCAGCATATAGACGCGCATTTTGACCCACCTGACATTGATGCCCGACAGCTTGCTGGCCCGGCTGTTGGAGCCGATGGCGAACACTTGGCGCCCAAAGGCCGTGTGTTTGCTGATCATATGCAAAACCGCCGCCAGTATCAGCCAATAGATGATGGGCAGGATGATCTCCCCGCCGATGCGCGTATTGGCAATGGCCAGAAAGTCCTTCGGTACCTGCACCGAAACGGTCTGCATGAACTGCTGGGTGACGCTGCGGCAGATCTTCATCATGCCAAGCGTGGCGATGAAGGGGGGCATATTGCTGTGGGCAATCAAAAAACCCGAGGCGCTGCCAAGCAGCGTACCGACAAGGATGCCGATCACAATGGCGATGGCAAAGGCGGGAGCGCCCGTGATGCCAAGCCCGGCTAAAACGCCCGTATCGTTGCCGCTGATCAGTACCATGACGATCGCCCCGACCGCCACCAGGGTGGAGCCGACGGCCAGGTCGATACCGCCGGAGATGATCACAAAGGTCATGCCCAGGGCGATGATGCCGACGGTGGCATTGTTGCGGAGGATGTTGATCCAGTTTTTACCCCAGGCGGCAAACCACTCGCCCGGGCCGGGGTAGTTGAAGCCCAGCGCGAAAGTCTGCAGGATGATCATCAATACCAGCGCGGTCAGGGTGGAAAAAAGCGGGGTATTCTCCCAGCGGTCTTTCAGCTGTCCGAACCATCCGGTCTTTTTTGCTCTGTTCATTTTACTTCCTCTCCGGGTTCAGCTGCCCGTCGCCAGGCGCATGATCTCGTGCTCGGTCATGCTGTCCGCAGATACTTCGCCCGCGATCCGGCCATGGTACATGACCAGCGCGCGGCTGCACACACGGATGATCTCCTGTGCTTCGGAGCTGAGGACGATCACGGCGACATTCTCCCGGGCCAGCTGCAGGATGATGTCATAGATTTCTTCCTTGGCGCCCACGTCAACGCCCTGGGTCGGGTTATCCAGCACCAGTATCTTGCAGCGGCGCGCGAGCCATTTGGCCAGCACCACTTTCTGCTGGTTGCCGCCGGACAGGCTGGTGATGGGGGCGGTATTGCTTTCCATCTTGATCTGCAGCGCCTGACGCTGAGACTCGAACTGTTTCGCCTGCCTGTTTTTATCGATCCAGCCGTGCCGCCCCAGTTCTTCCCAGGAAACGACGGTGCCGTTTTCCAGAATATTCATATCCTTGATGATGCCGTTTTCCTTGCGGTTACGCGGCACATAGCCGATGCCGAGGGAGACCGCCTGGCGGGTCGAGTGCATGCGAACCGGCCGATCGTCGACATGGATGCTGCCTTCATAGGGCCCGCCGCTGCCAAAGACGGATGCAAACAGTTCGCTGCGGCCGTCGCCGAGCAGGCCGGTGATGCCCAGCACTTCACCGGCATAGGCCGTAAGATCAACATCGTAAAAGAAAGGATCCCTGGTCAGGCCCTTTAGTTCCAGGCGCTTGCTGCTGCGCGCCCGGCCCGAGGAGAGTGACTTGTCACGTACTTCGTGGCCGACCATAAAACGGGCCAGATCGGATGGCGTGACATCAGCCACTGTGCCTGAAGACACCACGACCCCATCGCGCAAAACGACGTACCGGTCACACAGGTCCATGACTTCGCGCAGCTTATGGCTGATAAACACAATGCCCACGCCCTGCTGGCGCAGGGTACGCAGGATACGGAACACATGCTCGATCTCGGGATCGGTCAGGGAGGTGGTCGGTTCATCCATGATGATCAGGCGCGCCTGCGTCAGCAGCGCCCGGCTGATCTCAACGATCTGCTTGAAGGAGGCATCCAGGTCGCGCACCATGCTGCGCGGGTCCAGGTCCATCTCCATGCGCTCGAAGATCGCCCGCGTTTCATGGATCATGCGCTGGTGATCCAGCAGGCCGTTTTTCTTTTTCAGCTCTCTGCCGATGAACATATTTTCATAGACCGGCAGATCGTTGATCAGGTTCAGCTCCTGATGGATAAAGGCGATGCCGGCCTCCAAAGAATCCATGGGGGCGGCGAAAGATTTGACTTCCCCGTCCAGGGTGACGGTTCCCGCGTCGGGGCGCAGCACGCCGCCCAGGATGTTCATCAGGGTCGACTTGCCCGCGCCGTTTTCACCCAGCAGCGCGCAGATCTCACCGCCTTCCAGGTGGAAATCAACATCCTTCAGCACTTCGTTAGCGCCGAAAGACTTAAAGATGCCGGTCATAGCAAGCCTCAGAGCAAGTCACCTCCGTTTCATACCGATAAAGGGGCTATGGCGGCCATCGCCACAGCCCCTTAAACCTCATTCAGACAATCGGAAATCAGTAGACCGAGTTGGGGTCAAGGTAATCTTCGGCATTCGTGCGGTCCACGATCGCGGTGGGGATGACCTTGACGGCTTCGACCTCTTCACCCGATAGGACGGCCAGGGCTACGTCGACCGCGTCTTCAACCATCAGGGGGCTGTACAGGGCGCTGGCGATCCAGATGGCGTCATTCTCGGGCATCATATTGAAGTACTCCTGGCATCCGCCGCCGCCTGTGATGACCTTGATATCGCTGCGATTCGCGTCGGCGATGGCCTGCAGGGCGCCGATGGAGGTCTCATCGTCCAGAGAGTAAATGGCGTCGATCTGGGGGTTGGCCGCCAGGATGTCGGACATGTCGTTCAAGCCGTCTTCACGGGTGAATTTCGTGGCGCGCTCGAGGATCGTCATCTCCGGGGCGATCTCCTTGATCACATCCATGAAGCCCTTCATGCGAAGTTCGGACACCGAGCCGCTGGTGGGCACGGGGAGCGCCACGACGGTGCCGGTGGGGCCGATCTTGTCAACGATGTACTGAGCGCTGGCGCGGCCCATGCCCTCGTTGTCGCCGGTGACCAGGTAGATACCCTCGGCATTGATCTGGATGTCAAAGTTGACGACGATGATGCCTTCATCGATCGCTGCCTGAATCGGCACCTCCATGCCTTCCCACTGCGGGAAGGCCACGATGGCCTGGGCACCCCAGGTCTTCAGGTCGTCCAGCTGGCCCGTCATCTCTTCGGCGTTGGACGAAGTGTAGAGCTTGTACTCTACCTGATCGGCCAGGGCCTTGGAGCGGGTCTCCGCATGATAGGCAACGCCAGCGACCCAGCCGTGCGTCACGGCGGGGGCCAGGATGCCGATCTTGTACTTGGGCGCTTCGGCGTTCGCGCTCAGGGCAACCAGACCGAGAGCAAGGCTGAGGGTCAATGCGAGGGCCAAGAGTCTTTTCATTGATATTTTCCTCCATTTGATTGTTTTTAGAACGACTTAAGAAAAGACGTTCCTGTGAAACAGCGGCATGATGATATATGGGCAGACCGGAACCGCTTTTCTTTCTATAGAGAATAGTATCAGCATGTATTTTATATGTCAATATATTTCAAGGTTTTTTTGAAAAAGCCGTCTGATGGCGAGTTGTAGAATGAATTGAAACAGAATAGCTCATGAAAATCCTGTATGGTGGAAGTGAGAACAACGCATCAAGGAGGAAGATCATGAGCCGATTACATTATATCAAGGATCGGAAGAAAGGTGAACATCTTCGATACGAGGACAGACATCAACTAGAGCGGTATATTAAAGAGAATCATCAACTGTCCAAGCGCAGAAGAAAGAGTATCCGGCGAATAGCCTATTTGTTGGACAACAGCACGGCTACGATAAGCCGGGAATCGAGACGGGGACGAGTAGAACAACTGGCATATGATTTGAGACCATACGCAGGCTACTCAGTGAACATCGCTCAGGCAGATTACGAGGCAAAAGGAACAGCGAAAGGAAGAGCTCTGAAAATTGGCCATGACTATGCCTTTGTCCGGCATGTGGAAGACAAAGCGCTTAAAGAGAAGTATTCACCGGATGCCATCATCATGGAGCTCAGACGAGATGGGAACCCCTACGCGACAAACATCTGCACCCGAACACTGTATTCATACATCTACAGGGGGCTGTTTCTAAACCTTGAGGTGAGCAACTTACGAAGGGCTGGTCGGGTGAAGAAACGAAAGTATGAGCGTGTGCGCAAAGCGCATTGGGGGGACGGGAAAGGAATCAGGCAAGGCCCGGAAGAAGCGGATGCCCGAAGTGAAAGAGGACACTGGGAGACGGAGTGTATCGAGTCGGGCCGAGGCAAAGGAACAGCTTGTTTGCTGACCATGCTGGAACGAAAAACAAGGGAAGTCATCATGATGAAACTATCGTCTCAAACCACTCAAGCCGTCATCAAGGCATTAGATAAACTTGAACGGGATCTGGGAACCGATTCCTTCAGGTCAAAGTTCCTGAGCATTACAAGCGATAATGGCTCAGAGTTTATGGATTGGCGCTCAGTAGAACGCTCCTGCTTGGGAGAAGGCGTGAGAACAAGCCATTATTTCTGTCACCCCAACAGCTCCTGGGAGTGGGGAAGCAATGAAAATGTGAACGGCATTATTCGTTGGTTTATCGCTAAGGGAAGCGCAATTGGCAAGTATTCAAAGAAACAGATCAAGCGAGTCGAGGAATGGATCAATCATATGCTGCGCAGAATCCTGAACGGTGACAGTGCTTAAATTGCCTCGGACCGGTAGAGGAAACCTGAGGGAACAGAAAACGCCCTTTCTCATCACAGGACGGAGTGTTTCACTTAATGTTGCGATTCGGGAAAAGGCCGTCTGATTTGACAGAAATTTATGCCGGGATTAAAATAAAGCAGGCTCCTAAATCCTGTTCTTCTGGCTCATGTTTGAGTGGATCGTATCGAGAGAAGATGGTGTAAGCATGATGAAGCGGTTAATGTGTTTTTGCTTTTTTGCTTTTCTGATCATTCCATTTGTTGTACATGCATCAGTATGCCCAGAGCAAGACATAACGATTCAGGATGGCCTGAATATGATACAAACCTTAAATGACCAGAGGAATATCCTTGTCAGCAAGGAATTAGCCATCGGAACTGTTGAACGTGTTTATTATGTAGCTTCTGACCAAACTGGCAATGCCTTCTGCATACTTAGCAAACACAGTGATGGTTTCTGGGGACGGGATGTTGAGACATACAGACTGCTGCCAAAGGACATCGCAGAAACACCTTATATTGCCTATGATAATGAGCAGCGAGTTTACATCACATATTATCCTGACAACAAAGAAAACACATCGATCTTCTTGTATGGTTTCACGCTCTTTTTTGATAACATCGATTGGTATGTTGAAAGCGTTTCCTATGGTGATTTTGACGATCTAACACAAGTTTTTAAGGCTACTGTTATTAATTTTGCAACCCACACAACTTCTTCATATACCTTTGACCAAACCACAGAGCAAATTTTGAATTCGGAGGAGACCTCAAACCGTCTCAAAATGCTCAAAGTAAGTGAATTCTCTTTGGGAGAGTTCAATCAGAGTGTGAATTGATTAAGGCAGGCTATCTTCCAAATTTGACAGAAATTTGCGCCGGGATTAAAATAAAGCACGCTCTGAGAGAACAAAAAGCATGTCGGAGGATACGATGACCTATAACACCATCAAAAACGT
Source organism: uncultured Christensenella sp. (assembly GCA_964630465.1). Classification (GTDB taxonomy): domain Bacteria; phylum Bacillota; class Clostridia; order Christensenellales; family Aristaeellaceae; genus UBA1038. Next base: position 13,449 of record CAZVUU010000050.1, read on the forward strand.
GCTGCCGAGTTTCTGCTTCAAAGGCCAGTACAGCAGCGTCAGCGAGGTGCCCAGCGGCAACATCAACACCACCTATCTGCTGGAATATCACGACGAAATACGGCCTCATCTGTACATCCTTCAGCATATCAACACCTATGTTTTCAAAAACCCCCACGAGGTGATCAGCAATATTTCGGCAGTGACCAACCATCTTCGCGAAGCGCTCAGGCGCGACAATGTAGATACCGCGCGCCGTGTGCTGGAGCTGATCCCCACGCGCGACGGCGGCAACCTTCACGAGGACGGCAGCGGGGATGTGTGGCGCGCCTATGCCTATATCAATGATGCCAGGGCGCTGGATATTGTGAGCACTCCCTATGAGATGGAGCAGGTCGGGCGGGGCTTCGGCAGCTTTCAAAGGCTTTTGCATGATTTTCCCGCGCAGGAATTATTTTGCCCCATCCCCAACTTCCACCATACCCTCAAACGCTTTTACGCCTTCGTACAGTCTGTGGACGCTGACAAAGCCGGGCGTGTCAAGGACCTTGAAGAAGAGATAGAGTTTATGTTTGACCGCCGGCGCATGATGGGCAGCATTGTCAGGATGCTGGATGAGGAGGCCATTCCCTATCGCGTCACGCACAATGACACCAAATCCAACAATGTGATGCTGGACAACGCGACGGGCGAGGCCATCTGCGTGATCGACCTGGACACCGTGATGGCGGGCTCAGCTCTGTATGATTACGGTGACGCGGTGCGCTTTGGCGCCTCCACCGCGGCTGAAGACGAGCCCGATACATCGAAGATTGCCCTGGATATGGACAAGGCCCGGGCCTTTACCAAAGGATTTATTGAAGAGACAAACGGGTTTTTAACGTGTGAAGAGCTCTCAAGCCTTCCGCTGGGCATCAAGGTGCTGACCTGCGAGCTGGCGATGCGCTTTTTAACGGATTATATTGACGGCGATGTATACTTCAAGGTCAACTCGCCCGATCATAATCTGGTGCGCGCCAGAGCACAGATGGCCCTGCTGCGCGACATCGAGCGCAAGGAAGCTGAGCTGCAGTCGATGACAGAGGCCTTTATCGCGGGAGGAAACGGGCGAAGATAAGCTATGCCTCCTGATAGATCAGCAGTGTGCCCCGCCTGACCCTGATCAGCGCGCGCCCGGATACGGCGGAGTTACTGACCCCCAGGGGAAAGCCGTGGTCCAGGGAGATGCCATCCCCCCGGTAGCTCAGACCCCGAAGGCCGACACCGAGGCTTTGCGCGCTGTGGCTGAAGACGGAGACAGCCTGCCCCGGACGGGTCTGGATCAGCAGCGAGGCGTTTGTCAGGGCGTAGAGGGTAAAGCGCCGCGCGATCAGGCGGATGTCCGCCCCTCTTTCGCTCCATCCGCCCATCAGTTGCAAGGCGGCGAGAAAATGATCTTCTCTGGGCCCGCCCGCCGCCCCGTAGAGGCGAAAGCGACGATAACCCATGCGGCTGCCCAGCTTGAGGGCAAGCGAAAGGTCGGTATCATTTTTACGTACGGGGAAGCGCAGCAAAGGAATTCCGATGACCGGCTGCGTGGAGGAATCCATATCGCCGACGACGATATCCGGACGAAGTCCGTGAGCCCGGAGGGACTGGTGGCCGCCGTCGGCGGCAATCAGCAGGTCACCCGGCCCCGGGGACAGTCCCCGAGGAGAAAACTCTCCCGCTCCGACGATATAGCATATCTTTTTCATGTACGCACGGGCCTCCTTTTGTCTGTCCGCAGTATAGCATGCGCGGCTGTGCAGGGGAAAGGCCTTTATACATGGCAGGAGGAAACAGTGGCGAAAGCAAAAAGCATCTATGTCTGCAATGCCTGCGGCTATGAATCACCCCGCTGGTACGGCAGATGCCCGGCCTGTGAGGCCTGGAACAGCCTGGAGGAGGCGCTGGAGGCGGCGCCGGACAGCCTGCCCAGGCAAAAGGAAAAGAAGCAGCGCGGCGGAACGGGCGCGCCGGCTCTTTCGATCGAGGATATTGAGGCTGATCTGCAGATGCATCGTCCCACCGGCATGGGGGAGCTGGACAGGGTGCTGGGCGGCGGCATCGTGGAGGGCTCGCTGACCTTGCTGGGCGGTGAACCCGGCGTCGGCAAGAGTACGCTGCTGCTGCAGATATGCGCGGAACAGGCCCGGGCAGGCAAAGCTGTACTGTATATAACGGGCGAGGAGAGCGCCCGGCAGATCAAGCTGCGCGCCAGGCGTATCGGCGCCATTCATGAGGGCTTGCTGGTGCTGGCTGAAAACGCCATGGACGAGATCGAGGAGAAGCTGGAGAAAGAAGCGCCTGATCTGGTGATCGTCGACTCCATTCAGACCATGTACCGCCCCGAAATGGCCAGCGCGCCCGGCTCGGTCAGCCAGGTGAAGGAATGCGCCTCTCTTTTTTTGCGCTATGCCAAAACAAACGGCTGTGCCATCTTCCTGGTGGGGCATGTAACCAAGGAAGGCTCCATCGCGGGCCCCAGGGTGCTGGAGCACATGGTGGACGTGGTGCTTTACTTTGAAGGAGATTACCAGAGGGAGTACCGCCTGCTTCGCGCGGTGAAAAACCGCTATGGGTCGGTGAATGAGCTGGGTATCTTTGAAATGACCGGCGAAGGCATGCGCGCGGTGGAGGGTGCCTCGGAGCTGCTGCTGTCCCAGCGCGCGAAGGATGCCAGCGGGTCGGTGGTGTTTTGCGGCATGGAAGGAACGCGGCCCGTGCTGATGGATATCCAGGCCCTGGTGGCCCAGTCCTTCTACTCCTCGCCAAAGCGCACCGTCAACGGCATGGATCAGGGGCGCGTGGCGTTGCTGCTGGCCGTGCTTGAAAAGCGCGCGGGCCTTCGGCTGTATAATCAGGACGTTTACCTGAACGTGGCCGGCGGCATGAGTCTGAATGAGCCGGCGGCAGATCTGGCCGTCTGCCTGGCCGTGGCCTCTTCCCTCTGGGACAGTCCCCTGCCGATGGAGGTCGCCGCGATGGGTGAGGTGGGGCTGGCGGGTGAGGTCCGCTCCATCCCGCAGCTGGAGCGGAGGCTGGCTGAATGCAAGCGCCTGGGCTTCACAAAGATCATCTGCCCGGCAGACAGAAAGCTCAAAGGGAAGCAGACGGAGGGCGTGCAGATCATCCATGTTTCCACCGTGGCGCAGGCGATCGGGCTGCTTGAAAAGAAATAAGAGCAGAAGTTTGAGATGAATTTCTTAAATGAGCGTCAAAATCGCTTGACAAGGTCATGTCTTGATGGTAATCTACCCGGGCACCCTCAAGAGAGGGCGCGGGAACCTTGAAAACGGTACAGAGAAGAGAAGCGAACAACGACAGTTGATTCTGAGAGGAATCGGTCTTATTGATTCGGGAGCTGCGTGAGTGAAGACGAGGCGGGTTTAAACCTTGCTGAGTGATTGCTGGCGGAGAAGCCGGTGAGATAAGGCTGAGGGATTAAACACAAGAGTTTGATCCTGGCTCAGGACGAACGCTGGCGGCGTGCCTAACACATGCAAGTCGAGCGGAGCTGTTAAGAGGAAGTTTTCGGATGGAATTTTAACAGTTTAGCGGCGGACGGGTGAGTAACGCGTGAGCGACCAACCTTGCACAGGGGGATA